>JALYSB010000247.1 GCA_030855025.1 Pseudomonadota bacterium
GCCGGTGTGGTAATACACTGCAAGATGGCCCCAAAGGACGTTTATGGACCCGAAAATCGCATTGCCTCCCGGCCTCAAGATCCATGCGCCGCTCCCGCCTGAATACCGCCGGGTGCTGGGCGAGGATGCCCTCGCCTTCGTGGCTCGCCTCAGCCGCGAGTTCGAGCCGCGCCGCCGCGAGCTCCTCGTCGCGCGCGCCGCGCGGCAGAAGGAATTCGACGCCGGCAGGATGCCGGACTTCCTCGCCGCGACGAAGGCGGTGCGCGATTCCGATTGGAAAATCGCCGACCAGCCGAAGGACCTGCTCGATCGGCGCGTCGAGATCACCGGGCCCACCGACCGCAAGATGGTGATCAACGCGCTCAACTGCGGCGCCTCGACGTTCATGGCGGATCTCGAGGATGCGAACTGCCCGACGTGGGACAACATGATCTCGGGGCAAGCCAACCTTCTCGACGCGGTGCTTGGCACCATCACCTTCGAGCAGTCGGGCAAGACATATCGGCTCAACCCCGAGTACGCGGTCCTGATTCCGCGTCCCCGCGGCTGGCACCTCGACGAGAAACACCTGACGCTCGACGGCAAGCCCATATCCGGCGCGCTCTTCGACTTCGGCCTCAACTTCTTCCACACCGCCAGGGCCCGTCTCGACCGGGGCAGCGGGCCTTACTACTACCTGCCGAAGCTGGAGTCGCACCTCGAGGCGCGCCTCTGGAACGACATCTTCACGATGGCGCAGAAAGCACTGGGCATCCCGCACGGCTCGGTGCGCGCCACCGTGCTGATCGAGACGCTGCCGGCCGCCTTCGAGATGGACGAGATCCTGTGGGAGCTGCGCGCCCACTCGGCAGGGCTCAACATCGGCCGCTGGGACTACATCTTCTCGTGCATCAAGAAGCTGCGCTCGCACCGGGAGTTCTGCCTCGCCGACCGCGCCCAGGTGACGATGACCGCGCCCTTCATGCGCAGCTACGCGCTGCTGCTCATCAAGACCTGCCATCGCCGCAATGCCCCTGCCATGGGCGGCATGGCCGCGCAGATCCCGATCAAGAACGATCCCGCGGCCAACGAGGCCGCGATGGCCAAGGTGCGGGTCGACAAGGAGCGCGAGGCGACCGACGGCTGCGACGGAACCTGGATCGCGCATCCGGGACTGGTGCCGATTGCCAGGGAGATCTTCGACCAGCACATGCCGGGGCCGAACCAGTACGGCAGGCAGCGCCCCGACGTGAACGTGACCGCCCAGGACCTGCTCGATTTCCGGCCCGAAGCGCCGATCACCGAGGCGGGCCTGCGCAACAACGTGCAGGTCGGCATCCAGTACCTGGGCGCATGGCTTTCAGGCAATGGATGCGTGCCGATCTTCAATTTAATGGAGGATGCGGCCACCGCCGAGATCTCGCGCTCGCAGGTGTGGCAGTGGATGCGCTCGCCCAAAGGCGTGCTTGACGACGGCCGCAAGGTGACCCGGGAACTGTTCCACGAAATCCTCACCGACGAGCTGCGCAAGACGCCTGCGATTGTCGGCGCGGACGCCTATGCGGCGGGACGCTACGCCGACGGGGCCAGGATGTTCGAGGACATCACCACGTCGGACGATTACGTGGAGTTCCTGACGTTGCCCGCCTACCAGGCCATCGACTGACCACAATGAGCTGCGGGAATTGGACGGCCGCTGCTGCTGCGGCAGTCACGCGTGCGCGCTCGAGTGACGCCTCGCGCTCTTGCCGTTCCTCGCGCAGCACCGCCTCCTGCGCCTCGCGTTCGCGGCGCGCTTCCAGCCGCCGGTAGAGCGCCGCCTCGCGCTGGAGCAGGCGATCGCGCTCCGCCAGGTTCGGCGCGGGATACTCGGTCGCGATCGCTAGGAATCGCTCGGAGCTCGCCTCGGGGCAGGGCGCCTGCTGGTAGGTGATGCCGCCGCCGGCTGCGATGCAGCGCACGATATCGCTCGCGGACGCTGCAGCCGGCAGCGCTGCGACCGCGAGGAAGCAACCCAGGAAGAGCCGAGCGGACATGGCGCCCATTCTAGTCCGGCATCCGCCAGCCGGTGCCGCACTTGCGGCACACGACCTGCATCCATGCCGCCTGCAGCGGTGCCACGGCGTCGGCCACGACTCCGGGATGACGGTCCATGCCGGTGGCCACCACGGTGAAGCGCCCATAGGTACCGCATTGCGGGCAGTTCGAGCGCTCGCCGTAGAGCTCCGCGCGCTGCAGGATGGTGATGTAGCTGCGCCACGACAGCCAGCAAATGGCGCCCGCGGCGATGATCACCGAGAGCGACGTCGCCGGCTGCCAGCCGAAGTCGCGAAAGTTGACCTGCTCGAGGAGCGCGGCCATGAGGAGACCGCACAGCAGGCAGGTCACGAGCGCGGCGTGGCACTTGATGAGCTCGCGCTCGTACCACTTGCGGAAGCCCAGTTTGCTGATGCTCGACGTCGGGTCCATGACCCTCTCCCCGGCCATTCAGGCGAATCCGGCTCCGGCTGCCTGTCGATCCGCGTGATAGCTGGACCGGACCATCGGACCGCAGGCCGAGCTCACGAACCCCATCCCCGCTGCCGCTGCCTCGAACATGCGGAAATCGTCGGGGTGCACGTAGCGCGTCACCGACAGATGGCTCTTCGACGGCTGCAGGTACTGCCCGATGGTGAGCATGTCGACGTCGTGCGCGCGCAGGTCGCGCATCACCTCGAGGATCTCGTCGTTGGTCTCGCCCAATCCCACCATCAACCCCGATTTCGTGGGCACCGTCGGATGCGCCGCCTTGAACTGCTTCAGCAGGAGGAGCGAGTGCGCATAGTCGGAGCCGGGGCGCGCCTGCCGGTAGAGCCGCGGCACGGTCTCGAGGTTGTGGTTCATCACGTCGGGCGGGGCGCCGTCGAGAACCGCGAGGGCGCGGTCGAGGCGCCCGCGGAAATCGGGAGTGAGGATCTCGATGCGGGTGCGCGGCGACAGGCCGCGAACCGCCCGGATGCAGTCGACGAAATGGCCCGCGCCGCCGTCGCGCAAGTCGTCGCGGTCGACGCTCGTGATCACCACGTACTTGAGGTTCAGCGCCGCGATCGTCTCGCCCAGGTGGCGTGGCTCGTCGGCGTCGAGCGGATTGGGGCGGCCGTGCGCCACGTCGCAGAACGGGCACCTGCGCGTGCACAGGCTTCCCATGATCATGAAGGTGGCGGTGCCGTGGCTGAAGCATTCGCCGATGTTCGGGCACGAGGCTTCCTCGCACACGGTGTGGAGGTTCTTGTCTCGCAGGATCTGCTTGATCTCGGTGAAGCGCTCGCCGCCGCCGGCACGCACGCGAATCCATTCGGGTTTGCGCAGCACCTCCCCCAGGACCACCTTGATCGGAATCCGGGCGGTCTTGAGCTGCCGCTTCTGCTGGAGTTTCAGTTCGGAATCAGGCATTTGGCGAGGGATTTCTCGAGCTTGCGCGAGACTTCGTCCATGCTATCACGCACCCCTGCGTCGGCCAGGCGCGTGGAGGCGAGCCCGGGGTAGCCGCACGGATCGATGCGCGAGAACGGCTCGAGGTCGAGGTCGGCGTTGAGCGCGACCCCGTGGTACGAGCATCCGCGCGCGACTCGCAATCCCACGGCGGCGATCTTGGCGCCGTCCACGTAGACGCCGGGCATGCCCGCGCGCCGCTCGCCCGCAATTGCGTAGCCCTCGAGGACGTCGAGCACCGCTTGCTCGAGGCGCCGCACCAGCTCTCTCACGCCGAAGCCCGCGCGTCGCAGATCGAGCAGCACGTAGCCCACGGCCTGGCCGGGCCCGTGATAGGTCACCTGTCCGCCTCGATCGGTAGCGACCACGGGAATGTCGCCCGGGGCCAGCACGTGCTCACGCCGGCCCGCGAGCCCGAGGGTGAACACGGCGGGATGCTCGA
>JALYSB010000082.1 GCA_030855025.1 Pseudomonadota bacterium
CCAGCATCCGCCAGCCCTTGCCCACCTGCGGCTGCCCCCCGATGATCCAATCCATCGGGATGAAGACGTCCTTGCCGGAGTTCGGCCCGTTCATGAACGCGGCCGACAGCGGGATGTGGCGCCGGCCAATGTTCACGCCCTTGTGCGAGGTGGGGATGAGTGCCAGCGTGATGCCGATGTCCTCCTCGCTTCCGATGAGCTTGTCGGGATCGAAGAGCTTGAAGGCCACGCCCAGGATCGTCGCGACGGGGCCGAGCGTGATGTAGCGCTTCTCCCACGTCATGCGCACGCCGAGCACCTCGCGGCCTTCGTGCACGCCCTTGCAAACGATGCCGAAGTCGGGAATGGCGCCGGCATCGGAGCCCGCCTCGGGATTGGTGAGCGCGAAGCACGGGATCTCGAGGCCCTTCGCGAGCCGCGGCAGGTAATGGTTCTTCTGCTCCTCGGTGCCGTAGTGGATGAGCAGCTCCGCGGGCCCGAGCGAGTTGGGCACCATCACGGTCACCGCCGCCGTGCCGCTGCGCGTCGAGATCTTGGTGACGATCTCGGTATGCGCGAACGCCGAAAAACCGAGCCCCCCGTAGGACTTGGGAATGATGATTCCGAGGAAGCCCTTGTCGCGGATGAACTTCCACGCCTCGGGCGGGAGGTCCATGCGGTTATGGGTGATGTCCCACTCGTCGAGCATCGCGCAGAGCTCTTCGACCGGCCCGTCGACGAACGCCTTCTCTTCGGCCGAGAGCTTTGCCTCCGGATAAGCGAGCAGCTTCTTCCAGTCGGGGTTGCCGGAGAAGAGATCCGCGTCCCACCAGATGCTGCCGGCGTCGAGGGCCTCCTGCTCGGTCTGGGAGATCTGCGGCAGGATCTTCTTGTAGATGCCGAAGATCGGCCCGCTCACCGCAGCGCGGCGCAGCGGCTTCACGATGGCGAAGGCCGCGAAGAGGGCGGTCGCGACCCAGAAGGCGGTGTAGACGGCCACCGGCGCGCCGGTCGCGAAGGTGACCGCGGCTGCGAGCGCCGCGAGCCCCAGCGACCACGCGAGCCCGTTGGCCCGGTGGTACGCGAGGATCCACTTGCCGGCCACGGCCGCAAGAACGATGCTTACGATGATCATCATGGTGTACCTCCCCTCATTCGCCCGACACCAGCTCGAGCTTGCGTGTGTCGCCGAGCGCCGGCGCTTTCAAGCCGGCCACCAGGAACGGGGCCAGCCGCTGCAGGAGCAGCTCGTCGTTGTCCTTGTCGGTCGCCGCCACCTGCGCGAAGAGCTTGAGCGCGTCGGTTCCGGCGAGCGTGTACGAAAGCGCACCCATCACGAAATGCAGGCGCCAGGTGAGCTCCTGGCGCGACAGGTGGGGGAGCGCACGGAGGAACGCCTCCTTGTAGCGCCCGATCATCCCGACATACTGCTCGGACAGGAAATGGCGGATGAAGGGCGCCGGGTCCGCATAGGCGCGTCCCACGAGACGCAGGAAGTTCTTGCCGCCGCGCTGCTCGTCACGTGCGAGCCGCAACGCGGGAATCAGCATCGCGAAGAGGATCTTCTCCACGCTGAGGGGCCGGCCCGCGGCCTCGCGCTCGAGCTTCTCCAGGATCTCGATGCGCTCCTGGTTCATGGGGTCGAGGCGTCGCGTGAGGACCGCCTGGAAGAGCACTTCCTTGGAGCCGAAGTGGTAGTTCACCGCGGCAAGGTTCACCCCCGCGGCCGACGTGAGGCCGCGCAGGCTCGTCGCCTCGAAGCCATGCTCCATGAAGAGCAGCTCGGCGGCATCGAGGATACGGGTCTTGGTGTCCGCCGAGAGCGCGTCGAGGGCGATGGCCTTGCGGGTGGTTCTTGTAACGGCCATGGGTCAAACGTCCGATTCAAACGCTCGTTTGAATTCTACTCGGATAAACTCGGCGCGTGCAACTCGCCCGCTCTTGCGTCCTCGCGGCCGCACTCTTCGCCGCGCTTCCTGCCGCCGGGCTCATCATCCGCGCCGACCGCGACGATGCCGAATATCTCGAGCTCGCCTCGCGCTACACCTCGTCAGTGCCGCTCAATGCATCCCAGGGCGAGGCGGTCTTGATTGCCCAGCGCTGGCTGCTCACCGCGGCGCACCGCGCGCGCGCGTTGCAGGATGCGAAGCCGCTGCCGCGCGTCTCGATCGGCGGAAATGGCCATGCGATCGCGGGCGTCTACCTCCACCCCGACTGGAAGGGGGGTGCTGCGGCCGACATCGCCCTCGTCCATCTCGACCGGGACGTTGGCGGCATCGACCCGACGCCACCGTATCGCGGCAACGATGAAAGCGGCAAGACGGTGGCGATCGCGGGCCACGGCGGCGGCAAGAAGCGCGCGTCGATCAATACCGTCGACCGGGTCGAGCCCCGATCGCTCGCCTTGCGGATCAAGCCCCTCGACGACGCTTCCGACCTGCAGGGACAAGCCACCGCCGGGGAAACCGGCGGCCCCGCCTACCTTCAGGTGTCGGGCGAGCTCTACGTCGTGGGCATCCTGCACGGCATCGCCGGCGGCTGGGAGACCCATGCGCGCGTGTCCGCGTTCGCGGGGTGGATCGATGCGACGCTGCTCGAGGTCGCGGCGAAGGAAGCCGCGGCGCTGCTCGGCGCGCAGTAACGTCATTCCCGCAGCAAACGTCATTCCCGCGAAGGCGGGAACCCAGACATGGGCACCGTCCTACGCCCTACGGTCCGCGTCGCGCGATGGCAGCAGATGGGACAGCATGTAGAACGCCCCGATGAACAGCATCACGTGCCCGGCGACGAGCGCGTAGTTGGCGTACTGGGCGTACTCGCGCACATGGGCCAGCGCCGCGCCCGCGATCCACGCGGCCAGTCCCCAGTAGAGCCACGCCTTCGAGGGGTTGAACTGCTGCGGGCGATGGCGGATGCCGCTCGCCGCGATGAAGACCATGACCACGATCGCCGCCGCGGCGAGATTGGCCATGGGCAGCGGAATGCGCGTGATCTCGCGGTGCGTCACGCCGACCGCGGCGAGCTCCTGCACGATGCCGATCGACTGGAAGGTGAGCGCGGTCAGCGAAAGGAACGCGATGAAGCCCGGAATGGGCGTGCTCTGGTAGAGATCGCCGATGCGCGGCTTGAGCCGCAGCAGGATCAGCATCACGAATACGACCAGCAGCGCGCGCGTTGCGGGCTCGTAGGGCAGCGGCATGAGCAGCGCCGGGAGGTGCGCGATCGCAAGCCCGAATGCGATCGCGTGCAGCACGGGATTTTGCGGCACGCGCGCAGCCACGCGCCCGTGCACGAGGAGAATCGTGGCGAGAACGGCGAGCGGCGCGTAAACCAGGTACAGGCGCTGGTCCATGGGGACGAGGGCCATCGCGTCCTGGAACGTGGCGATGGTCATGACGACGAAGGCGATCGAAAACGCGGCGGCGTACATGGTCAAGCCTTTCCGAGCGCCTGCTCGAGGTCCCAAAGGATGTCGTCGAGGCTCTCCAGCCCGATCGACAGCCGCACCATGTCGGGCGGCACGCCCGCCTTCGCGAGCTCCTCCTCGTTCAGCTGGCGGTGCGTGGTCGAAGCGGGGTGGATCACCAGCGACTTCGCGTCGCCGATGTTGGCGAGGTGGCTCACGAAGGTGAGCGCCTCGATGAACTTGACGCCCGCCGCGAACCCGCCCTTGATGCCGAAGGCGAGAAGCGAGCCCGCTCCCTTGGGCAGGTAGCGCTGTGCGAGCGCGTGGTATTGGTTGTCCGGCAGCCCCGGGTAGTTGACCCACGCGACCTTCGGATGATCGCGAAGGAACGTGGCCACCCCCATCGCATTGGAGACGTGGCGGTCCATCCGCACCGGCAGCGTTTCCAGGCCCTGGAGAAGCAGCCACGAGTTGAAGGGCGCGATCGTCGGCCCGAACACGCGCATCACCTCCATCCGGGCCTTCATCGTGAAGCCGAAGTCACCGAAGGTCTCGTAAAAACGCACGCCGTGATAGCCCGCCGAGGGCTCGGTCATCGACGCGAACTTGCCGTTGTCCCAGGGGAAGGTTCCGCTTTCGATGACCACGCCGCCCATCGAGGTCCCGTGGCCCCCGATGAACTTGGTCGCCGAGTGCACCACGATGTCGGCGCCATGCGTGAGCGGCTGGCAGAGGTAGGGCGAGGCGGCGGTGTTGTCGACGATGAACGGCACGCCGGCCTCGCGCGCGATGGCGCCGATCGCGGCGATGTCGATCACGTTGATCGCGGGATTGCCGAGCGTCTCGGAGAAGATCGCCTTGGTATTCGGCTTGAGCGCGCGCCGGAAATTCCCGGGCTCGTCGGGATCGACGAAGGTCGCCTCGATGCCGAGCTTGCGGAAATTCACCGCGAGCATCGTGTAGGTGCCGCCGTAGAGCTTCGACGACGATACGACGTGGTCGCCATTCTCGAGGATGTTGAGCAGCGCCACCATCTCCGCCGCCTGGCCCGAAGCCGTCGCCACCGCGGCGCGGCCCGCCTCGATTGCCGCCATGCGCTCCTCGAAGACCGCCGTCGTCGGATTCGACAGGCGCGTGTACACGTTGCCGAACGTCTGCAGGTTGAAAAGGCTCGCCGCGTGGTCGGCGCTTTCGAAGACGTATGAGGTCGTCTGGTAGAGCGGGACCGCGCGCGCGCCGGTCTGCGCGTCGGGGATCTGTCCGGCGTGCAGGCAGAGCGTCTCGAACCCGAACTCCCGGTCCGCCATCTACTTGGAAGCCTCGCCCACCTTGGCGCGATCCAGCACTGTCATGGCGCTCGCGACCAGGCCCGCCATGTCCCCCATGTTGCTGGGAATGATGAGCGTGTTGTTGGTGCGGGCGAGGTTGTCGAAGGCCTCGATGTATTTTTCCGCGACCTTCAGGTTCGCGGCACTCATGCCGCCCGGAGCGCCGATCGCCGCGGCCACGGCGCGCACCGCGTTCGCGTTCGCATTCGCCACCAGCTCGATCGCCTGCGCTTCGCCCGCCGCCTTGTTGATCTGCGCCTGCTTCTGGCCCTCGGACTCCAGGATCGCCGCCTGGCGCTGCCCGTCGGCCACGTTGATCTCCTGCTGGCGCTTGCCTTCGGAGGTCGCGATCACCGCGCGCTTCTCACGCTCGGCGGTGATCTGCGCCTGCATCGAGCGCAGGATCGATTCCGGCGGCGTGAGGCTCTTGATCTCGTAGCGCAGCACCTTGATGCCCCAGGTGCGGCCGGCCTCGTCGAGCACCTGCACGACGGTGTGGTTGATCTCGTCGCGGCTCTCGAAGGTCTTGTCGAGCTCCATCTTGCCGACCACCGAGCGCAGCGCCGTCTGCGCAAGCTGCGTGACCGCCTGGATGTAATCCGACGATCCGTAGGAGGCCAGGCGCGGATCGGTCACCTGGAAGTAGATGATGCCGTCGACGGTGAGCTGGGTGTTGTCGCGCGTGATGCAGATCTGCTCGGGCACATCGAGCGGGACTTCCTTCAACGAGTGCTTGTAGGCCACGCGATCGAAGAACGGCACGATCAGGTTCAGGCCCGGCTCGAGCACGCGCGAGAACTTGCCCAGGCGCTCGACCACCCACGCGTTCTGCTGCGGCACGATGCGCACGCCCTCGAAGATGAAGACGACGATCATCGCGATGAAGAACACGGCCACGGTCACCGTCGTGCTCTTCGAGAGCAGCGCGGCGGCGACGGTGAGGATCACGGCAACGGCGGTTTTCCAGAACATGGAGCCTCCCTTTTTCTACGTTGTAATTGGGCCCCCGCCTACGCGGGGGAGACAGCGCCGATTGTCAGGGTGACAGCGCCGATTGTCATCCCCGCGTAGGCGGGGATCCAGTCAGCTCGGCGGGGCTGCACCCACGACCAGCATCGAGCCATCCTGCGACTCGATGTAAAGCGTGGATCCTGGCGCCGGACGCACTGCGGGCCCGGCGATGCGCGCGTCCCAAAGCGCGCCGCGATACTTGACCCGCGCGATTCCCGCCGCCTCGTTCGACCATCCGTCGAGCACGACCGCCTGGCCGCGATCGAGGAAGTTATCCGGGCCGCCCCGGGCCCGGTTGGCCGCGTGCCAGTGATGCACCAGCCACGCGCCGGCAAGGGCCACGCCCGCGCCCACGCCCGCCTGGACCAGGATGTTGCCGCCCAGCCACGCGATCACCGCAGCCGCAAATGCCCCGGCGCCCAGCACCAGCAGGTAGAAAGTCCCGGTGACCAGCTCGGCAATCACCAGCACGAAGCCGGCGATGAGCCAGAAGAGCCACAATTCCATGATTTCCCCCTTGTTTTCTGCTCCGGCGGTCAGCCGGAATGCCCTGTGGCGCGTTTGGCGGAGATGACCTTCGTATTCACTCCCGCCCAGCCGAGCCCTCCGAAAAACCTCCCATGCTCGATCTTGACGCAACGGTTCTCGATGACTTCAAGCCCCGCAGCCTCCGCGCGGCTGCGGGCGGCCCCGCTTTGAACGCCCAACTGCATCCACAACACCTTGGCGCCGATCGCGATGGCATCCTCGGCGAGGGCGGGAATCTCGATCGACTTGCGAAAGCAATCGACGATGTCGACGGGCTCGGGAATGTCCCGCAGGGACTTGTAGCACTTTTCCCCGAGGATCGCGTCGTAGGTCGGGTTCACCGGAATGACGCGGTACCCGTGCTCCTGCATGTACTTGGCGGCGAAATAGCTGGGCCGGTGCCATTGGGCCGAAAGACCGACGACCGCAAGGGTCTTGTGCGTGAGAAGGATGCGCCGAACCTTTTGGCTGTCGTCCATGGGGGCATCGCGAGAACCTATACTTTGGGGATGAATTCTACCTTGAAGGCCCTCGCGGCCCTGGCGTGCTGCATCGCGCTGCCCGCTGCGGCGCTCAACCACGAGGATGTGGTCGCGCCGATCGCACCCGGACCCTTCGCCGTCGCCTGCTCGAACGTGGAGATCGACACGGCCCGCCTCGCGCAGCTCGGGGGGTTGCCGGCGGACTACTACGAAGGCCACACGGTGAACGGCTCGGTGCGCTATATCACCGACATCCTCAAGCATCCGGGAACTGCGTTTACTTTCCAGGAGCGCCTTCCCGCCAAGCCGTGGCTCTATCCGACGCTCTGGCTGCAGCGCCCCGAGTTCGTCGCGATGATCTGCCACCCCACCTCGCGCACCAACACCGATCCCGATTACAACTTGCCGGCCAGCGGCGGGCGCGTACCGCACATGCAGCAGGCCGGCGCGGCGCCGAAGCTGATCTCGGCGGCAGAGCACGCGCAGACGCTGAACATCGCGGTCGATTCCTCCGCGCCCCAGGCGCCGGCGCGCCTGCCGCTCATCGTCTACTCCCACGGCCTGGGCGGAAGCCCCGTCGGACGCGGCTACATCGACGTGGCGACGCGGCTCGCGGCGCACGGCTTCATGGTGGCTGCGGTGTTCCACGCCGACAACCGCTACTCGCCGGTGAAAATCGAGGACCTCGGCGATTTTGCCTTCGCGATCGCGTTCTTCCCGGTGATCGTGCAGATGCAGGCACTGCGGCCGTTCGCGCTGCGCGCAATGACCGACAGCGTGCTCGGCGACCTCGAGTACTCCCAGGGCGTCGACACCAGCCGTATTGGCGCCTTCGGCGCGAGCCTGGGAGGCGAGGCGGTCGCGCACCTCGTGGGCGCCAAGCTCACCACCAGCCTCATCGATAGCTGCGACGAGACCGAGCGCGACGCCCGCATCCGTGCCGTCGTGGGCTATGTCCCCTACTCCGGCCAGTCGTTCCTCCCCGCGTTCTGCGATTCGCAAACCGGCGCGCGCGAGGTGAACAAGCCCTATCTCGCCATCGCCGGCACGTGGGACGTCACTGCTCCCTTCAACCAGACCGAGCGCGCGGTCAACGAGATGGGTTCATCGCGGTTCCTGGTCGAGTTGGTTCGCGGCGAGCACGAGCTGCGCCCCGAGGACGCGGGCGACGTCCTCACCTGGATGGTCACTTACCTGAATGCCTATCTCGACGTGCGCTCCGATCCCGGTGCGATGGGGCGCTTCATTCGCATGAGGCAGGTGACCGGCGGTCGCGAGGACAACATCGTGGTCGACGTGCACGTGCCCTTCGCCAACACGGGCGGCGAGGTGCGCGCACTCGAGTTCTACAACACCCATCTCGCCCACTATTTCGTGGCCGCGGGACAGGGCGAGATCGATTCGATCCTCTCGGGCGGCGCGGGGCCCGGCTGGGAGCTCACGCGCGAGTCCTTCAAGGTCTGGCCGCAGATGCCGGCCGACACCTTCGCGGCCGCCGCGCCCGTATGCCGTTTCTACGGGGCGCTCGCAGGCGGGCCCAATTCGCACTTCTTCACCGCCAGCAGCGAGGAGTGCGAGATCGTGAAGCGCAACGGCGGCTGGTACTACGAAGGGATTGGCTTCTATATCCGGCCGGTGGGGAGTAATCCACGCCAGTGTCCCGCCGGGTGGCTTTCGGTCAACCGCGCATACAACAACGGTTTCGTGCGCAACGACTCGAACCACCGCTTCACCACCAGCGACTCCAGCATCCGCGAGATGGGCCGGAAAGGCTGGGCGGTGGAGGGCACGGTCATGTGCGCGCGGCCGTGAGGGAACGAAGCTTTTGAGCTGCGTGTCTTAATAGTTCTTTTGGACTATCACCGGATCCCCGGCGGCGGTTAGCGCCGTACGGAAGGCTCGGCAAGAATCCCTGCATGCCAAATACCCTGTTTCGCCCGGGCGAGAATTGCTGCGCTGCCGCGCACGCCTCCCGCGCCGCCATGCTCGTCGACGGCGAGGAGTATTTCGACGCCTTTGTGCGCATTGCCGAGCGCGCCGAGCGCTCCATCCTGATCCTGGCCTGGGATTTCGATAGCCGCATGGCGCTGCGCTACGACGACAAGAACCAGCCACTCGAGACGCTGGGGGACTTCCTCAATCGCCTGTGCCGCGAGAAGCCCAAGCTGCGGATCCGCGTGCTCGATTGGGACTTCCCGATGATCTACGGCACCGATCGCGAGTACTCGCCGATCTTCGGGCTCAGCTGGGAACACCACAAGCACATCGAATTCCGTTTCGACGACACGCATCCGGTTGCCGGCTCGCACCACCAGAAGATCGTCGCGTTCGACGACAAGGTGGCCTTCGCGGGTGGCTTCGACCTCACCAACAGCCGCTGGGACTCCCCGCTTCATACACCCAACGACCCGCGGCGCACGTTCAACGAAAAGGCCTATCCGCCGTTCCACGACGCGATGATCGCCGTGGATGACGAGGCCGGCCGCGAGCTGGCCGGGATCGCCCGCCAGCGCTGGCGCTCCGCAACCGACCGCAAGCTGAAACCGGTCACCACCCCGGGAGATCCCTGGCCCAAGGAGCTGCGCGTCGACATCGAGGACGTGAAAGTTGCCATCGCCTGCACCCAACCTCCCGCCGACGGCCACGACGGCGTGCATCACGTCGAGTCCCTCTACGTCGACATGATCGCGGCCGCCCGCGACTACATCTACATCGAGAACCAGTATTTCACTTCGGCCAAGGTCGGCGAAGCGCTCGAGAAGCGGCTCGGCGATCCCGATGGGCCCGAGATCGTGCTCGTCACGCGCCTCCTGAGCCATGGCTGGCTCGAGGAAAATACGATGCACGTGCTGCGCAACTGCCTGGTCCGCAAGCTGCGCGATGCCGACAAGTACGGCAAGTTTCACGCCTACTACCCGCACGTCGAGGGGCTCTGCGAGGGCACCTGCCTCGACCTGCACTCGAAAGTCATGTGCGTCGACGACGAGTGGCTGCGGATCGGCTCCTCGAACATCAGCAACCGCTCCATGGGCGTGGACACCGAGTGCGACGTGACGGTGGAAGCGCAGGGCGACAAGCGAAAGCGCTCCGCCGTGCGCGCCTTCCGCGACCGCCTGCTCGCCGAGCATTCCGGCGTGGAGGTCAAGATGCTTCAGTCCGAGCTCAAGCGCGCCGGCTCGATCGCCGCGGCGGTGGAGAAGCTGGGCACTCCGGGGCGCCAGTTGCGCACGCTCGAAGCGCCGGAAGTCTCCGAGGCGATGTTGGCCGCCGCCGCGATCGGCGACATGGAAAGGCCCGTCTCGCTCGACGCGCTGGTGCAGGAACTTGCTTCCGACAAACCGGCCGCGGGCCCCTCACGCAAGCGCCCGTTCGTCATCGCCGGGGTGATCGCCGCCATTGCGAGCGTCGCGCTCATCTGGCGCTTCACGCCACTCGCCGACGTGGTCACGGCGGAGAATGTGCTCGATTTTACCCAGTCGTTCGCGCGCTACTGGTGGGCGCCGCTGCTGCTGGTGCTGGCCTATACGCCCGCAAGCATGGTGATGTTCCCACGGCCGCTCATTACGATGGCCGCGGTGGTCACGTTCGGCCCGTGGGCGGGGCTGGCCTACGCGATGGCCGGAGTGCTGCTGGCGGGAGTCGCCGGCTTTGCGCTCGGACGGCTGGTATCGCGCGACAAGGTGCGGCGCATCGCCGGCCCGCGGCTGCGCAAGCTTTCCGAGGTCCTCAAGCGTCGCGGCATCATCGCGGTCGCACTCGTGCGTCTCGTGCCCATCGCCCCCTATCAAGTCGTCAACGTGGTGATGGGCGCGATGCGACTTCGCCTGTTCGACTTCGTGGCCGGCACTTTCCTCGGCATGATTCCCGGCACGCTCGCCGCCACGGTATTGAGCGACCAGATCGCCGTGGCGCTCCAGGATCCGGGGCACCTCAACGGTTGGCTCATCGCTGCCGTGGTGTGCGGGGTGGCGGGACTTGCGTATTTCGGTCACCGAATCCTCGACCGGATGGGAAAGGACAAATCGAACGACGGGACGCCGCCGCCAGCCTTCGCGTAGCCTTGCGTGGCGATGGGCACCCTCACGATCGCTTCGTACAACGTGCATCGCGCCGTCGGCGGCGACCGGCGCTCGGACCCGGCGCGCATCCTCGCCGTGCTGCGCGAGATCGACGCCGACGTGATCGCCCTGCAGGAGGTGGAGGCCCACGATGGCGGCTCCGACATGCTTTCGTGGCTCGCCGGACAATTGGGATTCCACGCCATCGCGGGAACCACGCTCTCGCGCCACGACGGCCACTATGGCAACGGGCTCCTCACGCGCTTGCCGGTGAAAGGCAGCCAGCTCTGCGACCTCACCTGGCGTGGGCGCGAGCCGCGCGGGGCGATCGCCGCGGACATCGATTGCGAAGGCCCGGGGCTGCGGGTGGTCGCAACCCACCTGGGGCTGCGCCCGGCGGAGCGCCGCGACCAGGTGCAGCAGCTACTGCATCTGTTCAATGAACACACGCGCGAGCGCTCGGTGCTCATCGGCGACCTGAACGAGTGGTTCCTATGGGGGCGACCGCTGCGCCGGCTGCACCGCCATTTCAAGGCGACGCCGGCGCTCGCGACCTTTCCCGCGCGGCTCCCCGTCCTGGCGCTCGATCGCATCTGGACCCACCCGCGGTCGATGCTGCGCCGGATCGAGGTGCACAAGACGCCGCTCGCGCGCACCGCCTCCGACCACCTGCCACTGGTCGCGACACTCGACCTCTAGGTCACCAGGACCTTCACGTCCGGGTAACCCATCAGCTTCAGGATGAAGTAGTTGGAGGCCGCCTCGCCCGGGTCATCGGAGAAGCTGATGATCTCCGCGTATCGCGGCACGCCCGCCTTCACGAGAATGCTCCAGATGTCCTTCGCGGCCTTGGGCGTTCCGTCGGCATTCACCAGGTCGGTGTGGGGCACATGGATCACCTTCCCCGCGGGCACCTTGGCGGGAAGCGATTTTCCGGAAGCGATGTAGACCTTCGGATACAGCCCCTGGGTTGCCTGGAGGTCGCTCACGACAACGCCCGAGCGAGCCTTGACGGGATAGGCCATGGGCCGGATGAACATGCTCGACGGTGCCTTCTTGGGGTCGGCCGCATCGCTCTCCTTGTTCAGGGGAAGGCCTGCGAATCCCCAGTCGTCGACGGAATCCGAAAGGATCGAGACTCTTTTCTGTCCCAGCCTTTCCAGGAGGAGGAAGGCGAGCGCCGAGTCGGGGTTCAAGCCCTTCTCCGACACGATGACCGCTTCGTGATTCACGTCCACGCCGGCCGCACCGAGCACCTCGGCCAGCTTCGCGGGGCTGTCGAGGTGGCGCCTGAACACCTCCGCGGGGACATTGATCGCGAAGGGCACGTGGGACTGCTTGAATGAAGCCGCCGGCCGCACGTCGACCACGCTGAGCTTGGCGACCCCGAAGCTGCGCATCATCTGGTTACCCCATCCGCTCAACCAGGTCTTCTCGCGCGTCATGTTGGGCGCGTCGTAGGTCCAGAAGGGCAGCCCCCGGTCGTCGCGCAGCCATTCGAGCTGCGACTCCTTGTAGAGCTTGACCTTGGGGTAGTCCAGCAGGAACTTCGCGGCGAAGAAGGGCGCGCTCGCCGCGATGCCGCCGCCGCAATGCGTGTAGACCGGTTTGTCCGGGCTGGCACCGAGGTACGCGAGAATTCGCCCGATTTCCTCGGGGGACTTGAAGGTCTTGTCCGCGTTGAAGAGGTCCGCAGTGGGCAGCATGACCGCATTGGGGATATGGCCGGCGCGATCGAAAAACTTGGCGCCGCCAAAGTGCTGGGCGGGCTCGAGCGCCTCGAGGAGCGAGTTGTTCGCCGGATCGCCGGACGCGACGAGGAACTCGGGCAGGCGGACGCGCACGTCCTCCCGGAGCCTCGCGCGGAAGGTCCCGGGCTGCGGAGCGGGTGTCGGGTCCTTCGTGACCGCGCCGCCCGCGGCCTGCCACTTGGCGAGTCCGCCATCGAGAACGGCAAGACGCTCGGCGGGAAACCCGTGGTAGTACAGATCGAAGAAGAGGCTGGTCGCGAGGTACGTGCCGCCCTGGTCGTAGATGACGATCTTCTTGTCCGCACTCACGCCCCAGGACTGGACGAGGCGCTCCATTTCGGCGATGGAAAGCTCGCGGCCACCGAAGGTGAACACATCGACGTGTACCGCCCCGGGTATATGGCCGCCCGGATGTGTCTTCCCGAACGTGGCTTCGATCACGAGCACATCGTCCCGGTTCAGGTGGGTCTCGAGCCATTGAACGCTGACCAGCGGGCCGCTCCCGGCTTTCGCTGCCAAGGCGGGCACTGCCATGAACAGGCTGCTCGCGATGACCAATACCCTCAACCAAAGACTGAAACCTGTCGACATGGTGTCCTCCGTTCGAAACCGCAAGTGGACCCTGCCCCGGGGGGGGCGCCAGACGAATCGTGACGAACTACGGATTTCGAGGGTCCGGGCGCCGCTGCCGCGGACGATCCACCTGGACGATTCCCGCGCGACAAACGCGAGACTTCGGGGGTGCTCGTCCTCGGAACCTGATGGGTGCGAGGGGTGGGCCCGCCTGGATTCGAACCAGGGACCAAGGGATTATGAGTCCCCTGCTCTAACCACCTGAGCTACAGGCCCGAGGCGCGATTATCGCAGGTGGGT
>JALYSB010000248.1 GCA_030855025.1 Pseudomonadota bacterium
GGTCGGGTGGAACGCGATCGGCACGGGGCGGCAGTTGGTCGGGTGGTAGGAGAAGAAATCGAAGTACGCGAGGCGCTGCGTTGGCAGGCACGCGTTGTAGATCAGCAGGTGGTCGTTGTGGAAGTCCGCCTTGCTGTGCGTGAGGACCGCCGCCGGCTTGTACTCGCGGATGACGCCGTCGAGGAGCCCCACGAGGTCATAGGTCTTGATGTCCTCGATCCGATGGGGGCTGCCATCCATCAGGATCTTCAGCTCGCAGCCGAGGATTTCCGCGCCACGCTTGGCCTCCTCGAGGCGCACGTCGTAATCCTTGGGGATCGAAGCCACGCACATGACCACATGCGCGCCGCCGCGCTGCATCTTGGCGAGCGTGCCGCCGATGCCGATCTCGAGGTCGTCGGGATGTGCGCCGATGGCCACCACCGTCTTGCCGGCATAGCGGTTGGCGATCGATTGCCCCGCGGGACGCACTTCGGTGTCACTGGCTCGTTTCATGGTGTTCCCGGTCGCTCGCCCTCCCAGGCAGGCGTCTTGTAAAGATGCAAAGTGAAGTCGTTGGGCAGGTAGGTATGGTCGAGGCGCGCGGCGGGCGTGAGGCTGAGCCCCAGCTCGAGCATCTCCGCGGGATCGACGTACACGCGTGCTTCCGCTGGGGTGGGCGAACGTCGGCTCAGGAAATTCGCGGCGACGCCCACGCGCGCCCAATCGAACATGCGCGCAACGGTCGGGTGGATGCGGCTGCGGGCCCCTGGGGCCTCGAGCCCGAAGATGCCGCTCGCGACCACATAGTCGTACGGCTCGTCGGGCTCGTAGTCGAGCGCATCGGCCACGACGAAACGTCCGATGGACGCGAAGCGCTCACGCCCCCGGGCCACCATCGGCTCGCAAAGGTCGATGCCGGTATATATCGGTTGAATTCCGCGATTCACCAGGAAGGACAGGAAATCGCCGAACCCGCAGCCCACGTCGAGCAGGTGCCGGCCGTGAAAATCACCCAGGCCGAGAAGCGCCTCGAAGCGTTTCTCCTGGGAGGTACGGGTACGGAAGCCGAGCCCGCGGTGGTCGAAGCCGAAGCGACGGACCTTGTCCTCGTACCAGCGCGCGGTCTCGATTTCAGGCTGCAAGGCGCTCATCGCTCGCTTCCGGCTTCGCCAGCAGCTCGGCTGCCCGCGGCCCGCAGTTGAACAACAGGTCGAACGACATGAGCCCGGGAAGGAAGGCGCCCTCGCCGCACTGTGGATAAGAAGGGTGCTTGAACGACTGCCAGCGGACTCCGATGCCGTCGGCAGTAAAGGCCTCCAGATCGAGGTAGTCCCGCGAGCCGCCGAGTCCGCCGAGGAAGGTCGAACCCGGAGCCACCTCCTTGCAGAGGTTGAGGAGCAGGCCCGAGCGCGCGCCATCGGCGCGCATCTCGGAGCTGCGCTTGAGCGGTGTGCGGATGTCGAACGAGTCACGCAGGAACGCGAGCATCGCGAGATCCAGGTCCACGAGCTTGTCCCAGCGGGCCTCGAGGATCTCCTGCAGGCGCCCCTCGTATTGCGCGAAAAATGGCGCCTTGCGGTAGGCGTATTTGAGCGTCTTGAAGTGCGTCGGTCCCCAGGCCCGGCTGCCGCCCTCGGAGTTGTCGACCTGCTTGTCGACGATCCGCTCCTTCTGGGATACCTGGACCACGGGAACGGTGAGCCATTTGCCCTCGTTCTCGCAGCGGATCATGGTGCGGTTCTGGTAGTTGCGACGCTCGAACTGGACGTGGTCGAGGACGATGAAGAGGTCGGCCTTCGCCATGCGATCGAGATATCCCAGCCAGGGAATGTAATGGGGCTGGTGGATGGCAACGAGCATGGTTTCTCCGGGCCTTGGCATGTACTTGCCGATGAATGAAGGCTAGTGCCCGAATCTTTCGGAGAGACTTACCGGGCATAGCCCAAATGGACCACCCCCGTCACGCGTACAGCTACAGATCGTTTTTTGGCATCGAATTATCTTGGCTGGGAGTCCTACATCGGAATTCTCCATGACCTTGAAACAAGGCCCGCCGGTAGTCCTGCTGGGTGGAATCAGCCTCGTCCGAACGCTCGGACTGGCGGGCATCCCCGCGATCGTGGCGACCAGCGATCCCGACGAGCCCGCCCTCGCCTCCCGCTACTGCGCCGGCCGCTGCATCATCCCGAGGCTCGATAGCGGGAAACCCGCCGTCGATGCATTGGTGAGTCTTGGCGACCGCCTGTCGCACGATTACGGCGGGCGCGTGCCGCTCATGTACGGCAGCGATGACGCGCTGGAGCTCATCAATGCCAACCGCGACCGGCTCGAGCGCTACTTCGTCCTCCTGCTCAACGACCCGGAGGTCGGCAGCGCGCTGATCGCCAAGGATCGCTTCCAGGTATTTGCCGGCAATCGAGGCCTGCCGGTGCCGGTCTCGCTCGAGTGGGAAGGCAGCGGGCCCGGCACGCTGCGCGGCACGACCGGCGAGGTGGTGGTTAAGCCGAGCGAGAAGATCGATTGGCACCATTCGGCCCTTTGCCAGCAGCTGTTTGGCGGCGACGGCAAGGCACTCGTGTTCGCGAGCGGCGCGGAAGCGGCCGCCGATACCGGTGTGGCGAGCCATCACCGCAGCCTCACCTTCCAGGAATATGTCCCTGGCGGCCACGCGGATCTCTGGTCGTATCACGGGCTCGCCGATGAGCAGGGGGAAGTGCTGCTCGCCTTCACCGGGCGAAAGATCCGCACCTATCCGGCGGTGACTGGCGAGAGCGCGTTTATCGAAATCGCCCACGATGAGTCCCTCGAGGCGGCCGGCCGCGAGGTGGTGCGGCGCTGTCCCTTGAAGGGCATCTTCAAGATGGACTTCAAGCACGACCCGCGCACCGGCCGCTGGTACCTCCTGGAGATCAACGCGCGCTATAACCTGTGGCACTACCTCGGCGCCGTCAACGGAGTGAACCTGATGGCAGCCGCTTACGATTACCTCATGGATGGCCGCCGCCCCGCCCCGACGCGCGCCGGCACGAGCCGGCGCTGGCTCTCCCTCGCCCTCGACTACAAGGCCTACCGCGAGATGTCGCGGCGCGGCGAGATTTCCCTGGCGCAATGGGCCGCATCGATCTTCGCCTCGAGAAACGTCTATAACCTCTTCAGTGCTTCCGACCCGCTTCCCTGGGCAATTTCGTGGTGGCGCCGCGTGGCGCGGCGCTGCTACCGCGGCCCGGCTCGCGTCGCGACCCGATTCCGGCAATGGCGCGCTACGGCCTCCTAGGCGACATCCACGGCAACCTCCAGGCGCTGGGGGTGGCCCTCGCGCGCCTGGACGAGCGCGGCGTGGACCGCATCGTCTGCGTGGGGGACCTGGTGGGCTACAACGCCGATCCCGACGAGTGCGTGGAGCTGCTGCGTGCACGGGAGGTGACCTCCATCGCTGGCAATCACGACCTGATCGGCACCGGCAAGCTGGGATTCGAGCGCTGCTCCAACAAGGCGATGCACTCGCTCAAACGCACGCGGCGCCACCTGGCCCCGGCCACCGCGGAGTATTTGCGCGCCCTCCCCTCCCATGAAGTGCTCGAGGACCGCGTGCTCCTCACCCACGGGGGCGTGCGCGACGTGCAGCAATATATGACGCAGCCGAAGCACGTGGTCGAGAACGTCGCCTACCTGCGCGCGGACTTTCCCGGCAAGACCATCTGCTTCTTCGGCCATACCCACGAGCAGAAAGTCTTCGAGGTCGCCGGGCAGGACGTGACCGTCACCGCGATCGAGGGGCCGGCGGTGGTGGCGCTCTCAAAGGACCGCGAGTACTTCATCAACCCCGGCTCCGTCGACGCCTCGCGCAAGCGCGCGCACAAGCTCGCCGAGTTCGCGATCTTCGACAG
>JALYSB010000249.1 GCA_030855025.1 Pseudomonadota bacterium
CGGGTTCCTCTATGCGGGGTTGATGATCGCCGCCGACGGCACGCCGCGCGTCGTGGAATTCAATTGCCGCCTGGGCGACCCCGAGACCCAGCCGATCATGATGCGGCTCAAGACCGATTTCCTCACTCTGGTGGACCACGCGATCGACGGCACGCTCGACGCGGCCGAGGCCGAATGGGACCGCAGGGCGGCGCTCGGCGTGGTGCTCGCTTCATTCGGCTATCCCGGCTCGGCGCGCAAGGGCGACGAGATCCACTTCCTGCCGAAGAACGCGGACGATGTGCACGTCTTCCATGCGGGCACTGTGGAGAGGGACGGCAGGGTGGCCACCAACGGCGGGCGCGTGCTGTGCGTGACGGCCCTCGGCGACAAGGTGAAGATCGCCGCGGCGCGCGCCTACGAGGTCGTCGACAAGATCCGGTTCGACGGCATGCAATTCCGGCGCGACATCGGGCACCGGGCATTCACCAAGCGATAGGACGGGCGGCCGTGTTCATCGGGCACTACGCCGTCGCACTGGCTGCCAAGATCGACCGCCACCGGAGGATGGCGTCGTGAACGTGCCCGCGGTCCGCGAATACCTCGTGGCATTGCAGGATCGAATCGTGGGGCAGATGACCGCACTCGATGGCCAGCCCTTTGTCCGCGACGAGTGGAAGCGCGCCGAGGGCGGCGGCGGCGTCTCGCGAATCCTCGAGAATGGCGAGCTGCTCGAGCGCGGCGGCGTGGGCTTCTCCCATGTCACCGGCACGGCGTTGCCCCCATCGGCGACGGTGCATCGACCCGAGATCGCCGGCCGGCCGTGGGAGGCGCTGGGGGTCTCGCTGGTGCTGCATCCGCGCAATCCGTACGTCCCCACGGTGCACATGAACGTGCGGTTTTTCGTGAGCGGCGAGACTTGGTGGTTCGGCGGCGGCATGGATCTCACGCCCTACTATCCCTTCGAGGACGATTGCGCCCACTTCCATCGCGCCAACCGCGAGGCGCTCGCGCCCTTCCCGGGCCTGCACGCGCGCTTCAAGAAGGCGTGCGACGCGTATTTTTTCCTGAAGCACCGCAACGAGCCGCGCGGTATCGGCGGCACCTTCTTCGACGATTTCAGCGAGGAGGGGTTCGAACGCAGCTTCGCGGTGATGCGCGCCGTGGGCGACGCGCTGCTGCCCGCCTATGTGCCGATCGTCGAGAAGCGCCGCGCGCTTGCATTCGGCGAGCGCGAGCGCGACTTCCAGGCCTATCGGCGCGGCCGTTACGTGGAGTTCAACCTGGTGTGGGACCGCGGCACGCTCTTCGGCCTGCAGTCGGGCGGGCGCGCGGAGTCGATCCTCATGTCGCTGCCGCCGGTGGTGAGATGGCGCTACGACTGGACGCCTGAACCCGGCTCGCCCGAAGCGAAGCTCTACGCGATCCTGATGCCACCCCGCGATTGGTGAAACCGGGGACAGACCACGTTTTTCTGCCCCGCGGAAAAACGTGGTCTGTCCCCGGTTTTCTACTCAAACGCCCTCGAGGAGCAGCAGGCGACCGGTGCTGTTGGCACGGCGCAACGCCTTGGGCTTCTCGTACTCGGGGGAATCCCACCACTTGCGCGCCGCCTCCGTCGTGGGGAATTCGATCAGCACGCGGCGGCGCTCGGGCCACTCGCCTTCGAGCGCGTGGCACGGTGTCCCGCGAACCACGAAACGCCCGCCGTACTTCTCGATCGTGGCCGGCACCATCGCGCTGTACGACTTGTAGCCCTCGGGGTTGGTGATCTCGATCTCGGCGAGCACGTAGGCGGGCATTTTTTTCGTCCTTTGGGGAAATCGAAGGGAATTTGTGGCGAGATCGTACCTCGAAATACCATGAGCCTACCCACGGACCCCCCCGGCGATCGCATCGCGCACCAGGAAACCGGCGCGCGCGGTGAGTTCTTCATCGAACGCGACGGCAAGCGAGTCGCGGAGCTCACCTACTCGGTCGTGGGAGGAGACGCGGTGGCTGGCCATACCTGGGTGGACCCGAAGCACCGCGGCGGCACCCTTGCGCCGAGCCTCGTGACCGCGCTGGTCGACTGGGCGCGCCGCGAGGACCGCAAGGTCGTCCCGGTGTGCTCCTACGTGCGCAGCGTCTTCGGCCGGAACGCGCAGTACGCCGACGTCTGGAAGAAATGACTCAAAGGCGCTCGTAGGCGAGCCGCACCGGCTCGGCGCCGTGGATCTTCTCCAGCCGGCGCACGATGAAATGCCCGCGAGCCATGTCCTGGTAATGGCCGATGAAGATCGTGTTGATCATCGCCCCACCCGCCGCTCCGATCACCGGGATCATCTGCGCGGCGCTCTTCTGCGACACCACGATCCCGAAGCGCGAGGCGATGAGCGCCACCAGCCGCAGCAGCGCCGGCGCGCCGCCCTTCGACAGGCCCTTCTCGGCGAGGTACTTCGAGGCTTCGGTGACCGCGGTGGCGAGCGCCGAGCGCGCCGCAAAATAGGTGGATTCGGCCGCGTTGTCGCGCCGGTCCCGCGTGCTGCCGAGCGCGAACACCGAGAGGCAGGCGAGCTTGGTGTCGATGTGGCGCGGATCCTCGCCCTCGGCCGAGGCGATGTCGGCGATCGACCGCAGGATGAGCGTGGTCGATACCGGCAGCTCGATGCCTATGGCCGCGATGCCGAAGGCGCCGCCGATGGCCCCGGAAGTCGCCGCACCGAGCTTGTGCATCCGGTCGCGCGAGGCGGTAGGGCGCTTCGTTCCGAGCGTGCGAACCGCGACGTCGAGCGCCTTCATGAGCGCGGCCTCGGTCGCGGCATGGATCGACTTCTGCAAGCGCGCGGGCAGCATCTTCATGCCCTTTTCCACCGGCGAGCCGAGCATCGCGGAAAACCTCGCGGCCACGCCCGGATTCTCGAGGATCTTCTTGGCGCGCTTGAGGTCGGCCAGCTCCTCGCGGGAAAAGGCAGGCATCAGAACGCGTAGGTGACGGTGAGCCAGGGCTTGCGGAGGGACGGTGCGGCGCCTGCCTGGGTCCTGCCATTGAACGCATGGAAATTCGTGAGCGGCGTCTGCATTCCGTACTGACCGCCGTTGCTGCCCTTGGTTTCGTGGTTTAGCCTCACGGTCCACACGTCGGTCGCGATCCCGGCCGATGACCGTCGAAGCGCCCGAGGGCTGGCTAGGTGGCGCGCGCGAGCTCGGGGCGGGCAGCGGCGGCCTGCGTGCTGCCGGCGCCGCCAGCGCCCTCGGCGAGCGCTGAGGCGGCCTTGAACGCGCTATAGCGACGCAGAGCTTCGGATACCTCGTGGCGCAGGTCCTTGGCGCTCACCGGCTTGGGCAGGAAGCGGAAGATCTGCGCCTTGTTGATGAGCTCGATACCGAGCTCGGAATCGGGCTCGTCGGCCAGCAGGATGGTGAGCACGCCGGGCCGCTTGGCCTTCACTTGCTTGAAGAGCGCGACCAATCCGTCCATGCCCGCCCCCAGGTCGGCGACGATCGCGGCGATCTCGCTGCCCTGCAGGGCTTTCGCGGCCTCTGCGGCAGACTTCACCTGGATGACCGTCGCGGCACCGGCGAGCAAGCGCTCGAGCCCGCGCGCGAGGCCTTCCTTGGGATCGATGACGAGCAGGGAGCCCGCGCTGCGCGCCGATTGCGCGTGCGGCTGGGGCTGCGCCTTCCCCGCGTGCTCGAGCGCCGCCTTGACGGCTTCGGCGACGTCACGGCGCAACTCATCGTTGTCCCAGGGCTTCTTCACGAAACGGAAGATCTCGCCCTCGTTGATCGAGCCCACGAGCGAGGCGAGGTCGGTGTAGCCGGTGAGCAGCAGGCGCAGCGCGTCGGGGGCGATGGTGCGCACCTGGCGCAGCAGCTCCACGCCGGTCATGCCGGGCATGCGC
>JALYSB010000250.1 GCA_030855025.1 Pseudomonadota bacterium
CCGCGGTGGACTTGCCCGCGGTCGCGCGCGCGGCGACGCCGCCCGAGGCGCGCCCCGCGAGCCAGCGGCTGTCGCAATCGCTCGACGAGATGATCGGGCGCCGCGGCGAGTTCCTCACGGCGTACCAGGACTCGGCGTACGCGCAGCGTTACCTCGATTTCGTGAAGCGCGTGCGTGAAGCGGAAGGCGCGCGCGTCGCGGGCTCGACCCAGCTCACCTCCGTGGTCGCGCGCTACCTCTTCAAGCTCATGGCCTACAAGGACGAGTACGAGGTTGCGCGGCTCTACACCGACACCGGGTTTCGCGAGCGCGTGGCCGCTCAGTTCGAGGGAGACTACAAACTGAACCTGCATTTGGCCCCGCCCCTCTGGGCCAAGACGGATCCAGCCACGGGCGAGCCGCGCAAGCGCATGTTCGGCCCGTGGATGCTCGGCGCGATGGGCGTGCTTTCAAAGCTGAAGGGACTGCGCGGCACCGCGTTCGACGTCTTCGGCTACAGCGCGGAGAGGCGCACCGAGCGCGCGCTGATCGACGATTACCGCAAGGTCGTCGAAGAGCTGCTCGCGACCCTGGATCCGAAGCGCGTCGCGCTCGCCGCCGAAATCGCGTCGATTCCGGAGTTCATCCGCGGTTACGGGCCGGTGAAGGAGCGCCACCTGCGCGACGCCAAGGCGCGCGAGGCGGACCTGCTGGGCGAGTGGCGCAACCCCGGCCAGCCGGCGAAGGTGCGCATTCCGATCCGCGCTGCCGCGTAACCAAAACCGGGGACAGACCACGGTTTCCCACGGGCTGGAACAGCCGTTCCTCCTTGCGGGAAACCGTGGTCTGTCCCCGGTTTTAGGTTTGCAGGTGGCCTGAGAAGCGCATGGAATAGCCGCGCTCGCTGATCGCGAGCGTCCCGGGCGCGCCGAAAGGCAAGGTCACCTTGCGGGCGATATGCCCGAAGGGCAGCCCGGTCAGGACCGGTACCGGAACCACCTGCCGCAGGGTTTCCACCACCTCATCCATCGAGTAGGGGTAGCGGCTCGCGTTGGTGGGTTTGCAGTCGGCAAAGTCGCCGAGCACGATCGCGCGCTGGCGCGCGAGCACACCCGCGTGGTGCAGCTGCATGAATAGCCGCTCCACCGCATAGGGTTCCTCGGCGATCTCCTCGACGTAGAGGATGCCGCCGTCGATCGACGGGAAATACGGCGTGCCCGCGAGATGCGCGATGAGGGAGAGGTTCCCGCCCCAGAGCAGCCCATCGACGCGGCGCGGGTCGTAGCCGTGGTCACAGGCGATGTCGTCGATGCGGTGGCTCTCGCGGGTCACCGCCATCCAGAAATGCTGCTCGGCAAAGGTATCGGGCGGGCTGCGGCCGAAATCCACGCCGAGCATCGGCCCGTGATAGGTCACGAGATTGGCGCACGCGTAGGCCGCCATGTTGAACGCGGTGAAGTCGCTGAATCCCACGTAGGCCTTGGCGCTCGCCGCCACGCGGGCCCAGTCGATGCGCCCGAGCAGCCGCGTGAGGCCGTAGCCGCCGCGGGCCGCCATCACCAGGTCGATCGCGGGGTCGTCTACGAGCGCGTGGAAGCCCGCCAGGCGCTCGTCGTCCGTGCCGGCGAAGTAGCGCCACTCGTGGGTGGTCTCGCCGGGCACGACGACGCGGTGGCCGAGCTCCTTGAGGTACGCGATCCCGGCGGCGAGGGTGACCGGATCGACGCGACCGGAGGGCGCGCATATGCCGACCGTCGCGGGTTCGGGCACGGCGCGCGGCAGGCGCGGCGTTCGCGCAGGTGCGACCGCGTTTCTCTCAGCTGCCACGGCTGTGCACTTCCTCGAAAGCGATGAGGTTGCCGTCGGGGTCGCGCACCACGAACCAGCGCGTCCCCCATTGGGTCGCCTCGGGCTGCGTCACCACGTGCTCACCCTTCGGCATCCGGCGGAACCGCGCGTCGACATCGTGGATATCGAGGTGGACATTGGGCTTGAGCGTTTCTGCCGCGTTGCCTGGCGCCGGACGCTGCGCGATGACCACCTTCACGCCGCCGCCGGAGAGGATCGCCCCGCGGTCGGCGCCGTTGCCGCCCCAGGTGTCGGTCACCGACCAGCCGAGCACATCCCGGTAAAAACCGAGGGAGGCATCGAAGTCCTCGGCGCTGATGACAAGATGGTGGAAGCGGTCGATCACGGCCGCGGCCTCGACTTCTCGGACTCCTGCGCATCGACTACCGCGAGTGCGGTCATGTTGATGATGCGGCGCACGGTAGCCGTGGGCGTGAGGATCTGCACCGGCTTCGCGGCGCCCAGCAGGATCGGGCCGACGGTGATGCCCGCGCCGCCCACCACTTTCAGCAGGTTGAAGGAAATGTTCGCCGCATCGAGGGTCGGCATGATGAGCAGGTTGGCCTCGCCTTTCAGCCGCGAGTTGGGGAATGCGACATTGCGGACGTCCTCGGACAGTGCGGCGTCGCCGTGCATCTCGCCCTCGATTTCAATATCGGGCCTGCGGCTGCGAATGAGCTCCAGCGCCGCGCGCATCTTCGCGGCTGACGGCGCGTCGCTGGTGCCGAAGCTCGAATGCGAGACCAGCGCCACCTTGGGCGCGAGGCCGAAGCGGCGGATCTCCTCGGCTGCGAGGACCGTCATCTCCAGGAGCTGCTCGGGCGAGGGGTCGTCGTTCACGTAGGTGTCCGCGATGAATACCGTGCGCCGCGGGAGCATCAGCAGGTTCATCGCGTAGTAGTTGTGCACGCCGTCGCGCTTGCCGATCACCTGGTCCAGGTAGCGCAGGTGAAGGTCGTGCGTGCCGAAGGTGCCGCAGATCATCCCGTCGGCGTCCCCTCGGTGAATCATCATCGCGCCGATGAGCGTGTGCCGGCGGCGCATCTCGACCTGCGCGTAGGCGCTCGAGACGCCGCGCCGTTCGGACAAGCGGTGGTACTCGCCCCAGTAGTCGCGGAAACGCGGATCGCCCTCGGGGTTGACCACCTCGAAATGCACTCCCGGCTTGATCCGCAACCCGAAGCGCTCGATGCGGCGCTCCAGGACCGCAGGGCGACCGATTAGGATCGGCTTCGCGAGCCCCTCGTCCACGATGACTTGCGTCGCGCGCAGTACGCGCTCGTCCTCGCCCTCCGCGAAGACGATGCGCCGCGGCGACTGCTTCGCCGCCGTGAAGATGGGCTTCATGATGAGCCCCGAGTGATACACGAACTCGTTCAGCCGCTGGACATAGGCCGGAAAGTCCTTGATCGGGTCGGTGGCCACGCCGCTGTCCATCGCGGCCCTGGCCACGGCGGGAGCGATCTTCACGATCAGGCGCGGATCGAACGGGCGGGGGATCAGGTAGTCGGGCCCGAAGCTCACCCGCTCGCCGCCATAGGCGAGGGCCACGAGGTCGGATTGCTCGGCGTGCGCGAGGTCCGCGATGGCGTGGACGGCGGCGAGCTTCATCGGCTCGTTGATGGTGGTCGCACCTACGTCGAGCGCGCCGCGGAAGATGAACGGGAAGCACAGGACGTTGTTGACCTGGTTGGGGTAGTCGGAGCGTCCGGTCGCGATGACCGCGTCGGCGCGCACTTCCTTGATCTCCTCGGGGAGGATCTCCGGGGTCGGGTTGGCGAGCGCGAGGATGAGCGGCTTCGGCCCCATCTTCGCGACCATCTCCTTCTTGAGGACACCCCCCGCGGACAGCCCGAGGAAGACATCCGCGCCCGCGATCACGTCGGCGAGCTTGCGCGCGTCGGTCTTGCGCGCATACCGCGCCTTGTTGTCGTCCATCTCCTCCTTGCGTCCGGTGTAGACCACGCCGGCGATGTCGGTGGCCCAGATGTTCT
>JALYSB010000251.1 GCA_030855025.1 Pseudomonadota bacterium
GCGTAGTTCGAGCCGATCGCAACCACCAGCAGCAGGCCCACGAGGTGAAGCAGCGACAGGCGCGTGCCGCTCGCCGCATGCCACGCCGCGACCACCAGCACGCCCGCGAGCAGCGGCGCCATGACGCGCAGCACCCGCGCGGGCGAGCGCAGCGCGGCGAAGAGGAGTGCCACGATCGCGGCGAGCCCGATCAGCGACATCAGCAGCGCGCGCTCGAAATATCCCGAGTAGAGGCGGTCGATCTCGGCCTTCATGTCGATCGGCGTGGCGCTCGCGACGCCCGAAGCGGCGAGCGCGCGCGCAACCGCGGCGAGGTCGAGGGCGGCCCCCGGCGGTCGCCGCAGTCCGAGCAGCGCCGTCCAGCGGCCGGTGGCATCGCGGAACAGCAGGCCTTCGAGGGCCTGGCCGAGGGCGGTGCCCGCGACCTGCTCGCGGGTGAGCAGGCCCGTGGCGCGCGCGCGCTCGACGTCGACCACGAACGGCTCGAGCCGCTCGGGGCGAAGGGGCGATTGCGCGAGCGCGGCCTGCAGGCGCGCTCGCAGCTCCTCGGAGGCCGGGAGTGCGGCGAGGCGCGCATTCTGCAGCCGTGCGCTCGGCAGGAAGCGCGCGGCGCTTTCGTAGCCGCCCAACTTGCCCTCGGTCACCAGCGCATCGAGGCGGGTGGCGACGCTCTCGGCAGCCTCGAGTGCCGCGTCCGCCGTGGGACCGTGCACCGCGATCATGTGGCGCGCATCGGATGCGCCCAACGACGCGCGCAGCTCGGCGTCGATCGCGCGGTCGCGCTCCGGAATCGGATTGAGCGTCGAGATCTGCGGGTCCCAGAGACTCGTGCCGTGCGCCACGAGGACCGCGATGGCAGCGGCGGCGCACGCGACCACCACCCAGCGCCCCCGCGCGAGCCATGCCACCCAGCGCGCAAGCCGCTCGCCGAGGGCCGTGACATCGCGGATCTTGAAGCCCGCGGGCAGCAGCTTGGGCAACACGAAGCGCGTGACGGCGGCGGCCGCGACGAGCCCGGTGATCGAATAGAGCCCCAGTTGCGCCAGGCCCGGCAGGCCCGACAGGAGCAGTGCCGAGAACCCCGCGATCGAGGTGAGCACGCCCAGGCGCACCGTTGGCCAGAAGCCGGTGATCCACTCCGCGTCGCCGGTGCGGCCCTCCGACTGCACGAACAGGTAGATCGAGTAGTCGACCGCCTCGCCGATGAGGGTCGTGCCGAACCCGAGGGTGATCCCGTGCACCACGCCGAAGCCGAGCGAAACCGCGGCGATGCCGGCAGCCGCGCCCGAGAGCGCCGGAACCAGCCCGAGGACGAGTGCGAGCGGCGAGCGGTAGACCAGCAGCAGGATCCCCGCGACGATCGCCATGCTGATGAAGGCGAGGCGCTCGATGTCGCGCTCGATCATGGCGCGGGCGCGCGCCGAGAACACGCCGGGGCCGGTGACCAGGAGCGCGGCGGGGGCCGCGGTCCTGGGCGCGCCTGCCGACAGCGAACGGAACTGCTCCTCGATCGCCGCGAGCGCCGCAGCTTGCGCCTCGGTATCGGAGCCGCGCGCGCGCGTGCGGGCGATCAGCAACGCGCGCTTGCCGTCGGGTGAGACCCAGACGCCATCGGCGGTCTGCGGGCCCTCGGCCGGCCGCAGGCGCTCGATCAGGGTGAGAGTCTCGCCGGTCGGATCGCGCACCACCAGGGGCTTCACCGCGAGACCCGCGGGCGATGCGAGGAGATCGAGCGTCTCGCCGATGGCGGCGCGCAATCCATCGACACTGAAGCGTTCCGGGACCACGTTGGGGCTGAGCACGTAGCGGTAGGCGAGCAGCAAGTCGCGCTCGCGTTCGAAGCCGCTCGCCTCTCCATTGGCGACGGAGGCAAAGCGCGTATCGGCGCGCAGCAGCTTCGCGAGCCCGCGAGAGAGCTGCGCACGGGTGGGCGCGTCGGCGCCTTCGATACCCGCGAGCATCACGCGCGAGATCGCCCCGTCGCGCAGCTGGTCCACCAGGAGGCGCTGCTGCTCGGTGGGCGCGGCCGGGAGGAACGACGAGAGGTCGGAGACGAAGCGCGACTGCGCGATGACCAGCAGGCAGAACGCGAGCCCCGCGACCCAGATGCCGATCGCGGTGCGCCGGCCTTCCATCAACGCGCGAGCGGCGTGAGCGTCATGACCGACCGGTCGCCGTCGGCCTGGAAGATCTCGACCGTCGCGACGCGCGCCTGGGCCCCGCCGATCTCGACGCGCTCGACCAGGGTGCCGAGAGCGGGATCGAGCGGGCGCAGCGTCAGGCGCCACCGGTGCGGGCTGCCGTCGAGGGCGACCGAGTAGGTGCGGGTGAGGGTGGCGAGATCTCCCGCGAGCGTGCCGCGAATGCTCTCCACCAACACCGCGACCGCCGGGTTCTCGCGCAGCCGCAACGTATGCCGCTTGCCCGCGCGATCGAGGGTGACGCTCTCGCGGTCGACCACCACGCTTTCGGGCTTGGGGAGCAGGGTCTTCTTTTCGATGCGATCCGGCGGCGTGAACAGCAGCTCCCCCGACGACTCGACCGGCCGGTCGAGGATCGAGAGGAATTTCTTCTCGACGAAGGCCGCGCGCCCGGGCTGCTGGCGCGCGAGCGCGTCAAACAGGCTCGCCACGTTCCAGTCCACGGCAAATGTTGCGAGCGGCAACGCGGCCGCGAACAGCGCGAGGGCGGCGCGCCTCACGGCCGCTGCGCCCAGAAATCGTGGAAGTTGAACCAGAGCATCGGCGCGAGGCGAACGTAATGCTCGAGGCGCGCCGCATAGGCATGCACCGCCTCCTCCACCTGCCGGTCGCGCTCGGCGCGATCGACGCCATCGAGGCCCCTGAAGTCCGCGAGCGGCTCGAAATGGACCTCGTAGCGGTTGCCGCCGAGGTACAGGCCCGCCATGAAATACACCCGCTGGCGCAGCGCCGCCGCCATGCGCATGGGGCCGGGGGGAAACGGCGCCGGGTCGCCGAGGAACGGCACCTGGATCACCGCTTCGTCGCCGAACGTGCGGTCGGCGAGCACCCCGACCAGAACCCCAGCATCGAGCCGCTCGCCGAGCTCGAGCATCGACTGCAGCCGCCCGAGCGCCACGATGTCCTGGGCCGCCTCGGGTGCGATGGCGGTCAACACCGCGTTGATCTTGCGCGCGTTGTCCTCGTACATCGCGATCGCCACGCGGCGGTGGCTCAGGGTGCGTCCGCACGCGCGCATCACCTCGAAGCTCCCCATGTGCGCACCCAGCAGCACCGCGCCCCCGGCGTCGAACAGCTTGTCGCCGTGCACCTCGATCGAGAAGAGGTCGAAGCGGTCCTTGAGGAAATACACGCGGTCGTGGACGGTGGCGGCGAAATTGAAGAAGAGGCGGTACTGCTCGGCGAGCGTGGGCGCGCGTCCGAGGCAGCGCTCGAGGTAGGCGCGCGATGCCCGGGTGGCGGCGCCCCCGAACGCGAGGAAGTAGGCGGCAATGAGGCGCAGCAGCACGCGGGTGGGAGCGCGCCCTGCGGTGAGCGACAACCACACCATGAAGCGCAGCAGCGGCAGGCTGCCGCGCTCCCTGCGGCGTGCCCATTCCGCGGCGGGGGAAGCCGAGGGCGCGCTCATGAATCGGGCCGCGCGAGCGTGCCGCTCGCGACCACCCCCGAGGGCGAGCGCACTTCGAAGCGCACGCCGCCCGAGTCGAGGACCTCGTGGTGCAGCGTGAGCGCGGTGCCGGGGGTCACCGGCTCGAGGAACTTCGCATTCGAAATTTCCCACTGCTGGGGTGCGCGCGCGGTCGCCGCTTCGACCGCTGCGAGCACCTCGGCGAGGATCA
>JALYSB010000083.1 GCA_030855025.1 Pseudomonadota bacterium
CTCACGATGATCCTGAAGAAGTCGGCGCGCGTCCCCGAGGCTGTCACCGGCGGCCAGGACACGGTGGGTTTGCGCTGTCCGTCGCACCCGATGGCCCGGGAGCTGCTGCGCGAGTTCGCGCGCATCGGCAGCGGTGCCGTCGCGGCACCTTCGGCCAACAAGTTCGGCCACGTGAGCCCGACGACCGCGGCGCACGTGCGCGAAGAGTTCGGCCCGGATCTTTTCATCCTCGACGGCGGCGCCTGCGAGGTGGGGCTCGAGTCGACCATCGTCGATCTCTCTCGCGGGGCACCCGTGCTGCTGCGACCCGGAGGGATTTCCCGCGACGACCTCGCGATGGCCCTGGGCGAGAGGCTGCGCGAGCGCGATGCGAACGCGCCACGCGCTTCGGGGACGCTTGAGGCGCATTACGCGCCGCGCACCGCGCTCAAGCTGGTCGATGCTCCGGCTCTTGCCGCGGAGCTGCACGCGCCGGCCAACGTCGCGGTCCTGGCTTTCGGTGATCCGCCCCCCCTCGCGCGCGTCACGTTCTGGATCACGGCGGGCGCCAATCCCGTAAGCTACGGTCACGACCTCTACGCCAACCTGCGCAGCCTCGATGCCAGCGGCGCCAAGCGCATCCTGGTCGAGGCGCCTCCGGGCACCCCTGGCTGGGAAGCCGTCAATGACCGGTTGATGCGCGCCGCAGCAGGGACGCTGCCGATGGACGACGAGCCGTAGCCGAAGGAGGAGTTGCGATGAACTCGATCGACAGTTCGATTTCGACGTGGCCGGCCACTACAGCCGTCCCGACGTCTTCCCGCTGCAGGTGAACGAAACCGCGATGCAGCCTGTCAATTCCGTCAGAACCTCGAAAGGCACCGATGAAATCGCTCCACATCCTCCTGCTCGCGTGCGCGGCTAGCGTCTCCATCTCGGGCTGCGCGCCGCTCGTCACCCAGAGCCCCGGCCAGGGCCTGAGCCCGGTCAACGCGGTCTCCGAAGGCGACGACAAGCACCTCATGCTCTTCGGCCATGACGTGGTGAGCTACTTTACCGAGAAGACCCATCGGCCCGGAAACCCCGCGATCAAGAGCGTGCACAAGGGGGTGACGTTCCGGTTCTCCAAGCCCGAGCACAAGGCGTTGTTCGACGCCGCGCCCGAGAAGTACCTGCCGCAGTACGGCGGCTACTGCGCCAACGGGATCGTCTATGGCATTCCCTGGGGCGGCGATGCGGACAGCTGGGAGATGATCAACGGCAAGCTCTATATCTTCGGCGGGCGTGGCTCGCGCGACGGGTTCCTGCTCGACGTGCCGAGGAACATGGCCCTGGCCGAGAAGTATTGGCGGGAAGAGATGAACGGCGCCAACGCGTTCGTCCAACGCAGCAAGCGAATGATCTTCCGCGTGCCGCACTACGTGAGCGGCGAGGAGCTCGCGCAACAAGTGGCAACCGCGAAGAAGTAGCTAGCGTTGTGTTTCGAGCTGGAGTTGCTCGACGTGCAGTCCCACGACATTGCCGTCTGCGGCGAGAGTGCGCTCTTCAAAGCGAATCGCACCCTGGCCCGTCGCCGTCATCACCGTGGATGACCGGGTGCCGTAGTCCGCGCCGCTGATGAGCGGCGAAGCGAGCCGCCGCTCCCAGTCGATTCCCACGCCCGTATCGGGAAGCTCGCCGTCGGCCGCGCCGTGGGGATCGGCGAGCGCCGCGAAGAGGCGTGGGGCGGGATCGGATTCAAGCAGGGCCCGCTGCATGGCCGTGCGTGCACGCACCACCTTCGGCCAGGGCTCATCCAGCAAGTGGTTCGAGAGTCCGTGAATGCCCGGCTCGATCGCCCGCGCCTCGCTCTCGCGGCTACTGAAGTACCAAAGGCTCGCCCGATCACCCACGATGAGGTTGAACCCGTTGTATTCGACCGCCCGCGACACGAGCGATGCGAGGAAGTTGCGCGGCGCTTCGCCCCCCAACAGGTACTCGGTGACAAGGTTGCCGCGCGAGCGCGCGCTGGAGCGCTTGTCGCCGGGATCGCGGAAGTTGGTGACGGCAGCGAAGCGGCCCGCGCGCGTGACACCCATCCACGTGCCGCCGGCCTGCAGGTCCCGCCCTGCGAGGAGTTCCGGATGGTCGTCCCACCAATGGGCGGGCTCGGTCGGGCGGGCGCGCCACTCGTCGCGGTTGGCCGCGACCACCAGGGGCAGGTCAGCGCGCGCCTTCCACGCGAGGACGATCAGGCACAACGCTCAGCCTTCGGGGGACTTGATCTTGGCCAGATGCGCCGCATAGCGCGCGTTGTCGAAGGGGGTGGACTCGTTCAGCATCCGCGTCATCTCGAGTCGCAGCGCCGCGGCCATGAGCTGCAGCGCCTGGCTGTTAGAGGCACCCGCATCGATCAGCCGGTCGTAGGTGGCCCGCGCCTCGGGCGGCACGCCGGAATCGATCTGGCCGAGAACCGTATCCAGAACCGCGTCCCTGACGGTTTTATCGTTCATGCGAGTCTCCCCTGCCGTGCACGCGATAAACCCATTCTGACACGTTCGTCTCAGCTCATCCGCGACGGCAGCCAGGTCACGATCCCGGGGAAAAAGTAGATGAGCGCGACCGCCACGCCCATCAGCAGGAAGAGCGGCAGCCCGGCGCGCGCGATCCAGGTGATCTCCTTCTTGGTCATGCCCTGGAGCACGAAGAGGTTGAAGCCCACGGGCGGCGTGATCTGCGCCATCTCGACCACCAGCACGATGAAGATGCCGAACCAGACCAGGTCGATGCCGGCCTTCTGGATCGTGGGCAGGATCACGCCCATGGTGAGCACCACCATCGAGATGCCGTCGAGGAAGCAGCCCAGGACGATGTAGAAGACCATCAGCCAGAAGAGCAGCCACAACGGCGAGAGCCCGATGCCCGTGATGAACTCGGCGAGCTTGCGCGGCAGCCCGATGTAGCCCATGGCGAGGGTGAGGAAGGCCGCGCCCGCGAGGATCAGCGCGATCATGCAATACAGGCGCGTCGCACCCATGAGGCTCTCGACGAATACCTTGCGGCTCATCGAGCGTTGCACCGCCGAGATGACCAGGGCGCCGACCACGCCGAGAGCCGCAGCCTCGGTCGCGGTCGCGATACCGACGTAGATCGATCCCAGCACCAGAGCGATGAGGCCCACGACCGGGATCAGGTGGCGCGAGGCGTAGACCTTCTCCCCGAACGTCATGACCCGGTCGGGCGGCGGGATCTTCCCGGGATTGGCGAGCGACCAGACGATCGTGTAGCCCATGAAGAGCCCCGCCAACAGCAGCCCCGGGATCACGCCCGCGATGAAGAGACGCGTGATCGAGACCTCGGCGGTCACGCCGTACACGATCATGATGATCGATGGCGGGATGAGCAGCCCCAGGGTCCCCGCGCCGGCGAGCGTGCCGATCGTCATGTGCTCCGGGTAGCCGCGCTTCTGCAGCTCCGGCAGGGTCATCTTGCCGATGGTGGCACAGGTGGCAGCGCTCGATCCCGACACCGCGGCGAAGATGGTGCAGCCGATGATGTTGGTGTGCAGCAGCCGGCCCGGCAGGCGCGACAGCCATGGCGCCAGGCCCTTGAACATGTCCTCGGAAAGCTTGGTACGGAAGAGGATCTCGCCCATCCACACGAAGAGGGGCAGCGCGGTGAGCGTCCACGAGGACAGCGATCCCCAGATGGTCACGGCCATCGCGTCGCCCACCGGCCGGCTGGTGAAGAGCTCCATGCCGATCCAGGCGACGCCGAGGAGTGCCAGCCCGATCCAAAGTCCGCTGCCCAGCAGCACGAACAGCAGGACGATGAGGAGCGTCGTGATCAGCAGGTCCACGGGCTCACTCGATGCGCTTGAACTCGTCGCCCTTCGCACCGGCCAGCGAGCCGCGGCGAACGAGCACTACGAAATCGTCGACCATCGCCACCAGCAGCACCAGGGCGCCCACCGCCATCGCAATCTGGGGAATCCACAGGGGGGTTGCGTCGTTGCCCTGCGAGATATCGTTGAAGGAGCGCGACGTGTAAACCAGCCGCGCGCTGAAGAACGCCAGCGCGCCGCAGAAGAACGTGCCCGCGGCGTGGCTCCAGAGCTCGAGTGGACGGCGGAAGCGCCCGTGGAAGCGGTCGAGGAAAAACGTCACGCGAATGTGCTCGCCGCGCTTCAGGGTATGGGCGAGCGCGAGGAAGCTCGCTGCCGCCATGGCGTAGCCGGCATAGGCGTCCGAGCCGCGCAGGTTGAAGCCGGCCATGCGCCCGACCACGCTCGCGAGCACCATCAGCAGGATCCCCACCATGAAAAACGCCGCGAGGTAGCCCGCGGCGTCGTACAAGCGGTCGAGGAACTTGCGCATCACGTCATTTGCGGAATGCGTCGATCACCGCCTGGCCTTCTCCCCCGGCGTTCTTGCTCCATTCCCCCGCCATGGTGTCGCCGATCTTCCTGAAATCGGACTTGAGCTGCGCCGAAGGCTGCGCGACGTTCATGCCGTTCTTGGCGAGCTGCTCGAGGTACCACTTGGCCTTCTCCTCGGAGGTCTTCCAGCCGCGCTCCTCGGCCGCGGCCGCCGCCTTCATCACCGCGGCCTGCGAAGGCTTGTCGAGCTCGTCGAACGCCTTCTTGTTCACGAACACCACGTTCTTCGGAATCCACGCCTGCGTATCGTAGTAGTTCTTCACCACTTCCCACGCCTTGGTGTCGTACCCGGTGGCGCCCGAGGTGATGTTGGCGTTCACGGCGCCGGTGGCGAAGGCCTGCGCGAGCTCGGCGGCCTGGATGGTGACCGGCTGCGCCCCGGCAAGCTCGGCGATGCGCGAGGTGTACGGGTTGTACGTGCGCATCTTCAGGCCCTTGAGATCCGCGACCGAGTTGATCGGCTTGCTCGAATAGATGCCCTGGGGCGGCCACGGCACCGAATAGAGCACCATCATGCCCTGCTTGGCGAAGCGCTCCTCGACCGCCTTCTTCGAGGCCTTCCAGAGCTTGGCGGCATCCGCATAACTGGTGGCGAGGAACGGCACCGAGTCGATGCCGAAGAGCGGATCCTCGTTCGAGTAACCCGATAGCAGGATCTCGCCGATCTGCGCCTGGTTGCCCTGCACCGCGCGCTTGATCTCGGTGGCCTTGAAGAGCGAGGCGTTGGGGTGGACCTGGATCTTGAGCTTGCCGGCGGTGGCCTGGTCGACCTCGGCGGCGAACTGCACCACGTTCTCGGTGTGGAAGTTGGTGGCGGCGTAGGGCGTGGGCATGTCCCACTTGGTCTGGGCGGTGGCGGCGGTGGCGAGCGCGATGCCGATGGCCGCGACGAGTCCCTGGATGCGGGTCATGGATGTCTCCTGTGGTTGGGGCGGTCTGGAAAAACGCTAGCATAAGCCATGCGCTGGCAATTCTGGATCGACCGAGGCGGCACGTTCACCGACATCGTCGCCCGCAAGCCCGACGGCGGGCTCCTGACCCACAAGCTGCTCTCGGAGAACCCCGAGCAGTACCGCGACGCCGCGATCGCGGGCATCCGCCACTTCCTGGAGGTGGCGCCCGGCGAGCCGATCCCGGTCGACAGGATCGAGGCGGTGAAGATGGGCACCACGGTGGCCACCAACGCGCTGCTCGAGAGGAAGGGCGAGCCCACGGTGCTCTTCATCACGCGCGGCTTCCGCGACCAGCTGCGCATCGCCTACCAGAACCGCCCGCGCATCTTCGACCGCCACATCAGGCTGCCGGAGCTGCTCTACAAGCACGTGGTGGAAGTCGACGAGCGCATGGGCGCGCGCGGCGACGTGGTGCGCGCGCTCGACGAGGCGCAGGTCCGCCGCGAGCTCGCACGCATGCGCGCCCAGGGACTGCGCTCGATCGCGATCGCCTTCCTGCACGGCTATCGCTACCAGGCGCACGAAGCACGGGTGGCGGAGCTCGCGCGCGAGGCGGGGTTCGAGCAGGTGTCGGTCTCCCACGAGGTGAGCCCCCTCATGAAGATCGTCTCGCGTGGGGACACCACCGTGGTGGACGCCTACCTGTCGCCGATCCTGCGGCGCTACGTCGATCAAGTGGCCGGTGAATTAGGGGGACAGAGCTCATCCGGCATCGAATCGAGGTCTGTCCCCACGCCGCGCATCCTGTTCATGCAGTCCAACGGCGGGCTCACCGACGCGCACCGCTTCCAGGGCAAGGACTCGATCCTGTCGGGGCCCGCGGGCGGAATCATCGGCATGGTGCGCACGTCGGAAGCCGCGGGATTCGGCAAGGTGATCGGCTTCGACATGGGCGGCACCTCGACCGACGTGTCGCATTACGCGGGCGAGCTCGAGCGCGAGTTCGAGACCCAGGTCGCGGGGGTGCGGATGCGCGCGCCGATGATGTCGATCCACACCATTGCGGCGGGCGGCGGCTCGATCCTCTCCTTCGACGGCCAACGCCAGCGGGTCGGCCCGAATTCCGCCGGCGCCAATCCCGGGCCGGCAAGCTATCGCCGCGGCGGCCCGCTCACGGTCACCGACTGCAACGTGATGCTGGGCAAGATCCAGCCGGCGTTCTTTCCGAAGGTGTTCGGGCCGAAAGGCGACGCGGCCCTCGACGCGGACGTGGTGCGCCACAAGTTCGCCGGGCTTGCCGCCCAGATCGCCGAGGGGACCGGCACGCCGCAGTCGCCCGCGGCGGTCGCCGAGGGCTACCTGCGGATCGCAGTGGCGAACATGGCGAATGCGATCAAGTTCATCTCGGTGCAGCGCGGCCACGACGTGACCGAGTACACGCTCGCGTGCTTTGGCGGCGCCGGCGGCCAGCATGCGTGCCTGGTGGCCGACGAGCTCGGCATGACGAGCGTGTACATCCACCCGCTCGCGGGCGTGCTCTCGGCCTATGGAATGGGCCTCGCGCAGGTGCGCGCGCTGCGCGAGGAGTCGGTCGAACAGCGGCTGGACTTGGCGGGAATGGTCGATGTCGAGGAGAAATGCGTGCGCCTGGCCGAAGCCTGCGTGGCGGAGTTCAAGACCCAGGAGGCCCTCGTCGAGCGGATCGACAAGCGGGTGCACCTGAAGTACGAGGGCACCGACACCTCGCTCGCCGTCGGCCTCGGCTCGCCCGAATCGATGCGCGCGGATTTCGAGCGCCTCTATCGCGGCCGCTTCAGCTTCCTCATGCCCGACCGCGCCCTCGTGGTCGAGGCGGTGTCGGTCGAGGCGACGGCTGAAGCCGCGGGCGCCAGCCCGGCGGCGGCCGTCGCCCCCGCCCCCGATAAAGGCGTTCGGGGGCAGGCTCCGGCGGGGGCCCAATTACCGAGGCCGGCTCCCGTCGCCCGCGTCTCCATGACCAGCGGCGGCTCCACCCACGACACGCCGGTATACATCCGCGAGGCGCTCCACCCCGGCGCCCGCATCCCCGGCCCCGCGATCATCGCGGAAAAGAACGCCACCACCGTGGTCGAGCCCGAGTGGGAGGCGCGCGTCACCGCCCAGGATCACCTGGTCCTCGAGCGCGTGGTGCCGCGCAAGTCGCGCTACGCGCTCGGCACCACCGCCGACCCGGTGATGCTCGAGGTATTCAACAACCTCTTCATGTCGATCGCCGAGCAGATGGGCGTGCGCCTGGCGCAGACCGCATATTCGGTGAACATCAAGGAACGACTCGACTTCTCCTGCGCGCTCTTCGACGCCGACGGCAACCTCATCGCCAATGCGCCGCACATGCCGGTGCACCTCGGCTCCATGGGCGAGAGCATCAAGACGGTGATCGCCAAGAACGCCGGGATGATGAAGCCGGGCGACGTCTACGTGCTGAATGACCCGTACAACGGCGGCACCCACCTGCCCGACGTGACCGTCATCTCTCCGGTCTATCTCGACAACGATATCGGCGCACAGCCGCGTTCATCGGCGGATAAGCCCTTGTTTTATGTTGGCAGCCGCGGCCACCATGCGGACATCGGGGGAATCACCCCCGGCTCGATGCCGCCCTTCTCGAAGACCGTCGAGGAGGAGGGCGTGCTGCTCGACAACGTGAAACTGGTGGAGGACGGGCGCATGCGCGAAGCCGAGATGCGGCGCCTGCTGTCCGCCGCCCGCTATCCCGCGCGCAACCCCGACCAGAACATCGCCGACTTGCGCGCGCAGGTCGCCGCCAACGAAAAAGGCGTGCAGGAATTGAAGCGGATGGTGGCGCACTTCGGCCTCGACGTGGTGCGGGCGTACATGGGCCACGTGCAGGACAACGCCGAAGAGTGCGTGCGCCGCGTGATCGGCGTGCTGAAGGACGGGGAATTCGCCTACGAGATGGACAACGGCGCCATGATCCGCGTGAAGATCACGATCGGGCCCGACCGGCGTAGCGCCACCATCGATTTCTCCGGCACCAGCGACCAGTTGCCCAGCAATTTCAACGCGCCCTCCGCGGTGGTCTACGCGGCCGTGCTATACGTTTTCCGCACCCTGGTGGACGACGACATCCCGCTCAACGCCGGCTGCCTCAAGCCGTTGCGGGTGATCATTCCCGAGGGATCGATGCTCAACCCGCGCTCCCCGGCGGCGACCGTGGCGGGCAACGTCGAGACGTCGCAGTGCCTCACCGACGCGCTCTACGGCGCGCTTGGCGTGATGGCGGCTTCCTACGGCACGATGAACAACTTCACCTTCGGCAACGACCGCTACCAGTATTACGAGACCATCTCGGGCGGCACCGGCGCCGGCGAGGGATTCGAGGGCACCGACACCGTTCAGGCGCACATGACCAACTCGCGCCTGACCGATCCCGAGGTGCTCGAATGGCGCTATCCGGTGCGCATCGACGGCCACGAGATCCGCCGCGGCAGCGGCGGCAAGGGGCAATGGCGCGGCGGCGACGGCGCCACCCGCCGCATTCGTTTCCTGGAGCCGATGACTGCCGCGATCCTTGCCGGCCACCGCCGCATTCCTCCTTACGGAATGGCGGGCGGCGCGCCGGGCGCGGTCGGAGCCAATTGGGTGGAGCGTGCCGACGGGTCGCGCACCGACCTGTCGTTCGCTGACGAGACTTCGATGGGGATCGACGACGTGTTCGTGATCGAAACTCCGGGTGGAGGCGGGTTCGGGCGGGGGTGACAGGCGCATTGCCGGGACCGTTGACAATTTTGCCGTTTGCGCGCTTGGCGCGAATTTGGTGCGGAAAATTCTGCTTTGTCGGATGAGGCGCTGCGTATAAAATGAGCAGCCTTCCGTTCACCCCAGGACGGATGTCCGAGGCTGCGGTACTTCGAACTTGAAAATCGGAAGCATCCAACTCAAGAACAACCTGATCGTCGCTCCCATGGCGGGCGTGACCGATCGGCCGTTCCGCAGCCTCTGCAAGAAGCTGGGCGCGGGCATGGCGGTGTCGGAAATGGTGGCGTCGAACTCGCTCCTCTGGGGTTCGGAGAAGACCATCCGCCGCGGCAACCACGAGGGCGAGGTCGAACCGAAGGTGATCCAGATCGCCGGGGCCGACCCCGCGATGATGGCCGAGGCCGCGAAGTACAACGTGGACAGCGGCGCCCACATCATCGACATCAACATGGGCTGCCCGGCCAAGAAGATCTGCAACGTCTACGCGGGCTCGGCGCTGCTGAAGGACGAGGCGTTGGTCGCGCGGATCGTCGACGCCGTGGTCCGTGCCGTCGATGTCCCGGTCACCCTCAAGATCCGCACCGGCTGGAACAAGGACAACCGGAATGCCCTCGCGATCGCGAGGATCGCCGAAGATCACGGCATCCAGGCGCTCGCCATGCACGGACGTACACGCGCCTGCATGTACACGGGCGACGCCGAGTACGACACGATCCGCGCGGTGAAACAATCGGTGGGTATCCCGGTGGTCGCCAACGGCGACGTGAGGACCCCGGAGAAGGCCAAGTACGTGCTCGAGTACACCGGAGCCGACGCCGTCATGATCGGCCGCGCCGCCCAGGGCCGCCCGTGGATCTTCCGGGAAATCGCCCATTTCCTCGCCACCGGGGAAAAGCTGCCCCCGCCCGCCGTGGCCGAGATCCGCGAGGTGTTGGTCGGCCACCTCCACGAGCTCTACGAGTTCTACGGCCTCGAGCGCGGCGTGCGGGTCGCACGCAAGCATATCGGCTGGTACACGAAGGGGCTCGTGAACTCGGCCGTGTTTCGCGCCCGCATGAATACGCTCGACGCGGCCGCGGTGCAGCTGGCCGCCGTGGCCGAATTCTTCGATGGGCTCGCGGAGCGCTCGCGCAGCCTCGAGTACGAACCTGACGACGAGGTCGCGCTTGCAGCCTAAACACCGGAGCCGGGGCGACTCGGACGCGAGGGACAACGAGCTGTCGTCGACCGTGCGCAAGGTGATGCGCCAGTACTTCAAGGACCTCGACGGCGAGAAGGCTTCCGGCATCTACGAGATGGTGGTGAGCGCGGTCGAGAAGCCGATGCTCGAGGTGGTGATGCTCCAGGCACAGGGCAACCAGACCCGCGCCGCCGAGCTGCTGGGGCTGAACCGCAACACCCTTCGCAAGAAGCTGCAGCATCACGGGCTCGACTAGGTCATTCCCGTGAAGACGGGAATCCAGCCTGGACCCCCGTCTTCACGGGGGTGACGAGAAAAATGGAAAACCACCTCATAAAAATTCGCCGGGCGCTCATCAGCGTCTCGGACAAGCATGGCGTGGTCGATTTCGCCCGGTCGCTGCTCACCCACGGCGTGGAGATCCTCTCGACCGGGGGCACGGCGCAGCTGCTCAAGCTGAACGGCATCGTGGTGACCGAGGTGGCGCAGCACACCGGATTTCCCGAGATGATGGAAGGCCGGGTCAAGACCCTCCATCCCAAGGTTCACGGCGGCATCCTCGCCCGCCGCGACCGGCCCGACCACGTGCAGGCGATGGAGCAGCATGGGATCGCGCCGATCGACCTGGTGGTGGTGAATCTCTACCCCTTCGAGCAGACGGTCGCCAAGCCCGGCTGCTCGATGGAGGATGCGGTCGAGAATATCGACATCGGCGGCCCGGCGATGGTCCGCGCCGCCGCCAAGAACCACGCGTTCGTGACCGTGGTCACCGATCCTGCCGACTACGCCTCGCTTGCGCAGAAGATGAAGGCAACGGGCGGCAAGCTGGCCTTTGCGGAGCGCTACGCGCTGGCTGCCAAGGCCTTCAGCCACACCGCCGAATACGACGGGATGATCTCCAGCTGGCTCACGGCGCGCGATCCCGATGGCGTGGCGCGCGAGTTCCCGGACCGCTTGAACCAGCATTGGCGCCTCGCGCAGGCGCTGCGCTACGGCGAGAATCCGCACCAGTCGGCGGCGTTCTACGTCGAGCGCAACCCTCCCGCCGGAACGCTCGCGGGCTTCACCCAGCTGCAGGGCAAGGAGCTCAGCTACAACAACATCGCCGATGCCGATGCCGCCTGGGAATGCTGCCGCAGCTTCGAGGTCTGCGCGTGCGTGATCGTCAAGCACGCGAACCCGTGCGGCGTGGCGGTAGCGGATGCGCCGCTCGATGCCTATCGCAACGCCTTCCTCACTGATCCGACCTCGGCCTTCGGCGGGATCATCGCTTTCAATCGCACGGTGGATGGCGCAGCCGCCGAGGCGGTGGCGCAGCAGTTCGTCGAGGTGGTGATCGCGCCCGGCTACGACGAGGATGCGCGCCGGGTGTTCCGCGCGAAGCAGAACGTGCGGCTGCTCGCCATCGGCGCGGCCCGCAGCCTCAATCGCCTCGACATGAAGCGTGTCGGCGGCGGGCTGCTGGTGCAGACTGCCGACGACTATGACGTGGCCGGGCTTCGCATCGTCACGCGCCGCGATCCTTCGAAAGCCGAGATGAACGACCTTATCTTCGCCTTCCGTGTGGCCAAGTTCGTGAAATCCAACGCGATCGTGTTCTGCCGCGGGGGCAGGACCCTTGGCGTGGGGGCGGGACAGATGAGCCGCGTGGACTCGACGCGCATCGCGGCGATCAAGGCGAAGAATGCGGGCCTGTCGTTGCGCGGATCGGTGGCGGCATCCGACGCGTTCTTTCCGTTTCGCGACGGCCTGGACGTGATCGCCCGCGCCGGCGCCCGGGCGGTGATCCAGCCCGGCGGCAGCGTGCGCGACGACGAGGTCATCGCCGCAGCGGACGAGCACGGCATCGCGATGGTCTTTACCGGCATGCGGCATTTCCGCCATTGAAGATCCTCGTCATCGGCTCCGGTGGCCGCGAGCACGCGCTGGCGTGGCGCCTGGCGCAGTCACCCAAGGTCTCGCGCGTCTTCGTGGCCCCCGGCAACGCGGGAACGGCGCATGAGGAGGGCTGTTTCAATCTCGACCTCGAAGCGATCCCCGACCTGGTGAAGTACGCGCGCGAGGGTGGAATCCACGCAACCGTGGTGGGTCCCGAGGCGCCGCTCGCCGCGGGCATCGTCGACGCGTTCCGCGCCGAGGGGCTGCGCGTTTTCGGGCCCTCGAGGATGGCCGCCCAGCTCGAGGCTTCGAAGGATTTCGCCAAGCGCTTCATGGCGCGCCACGACATTCCCACGGCCCATTACGCGACCTTCACCGATGCGAAAGCCGCCCACGCGCACGTCATGAAGCGCGGCGCGCCGATCGTGGTGAAGGCCGACGGCCTTGCCGCGGGCAAGGGCGTGGTGGTCGCGACCGCGGTCGACGAGGCGCACGCGGCGATCGACAGGATGTTCGCCGGGGTCAAGCCCGGCGACGTCGCCCACCGGGTGGTGATCGAGGAGTTCATGGAAGGCGAGGAGGCGAGCTTCATCGTGATGGTGGACGGCAGGAATGTGCTGCCGCTCGCCTCCAGCCAGGACCACAAGCGCATCTTCGACGGCGACCGCGGCCCCAACACTGGCGGCATGGGCGCCTACTCTCCGGCGCCGGTCGTCACGCCCGACGTGCACCATCGCGTGATGAGCGAGATCATCAACCCGACGGTGAAGGGCATGGCCGCGGAGGGCGTACCCTACACCGGGTTCCTCTATGCGGGGTTGATGATCGCCGCCGACGGCACGCCGCGCGTCGTGGAATTCAATTGCCGCTTGGGCGACCCCGAGACCCAGCCGATCATGATGCGGCTCAAGACCGATTTCCTCACTCTGGTGGACCACGCGATCGACGGCACGCTCGACGCGGCCGAGGCCGAATGGGAC
>JALYSB010000084.1 GCA_030855025.1 Pseudomonadota bacterium
GGTGTCGCCCGAGCCGGCCTCGAGCTCGTCCAGGCGCCGCAGGATCTCGGCCACGCGGCCGTCCATGTCCTCGGTGCGCGATCCCAAGGCAAGCAGCACCTTGTTGAGCGGGTCGTCGAGGTCGGCGCTCACCGCATACGCGTCGAACGCCATGCGCCCGGCTTCTCCGTGGGCCGCGCCCGCCTCCACCATGCGCGCCGGGATGCCGACCACGGTGGCGCCGGGCGGCACGGCCTTCACGACCACCGAGTTCGAACCGACCTTGGCCCCGTCGCCCACGGTGAAGGGTCCGAGGATCTTGGCACCAGCGCCGACCACGACATCCTTGCCGAGCGTCGGATGGCGCTTGCCCTTGTTCCAGGAGACGCCGCCGAGGGTGACGCCGTGATAGAGCGTGCAACCGTCGCCGATCTCCGCAGTCTCGCCGATCACCACACCCATGCCGTGGTCGATGAACACGCGCCGGCCGATGGTCGCGCCCGGGTGGATCTCGACGCCTGTCAGGAAGCGGGCGATGTGCGAGGTGAAGCGTGCGAGCCAGCGCAATCCCACGCGCCAGAACGCATGCGACACGCGGTGCATCGTGAGCGCATGGAAGCCGGGGTAGCAGGTCAATACCTCGAAGACCGAGCGCGCGGCGGGGTCGCGCTCGAACACGCACTGGATGTCTTCGCGGATGCGGCTGAACATGGACGAAGTCTCGCATTCCCGAGTAAAATTATCAACTATTCCCGTGAATCGAATCGCCCGCAAATACGTCGAGTTCCTGCGGCAGCCCGACGTCGCCCGGCTGCTCCTCAGTGCATTGCTCACGCGCATGCCGGTCGGCATGGTGAGCTTCGCCATGCTCATGTTCCTGCACGAGACCATGGGAAATTTCACCCTCGCCGGATCGGCCGTCGGCATATCGATGGTGGCGCTGGCCGCCTGCGCGCCGATCCAGGGGCGCGTGGTCGACCTCTACGGCCCGCGGCGACTGCTGGCGGTCACGGCCGTCGTGCAGCCGCTCGCGCTCCTCGCCACGCTTGCGAGCGCCAAGCTCGGCCTGCCGTTCGCGGTGGTCACCGGCTGCGCGATCGTGTCGGGGATGTTCGCCTCCCCCATCACCACGCTGACCCGCACCGTCTGGCGCCATCGTTTCGATCGCGAGGACGACCGGCGCACCGCGTTCGCGCTCGACGCGGTCGCGATCGAGGTGAACTTCACCCTCGGCCCGGCGCTTGTCGCCCTGGTGCTCGCGACGGCCGGGGCCACCGCCGCCTTCGCGATGGCCATCGGCTTCGTGGTGCTCGCGATGGCGGTATTCCTGGGCTCCGGGGCGCTTCGCTACGTGACGCGCGAAACCGGAATGAAGCGCCACCTGCTCGGGCCGCTCCGGGAGCCGGGCCTGTGGCTGGTGTTCGTCGCAACCTTCGGGCTCACGCTTTCGTTCGGGCTTCTCGAGGTGGGCTATCCGGCGTACGCCACCGCGCTCGCACTGCCCGCGCTCGGAGGCGTGCTCCTCGCGATCAATGCGGTGGGAAGCGCGCTCGGCGGCGCGCTCTATGGGGGCCTGCACTTCCGGATGCCGGTGGAGCGCCAGTTCGCATGGGCCGCGGGCCTGATGGCGCTGCCGCTCCTGCTGCACGCGGTCCTCCTGGACCACCCCATCGCTTTCGGGGTGGTGGCATTCCTCGCGGGGGCGCTGATCGCCCCATCGATCGCCGCGCAATCCGTGCTGGTGTCGCGCATCGCGCCCTCGCACTACGCGACCGAGGCGTTCACGTGGTCCTCGACCTTCATCGTGAGCGGGCTGGGAACCGGAATGGCGCTCGGCGGGGTGCTCGCCGAGAGCGTGGGCCTGCGCTACGCGTTCATCACGGGCGGCGTCGTCGTTGCCCTCGTGGCGCTGGTGGCCCTCGCGATCCCCGCCCGCGCCGCCGCCCCCGCCGCGCGGGCTGCCGACTAGCGCTTCATCGCCTTTTCGAACGCGGCCAGCATGCCGCGAATCAGCTTCACTTCCTCGCGCTCGAGGCCGGTGCGCGCGAAGAGGCGGCGCATGCGCTCCATGAAGCGACCGGGCCGGGCGCGATCGACGTACCCCGACTCGGCGGCCGCGCTCTCGAGATGCTCGAAGAGCCCGTGCAAGTCCCCGCCGGTTGCCGCGGTGCCCGCGCCTGCCGCGGGAGCATCATGCAAGGCCGCCGAGGTGGCGAGCTCGTAGCATGCGACCTGGACCGCGGCTGCGAGGTTGAGCGAGCCGTAGGCGGGATTCGCCGGAATCGACACCAGGCGTTGGCAACGCAGCAGCTCCTCGTTGGAGAGCCCCGAGGTCTCGTTGCCGAAGACCAGCGCGACGCGGCCCTGGGCGGCGCCGTCGAGGATGGCGCTCGCCGCCTCGCGCAGGCGCTGCGGGGCGTGCGACAGGTCACGCCCCCGCGCGCTGAACCCCACCGCGAGCGTGCAGTCCGCAAGTGCGGCTTCCAGCGAATCGACGACGCGCGCGCGCTCGAGCACGTCGGCCGCCCCGGCCGCCATCGCGGTCGCATCCGGATCGGGAAAATGGCGCGGCCGCACCAGCGTGAGGTGCGCGAATCCCATGGTCTTCATCGCGCGTGCCGCCGCGCCGATGTTGCCGGGGTGGCTCGTGCGCGTGAGCACGATGCGCGTGCGGGAAAGGGGCGATTCGGGGTCCATAGTAAAATTCTGCCATGCATCCCATGCTCAATACCGCCATCAAGGCGGCCCGCAAGGCGGGCAGCATCATCATTCGATCCTCCGCCGACCTCGACAATCTCACCATCCGGCGCAAGCAGAAGAACGACTTCGTCTCCGAGGTCGACCATGCGGCCGAGGAGGCGATCATCTCGGTGCTGCACGATGCCTACCCCGATCACGGCTTCCTCGGCGAGGAGAGCGGCTACAAGGACCGTGACGCCGAGTACCTCTGGGTGATCGACCCGCTCGACGGCACCACCAATTTCCTCCACGGCAATCCGCAGTACTGCGTCTCCATCGGCCTGCTGCACAAAGGCGTGCCCACGCAGGCCGTCGTGTTCGATCCGAATCGCAACGAGCTCTTCACCGCCACCAAGGGTGTCGGAGCCTACCTGAACGACCGGCGCATCCGGGTGAGCAAGACCGACAAGATCGAAGACGCGCTCATGGGCACGGGCTTCCCGTTCCGCGAGATCGAGAACCTCGACGACTACATCCGAATGCTCCGCAAGGTCATGACCTCGTGTTCGGGTGTGCGCCGCCCCGGTGCCGCCGCCCTCGACCTGGCGTGGGTCGCATGCGGACGCATCGACGGCTTCTGGGAGATGGGCCTGTCGCCGTGGGACATGGCGGCGGGTGCGCTGCTGATCCGCGAAGCGGGCGGGCTGGTGGGCGATTTCGCCGGCGAGGACCGGTTCCTCGAAAGCGGTCGCATCGTCGCGGCCAATGGCAAGATCTTCGCGGCGCTGCTGAAGATGCTCCACGAGAAGGCGTGAAGACCCGGGGATGATCCCGCACCGCATCGTGGTGGTGGGCGGCGGCGCGGGAGGGCTCGAGCTCGCCACCGGCCTGGGCGAGCGCCTCGAGCGCGATGGAAATGCGCACGTGATCCTGGTCGATCGCAGCCGCACCCACCTGTGGAAGCCGCTGCTGCACGAAGTGGCCGCCGGCAGCATGGATATCCACGACCACCAGCTCGATTACCTCGCGCAGGCGCGCTGGCATCGCTTCACCTTCGTCCTGGGCGCCCTCACCGGGCTCGACCGCGAGCGCCGGCAGATCGTGGTGGGCGGGGTGAAGGATGACGAGGGCCAGGAGATCCTCCCCGCGCGCCACATCGCCTACGACACGCTGGTGCTGGCGATCGGCAGCGAGTCGAACGACTTCGGCACGCCCGGCGTGCGCGAGCACGCCTTCACCATCGACAACGCCTGGCAGGCGCACCTCTTCCACCGGCGGCTGGTGAACGCCTGCTTCCGCGCAAACTTCGCCAACGACGGCGCGGTGCTGCACATCGCGATCGTGGGAGCCGGGGCCACCGGCGTCGAGCTCGCGGCGGAGCTGCACAATACCTTGCGGGTGCTCGCCGCCTACGGCCTCGAGAATTTCGATCCGGAACGCCAGATCCGCATCGCCATCGTCGAAGCCGGCGCGCGCATCCTCCCCGGCCTTCCCGACCACATCGCCGAGGGCACGCTGAAGGTCCTTGGCGAATTGGGCGTCGAGGTGCTCACCTCGGAGCGCGTGGTCGAGGTGCGGCGCGACGGCCTGAAGACCGCCACGGGGCGCGAGGTCTCCGGCGACTTCACCGTTTGGGCCGCGGGCATCCGCTGCAACGACGTGCTGAAGGAGATCGGCGGATTGGAGACCAACCGCTTGAACCAGGTCGTGGTGAAACCGACCCTGCAGTCCACCCGCGACGCCGACGTGTTCGCCCTGGGTGACTGCGCCGCGTGTCCCTGGATCGGCGAGCGCCTGGTGCCGCCGCGCGCCCAGGCTGCGCACCAGCAGGCGAGCCACCTGGTAACAACGGTCGCACGCCGCGCGCGCGGCCTTGCTCCCGAGCCCTACCGGTACCGCGACTTCGGCTCTCTCGTGTCCCTCGGAAACTACAACACCGTCGGCCAGCTCATGGGTTTCATCTCGAGCGAGAAGTTCCGGGTCGAAGGCTGGGTCGCCAAGTTCTTCTACGTCTCGCTCTATCGCCAGCACATCTGGGCGCTGCACGGCTTCTGGCGGATGGCGCTCGATACCCTCGCGCGTATGATTCGAAGACAGACTGAACCGAAGGTTAAGTTGCACTAGCCCCCCAACTCCAGGAGTACCGCAATGAGCGATCAACCCCCCGATTTTTCCAATGTGCGAAGCGGCTCCAGCTCCACGGCGACCAAGGTCTACGTGGTCAAGTCGGGCGATTCACTCTCGAAGATCGCACAGCTCGAGTACGGCAACGCCAGCGACTGGAAGCGCATCTACGAGGCCAATCGCGACATCCTCAAGGATCCCGACAAGATCTTTCCCGGCCAGAAGCTCAAGATCCCCGCCTCGAAATGACTCCCGGAGCCTCCATGAACGCTACCAGCCGCCTTCTCGTCGTCGCCATCCTCGCCCTCGGTCTCGCAGCCTGCAAGAAGGATCCGCCCGCGGCGCCGCCGCCCACCACCACCGCACCGGCGCCAGCGCCCGCTCCTGCCGCAGCGGCTAAGGTCTCGGTCACGACGGCGACACTCGGCAACTCGCTCGGGGGAGACAAGCGCGTCACCCGGGCCACCGACGCGTTCGCGAAGAACGACACGATTTACGTGGCGGTCGAGACCACCGGCAGCGGCACTGCCACCCTCAAGTCGCGATGGACCTATGCCTCCGGCGGCAAGCAGGTGCCCGTCAAGGAGGAGACCCAGACGATCCAGGCCACGGGCCCGTCGGTGTCGGAATTCCACATCTCCAAGCCCGATGGCTGGCCGGCGGGCGACTACCAGGTCGAGGTAATGCTCAACGACCAGGTGGTCCAGACCAAGAAATTCGCCGTCAAGTAGCCCAAGGCTGGAAGGTAGACTCCAGGGGGCGCAGCGTGCGCCCCCTTCAATTTTCGATGGCCCGTGGCGGTGATGAACGAGCGATGAAGCTGGAAGCACCCGGTCACACGCCCATGATGCAGCAGTACCTCGCCCTCAAGGCGGAGTACCCCGACATGCTGCTCTTCTATCGCATGGGCGACTTCTACGAGATGTTCCATGGCGATGCCGAGCGCGCCGCGAAGCTGCTCGACATCACGCTCACCACCCGCGGCCAATCGGCAGGCGCGCCGATCCGCATGGCGGGCGTGCCGTACCACTCGGTCGAAGGCTACCTCGCGAAGCTGGTGAAGCTTGGCGAGTCCGTGGCGATCTGCGAGCAGGTCGGCGACCCGGCGACCTCCAAGGGCCCGGTGGAGCGCAAGGTCATGCGCATCGTCACCCCGGGCACGATCACCGACGCGGCACTCCTCCCCGCCTCGCGCGAGGCACTTCTCGCAGCGGTTCACGTCGTCGGGCCCGCCGCCGGAATTGCGTGGATCGCGCTCGCGAGCGGCAACCTGGCCATCGCGGAAGTGCCGGTCGAGCGGCTCGCGGGCGAGATCGAACGCCTGCAGCCCGCGGAGATCCTCGTGGCCCACGACCTCGACCTGCAGATTCGCGGAAGTGTCGCGGTCAAGCGCCTCGAGCCGTGGCAGTTCGACGCCGCCACGGGCAGCCGCGACCTCGCGAAGCAGTTCGGCACCGCGGACCTGTCGGGATACGGCTGCGAGGGCATGGCGGGAGCACTCGGTGCGGCCGGAGCGCTCCTCGGCTACTGCCGCCTCACCCAGCAATCGGCGCTGCCGCACGTGACGGGCCTGCGGGTCGAGCGCGACAGCGAGTTCGTGCTGATGGATGCGCCCACCCGGCGCAACCTCGAGATTACCGAGACGATCTCGGGGGCTGAGGCACCGACCCTCTTCTCGCTTCTCGATCGCTGCGCGACCTCGATGGGCAGCCGAAGGCTGCGCCACTGGCTGCACCATCCACTGCGCGATACGGGCCTCCTCGCGCGCCGCCTTGCGGGAGTGGCGGCGCTCGCCCATCCATCATCGCGCCTGCGCTACCCGCGGCTGGCGGAACTCTTCTCGCCCTGGTCGGATGTCGAGCGCATCGCCGCGCGGGTGGCGCTGCGCACCGCGCGCCCTCGCGATCTCGCGGGGCTGCGCGACACGCTCGCCTGCCTCCCGGCGCTGCACGCTGCGATCGCCGACAGCGGCGAGCCGGGCCTCGAGGAGGAGGCCGGGCAGCTGCGCCCCTTCGAGGCAATCCACGGCCAGCTTGCGCGCACCCTCAAGGACGAGCCCGCCGCGGTCATTCGCGAGGGCGGAGTGATCCGCGACGGCTGCGACGCGGAGCTGGACGAGCTGCGCGCGATCCAGAACGATTGCGGCGCGTTCCTGCTCGCCATGGAAAAGCGGGAGCGCGATCGCACCGGCATCGCCAACCTGCGCGTGGAATTCAACCGCGTGCATGGATTCTTCATCGAGGTGACCCAGGGCCAGCTCGACAAGGTCCCCATCGAGTACAAGCGCCGCCAGACGATGAAGAACGCCGAGCGCTTCATCACCCCGGAACTCAAGGCGTTCGAGGACAAGGCGCTGGCCGCGGGCGAGCGGGCACTCGCGCGAGAGAAGGCGCTCTACGACGCGCTCCTCGAGGATCTGAACGCGCACCTCGCACGCCTGCAGGAAATCGCCGCGGCCGCCGCCCGGCTGGATGCCCTCGGCGCCCTCGCCGCCTCGGCCGAAGTCCTGGGGCTCGCGCGCCCGACCTTCACCGCCGACGACTGCATCGAGATTCGCGAGGGCCGCCACCTCGTGGTCGAAAGCCAGGTCGACGACTTCATCCCCAACGACGCGAGCCTCACCCGCTCGCGCCAGCTGCTCCTCATCACCGGGCCGAACATGGGCGGGAAATCCACCTACATGCGCCAGGTCGCGCAGATTGCCCTCCTCGCCTACTGCGGATCGTTCGTGCCCGCGAAATCCGCGACCCTCGGTCCCATCGACCGCATCTTCACGCGCATCGGGGCGTCCGACGACCTCGCCGGCGGACGTTCGACGTTCATGGTGGAAATGACCGAGGCCGCCTCGATCCTCAACAACGCGACCCCGAGGAGCCTGGTGCTGGTCGACGAAATCGGCCGTGGCACCTCGACCTTCGACGGGCTCGCGCTCGCCTACGCCATTGCGCGCCACCTCGCGGAAGTGACGCGCTGCTACACGCTCTTTGCGACGCACTACTTCGAGCTCACGCAGCTGGAGGCCGCGATCCCGAACGTCGCCAACGTGCACCTCGACGCCGTCGAGCATCGCGATCGCATCGTCTTCCTCCACCGGCTCGAGGGCGGCCCCGCCGATCGCTCCTACGGCATCCACGTGGCGCACCTGGCGGGAATCCCGAAGGACGTGGTGCGCGCGGCGCGGCGCCACCTGGCCGAGCTCGAGCGCCAGCTGCGCCCCGGCTCGCAGCAGTCCGACCTCTTCACTGCGGCAGGGGCGGACGCGCCGCCGACTCCCCCCGAGGATGCGTTGCGCGGCGCTCTCGATGCGATCCAGCCCGACGTGCTGAGCCCGCGCGAGGCGCTTGAAGCCATTTACCGGCTGAAGAAGCTCGCCGATGATTAGGCTGGCAGCAGCCCTGTCTCTTTGCCTCCTCGTGTCCGCATGCGCGACGCGTGCCCCGGGCCCAGGGGCGTTCAGCTTCGCGGTGCTGGGAGACACGCCCTACAACGACGCGGAGGAACGCCAGTTCCTCGCGATGATCGGGCGCATCAACCGCGAGCCGCTCGCCTTCGTGGTGCACGTCGGCGACTTCAAGGGCGGGGGCGACTGCAGCGATGCGCTGTATGCGCGCCGCCGGGAGCAGTTCGACACCTTCGCCCATCCGCTGGTGTATACGCCCGGCGACAACGAGTGGACCGATTGCCGGCGCCGCAACATGGGCTCCATGGATCCGGTGGAGCGCCTCGCGCGCCTTCGCCAGGTGTTCTTCGCCGACCGGTTCTCGCTCGGGCGCGACCGCCTGCCGCTGGAGGTCCAGGACCAGTGCCTCGTGCCCGAGGTCGGCGGCTGCGGCTGCGCGGCGCACCCGGAGAATCGCGCGTGGGAGCACGCGGAGATTCGCTTCGTCACGCTCAACGTCCCTGGCAGCGACAATAACGTCGGGTTCGACGCGGCCAGCGACGCCGAGGCGAGGTGCCGCGATGCCGCCAACGCGCAGTGGCTCGAACGCGCGGTGGCGGCGGCGCGGGCGCCCGGCATTCGCGGGCTGGTCATCGCGATCCAGGCCAACCCGTGGGATACGCCCAAACCCGTCGTCTACCACGGGCTTCTGGCACAGCTGGAGGCGAGCGCCGCCCGCGTGGGCAAGCCGGTGCTCTTCATCCACGGCGACTCACACACCTATCGCGTGGACACGCCGTTCACCGCGCCGATCACGCGCCTGGAAACCTACGGAAGCCCGTTCGTGGGCTGGGTAAAGGTGACGGTGGATCCGGCAGCGCCCCAGCCCTTCCGTTTCGAGCCGCACCTGCAGCGCTTCGTGCCGCCGCAATGATTATTGCGGGTGGACCCCGAAATCCCCGTGCGCGTGGCCGTGATGCATCTCGTCCTTCGATGCGGACCTGACCTCGGTGACCGCCGCCTTGAACCACAGGCGCTCGCCGGCGAACGGATGGTTGGCATCCACCACCACGGTGTCCGCGGTGATGTCGGTGATCGTGTAGATGCGGGGCTCGCCTTCCTCGTCGCCGGGCACGCCTTCGAATTGCATGCCGACTTCGAGGGTTTCCGGGAATCGGCTGCGCGGCTCCACGCGAAGGAGATCCGCGTCGTACTCGCCGAAGGCATCGGCGGGCTCGAGGCCCAGGCTCACCTCGTGCCCGACGTCCTTGCCCTCGAGTGCGGCTTCAACTTTCGGGAAGATGCCGCCGAAGCCGCCATGAAGGTAGGCGAGCTGCGCGTTCGACTCCTCGAGCGGCTCACCGTCGGCATTCAGCAGCTCGTAGGAGAGTGTTACGACCTTGCCCCGGTCAATTGGCATGCGCGACAAGGGTCTTGCAGACCTTGAGCACCTCGCTCACGTGGGCCTTCGGGTTCACGTCCTGGAGGATGTGGCGCACGACGCCCTTCTTGTCGATCACGAACGTGGAACGCAGCAGGCATCGCCTCGGCAGGCCGTCGACGATCTTGTCCTGGATCACGTCGTAGAGCCGCGACACCTCCTGCTCGGTGTCGGCGAGCAGGTTCACCGTGAGGCCGTGCTCGTCGCGGAAAGCCTGGTGCGACAGGACGTCGTCGCGGGAGACGCCGAAGACGATGGTGTCGAGCTTCTTGAACTCGTTCTCGCGATCGCTGAAGCCGATGGCCTGGATGGTGCAGCCGGGCGTGCCGTCCTTCGGGTAGAAATAAAGGACAACGTTCTTCTTGCCCCGGTAGCTGGAGAGATCCATCATCTCCATGCTGGCGTCGGGGAGCTGGAATGACGGTGCTGGTTGACCTACATGTAGCATGGCACCCGCAATCGCTCGACAGTCGAATTGATTCTAGCCCATTTTGATGTCACGCAAGCACTTCGGATCGCTCGATGTCGCCACATTCATGCGCACGCACTGGCAGCGCAAGCCGTTGCTGGTGCGCGGCGCGTTTCCACGCTTCCAGGATCCGCTTTCGGCGCGCGAAGTCCTCGCGCTAGCGCGCCGGGATGAGGCCCAATCGCGCCTCGTGCACCGCCGCGGCGCGAAATGGAGCCTCGAGCATGGTCCTTTTACCGCTTCACGATTAAAGCAACTTCCACGCCGCGATTGGACGGTCCTGGTCCAGGATACGAACCACTTTTCCAAACGCGCCGAGCGGCTCCTCGCCCGCTTCGATTTCATTGCCCATGCGCGCATCGATGATGTGATGGTGAGCTACGCGGTCCCGGGCGGCAGTGTCGGCCCACACGTTGATTCCTACGATGTTTTCCTGCTGCAGGGCCAGGGGCGCAGGCGCTGGCAGGTTTCCGATCAGGCCGACCACGCCTTCGTGCCCGGCCTGCCGCTCAAGATCCTCGAGCGGTTCGTGCCGCGCTTCGAATGGGTGCTCGAGGCGGGCGACATGCTCTACCTGCCCCCCGGGGTCGCGCACCACGGCGTGGCGGAATCGGAGTGCCTTACATGGTCGATCGGGTTTCGCGCCCCCACCGATGACGAGCTTGTGACCGGGCTCCTCGGGTATCTGGAGGAGACGCCCGCTCCCGCCGGGCAGTACCGTGACCCGGGCGCCGGCATCCAAAGGCATCCGGGCGAAATCCCGCCGCGGCTCGTCGAGCATGCCGGGCGAGTCGCGTCGCGAATCCGCTGGCCCAAGGGGGCCGTTCGCGATTTCACCGGGCGGTTTCTCACCGAACCCAAGCCTCACGTGTTCTTCGATCCCCCCGTGCGCCCGATGTCCCCGGCGGCCTTTGGGCGGCGCGCAGCGCGCCAGGGACTCGCCCTCGACCCCAGGTCGCGCATGGCATTTTCTGGCACGATGTTCTTCATGAACGGCGAGACCGTGGTGTTGCCCGCGGCAGCGCGCCCCTGGGCGCGCAGGCTTGCCGACGCGCGCCGCCTGCGGGGTCCGGTCGAGGCGCCGGCCGCGTTCTGGGACGCCGCTGCAGAGTGGTATCGGCAGGGCTTCGTATCGTTGGAGGAGGAGCCGACATGAGCGAACAGGACGACGCGCAGAAACCGAGCTATCGCGCCATTTCGGGGATCAACGAATCGCTCGAGGCCATCGCGCAGGTGGTCGCATCGGCCGAACGCACTCTCCGGGTGTTCGACGTCTCGCTGTCGAACCGGGGATTCAATTCACCGGCGATCGCCGAGAAGCTGCGCCTGTTCTTCCTGGCGGGCCGCGCGCACCGGCTGCTCATCGCGCTGCACAACACCGAGCTCCTCGAGCGCGAATCGCCGCGGCTGCTGCTGCTGCTGCGCCAGTTCCCGATGTCCATCGAGATCCACCGCACCCTCGCCCAGGCGCGCACCGCGATGGATCCTTTCGTGGTCGCCGATGACCGCGGCGTCTGGCACCAGATGCACCACACGCAGCCGCGAGCGATCGTCGCGCTCAACTCCCCGAGCGATGCGACGCCCATCGCGCAGCGTTTCGACGAGATCTGGGAGCTCTCGGAGCCGGCGGTTTCGGCGACGACGCTGGGACTTTGAAAATCCGGTGTCAGAGACCGATTCTCGCTTCTCGAGAATCGGTCTCTGACACCTAAGCGTCCCGACACCTAAGCGTCCCGCCAGGCGAAGCCGTCGAGCTGGCTCGCGACGCCGATCCAGTCCTCCTCGCAGCCCGCCGCCGTCGCAAGCGCTTTGCGCGCGAGCGCCGGCGTGTTGTTCTGCTGCGAGAGGTGCGCGGCGATAAGGTGGCGCAGGCGCGACCGGTCGAGGCTCGCCACCAGGTGCCGGGCGCCGGCATTGTCGAGGTGGCCGAAGCGGCCCGCCACGCGCTGCTTTAGGCTTACGGCATAGGGCCCGGACATCAGCATGTCGAGGTCGTGATTGCACTCGATCACCAGCGCCTCGCAGCCCGACAGCTTGTCGACCACATGCTGGGTGATGCACCCCAGGTCCGTCACGACACCGAGGCGCGCAGCGCCGTCGGAGAACACATACTGCACGGGCTCCCGCGCGTCGTGGGGAACCGGGAACGGCTCGACCGCCAGGCCGTCGACGGCGAAGGGCCTGTGCGAGTCGATGTAGCGCACCAGCACCGCGGGGAAATCCTCGGGCAGCCACTGGGCCGTGCCGCGCGTGAGATAGACCGGGAGCGCGTAACGCTTGGCGAAGCGCGCCACGCCGCCGAGGTGATCGTCGTGCTCGTGGGTCACCACGATCCCGGCGAGGTCTCCGGGCGCGAGGCCCACCCGCGCGAGGCGCATGCAGGTCTCCGCGATCGAGAACCCGCAGTCCATCATGACCCGCGTCGTCCCGCTCTCCACCACCAGCGCATTGCCGGAACTGCCGCTCCCGAGGGAGGTGAAGCGTAGCGCCACTACTTCAGCTGCTCGAAAAGGAGCGTCAGAATTTTCTTCCCGGTGGAGGACGCTTCCGATGCGCCCTGCGAGTTCTGCACCTGGACCTGGGACATGCTCGCTCCCGCATCGCTCACATGGATGCGATATTGCGGCTGCGCGGTCTTCGGCGCCGCGCGCCAGAACATGAGCTTGTCGGCGAGGGTTTCCTTCTGCCCGGCCCTGAGGTCCACGTCAGGATCGATGTAGCGCACGAAGAAGAGCCCTTTCGAGCGGTCGCGATCCTCGACGGTAAAGCCCACGCGGTCGAGCGCGAGCCCGACGCGGCGCCAGGCGCGATCGAACGCGTCGTTCACGACCAGCGGCCCCGCGCCGGAATTCTCGAGCACCGCGTTGCGCGCATCGGGCACGACGGGCGCCTGGCCCGAGCGCACCGGCGC
>JALYSB010000085.1 GCA_030855025.1 Pseudomonadota bacterium
CTGGCGGGCTTCGGCCCGCGTTGACGCGAATCCCATCCGGTAGACCACGTTGTCCAGGCGGCTTTCGAGCATCTGCAGCAGCACCTCGCCGGTGGCGCCACGCTTGGTGATGGCCTTGTCGAAGTAGTTGCGGAACTGGCGCTCGAGCACGCCATACATGCGGCGGATCTTCTGCTTCTCACGCAGCTGCGTGCCGTACTCCGAGATGCGCGTCGATTTCGCTCCGTGCTGGCCGGGGCGCGAGTCGAGCTTGCACTTGGTGTCGAGGGAACGGCGCGCGCTCTTCAGGAAGAGGTCAGTGCCCTCCCGGCGCGACAGCTTGCACTTGGGTCCGGTATAACGTGCCACGGTGTTCTCCTAATCAATCCTTGCGGGTCGTCGAAACGTCGCCGACTCCGAACTACATCCTGCGGCGCTTGGGCGGACGGCAGCCGTTGTGGGGAACCGGCGTCACGTCGGCAATCGAGATGATCTTCAGTCCGAGGGCGTTCAGCGCGCGTACCGCGGACTCGCGGCCGGGGCCAGGGCCCTTGATGCGCACTTCAAGGTTCTTCACCCCATGCTCCTGGGCGGCACGGCCCGCCGACTCCGCGGCCACCTGGGCTGCGAACGGCGTCGACTTGCGCGAGCCCTTGAAGCCGGCTCCGCCCGAGGTCGCCCACGACAGGGCGTTGCCCTGGCGGTCGGTGATCGTGATGATGGTGTTGTTGAAGGAGGCGTGCACGTGGGCGATGCCCTCGGAGACGACCTTCTTTACCTTCTTGCGGGCGCGGGTTGCGGCTGGCTTGGCCATGCGTTAATTCCTCAGTCTCGGCGTTAAGTCGCCGCCTTGGACAGGCGGACGGCCTTGCGCGGGCCCTTGCGGGTCCGCGCGTTGGTTCGGGTGCGCTGGCCGCGCACGGGCAGGCCTTTCTTGTGGCGCACGCCGCGGTAGCAGCCCAGGTCCATGAGCCGCTTGATGTTCATCGAATTCTCGCGGCGCAGGTCGCCCTCGACGGTGAACTTGGCGATCTGCTCGCGCAGCTTGTCCATTTCCCCGTCGGAGAGATCCTTGATCTTGGCGGAGTGCTTCACTCCGACCAGGTCGCAGATCTGGCGCGCGCGCGCGCGCCCGATGCCGTAGATCGCGGTGAGCGCGATGGCGGTGTGCTGGTGATTCGGGATGTTGATGCCTGCAATACGGGCCATGTTTGTCCTCTATACGTCCGGGGCGCGGCGGGGCTTCAGCCCTGGCGCTGCTTGTGGCGCGGGTCGGTGCAGATCACGCGCACCACGCGCTTGCGCCGCACGATCTTGCACTTGCGGCAGATTTTCTTGACGGAAGCCTGCACTCGCATCTTCGCTCTCCTTACTTGGCGCGGAACGTGATCCGCGCCTTGGTCAAATCGTAGGGCGTGAGCTCCACGGTCACCTTGTCGCCGGGGAGGATCCGGATGTAGTGCATCCGCATCTTCCCGGAGATGTGCCCGAGGACTATGTGCCCGTTTTCCAGCTTCACCCTGAACATCGCGTTGGGGAGGGTCTCGACAATCTCCCCCTGCATCTGAATCGTTTCTTCCTTGGCCATTTCGCGCCTATCGCACCGGGAAGCCCGAGCCCTTGAAGTTCGCCTTCTTGAGCAGGCTTTCGTACTGGTGCGACATCAGGTACGCCTGGAGCTGGGCCATGAAGTCCATGGTTACCACCACCGTGATCAGGAGCGACGTGCCACCGAAGTAGAACGGCACGTTGTACTGCGTATTCAGGAACTCCGGCAGCAGGCACACCAGGGTGATGTAGATCGCGCCCACGAGCGTGAGTCTCGTGATGATCTTGTCGATGTAGCGCGCGGTCTGGTCGCCGGGACGGATCCCCGGTACGAAGGCGCCGCTCTTCTTAAGGTTGTCCGCGGTTTCCTTCGAGTTGAAGACGAGCGCGGTGTAGAAGAAGCAGAAGAAGATGATCGCGGACGCGTAGAGCGCGATGTACAGGACCTGGCCTGGCGACATCGCGGCGGCCACGTCCTTCAGCCACGTCATGTTCTCGTTGGTACCGAACCAGCTGGCGAGCGTCGCCGGGAAGAGGATGATCGACGAGGCGAAGATCGGCGGGATCACGCCCGACATGTTGAGCTTGAGCGGCAGGAACGAGCTCTGGCCGCCGTAAAGGCGGTTGCCGACCTGGCGCTTGGCGTAGTTCACCAGGATGCGTCTCTGGCCCTTCTCGACGAACACCACGAACGCGGTCACGCCGATGACGATGACGAAGATCATGAGTGCGATGAAGACCGACATGGCGCCGGTGCGCACCAGCTCGAGGCTGCCGCCAATGGCACTCGGCAGGCCCGCCACGATGCCGGCGAAGATGATCATCGAGATGCCGTTGCCGATGCCGCGCTCGGTGATCTGCTCGCCCAGCCACATGAGGAACATGGTGCCGGTGGTGAGCGTCATTACGGTCGCGAAGCGAAAGCCGAGGCCCGGGTCGATTACGAGGCCTGGCTGCGCCTCGAGCGCAATCGAGATGCCGAGTGCCTGGAATAGCGACAGGACCACGGTGCCGTAGCGCGTGTACTGGGTGATCTTGCGCCGGCCGGCTTCGCCCTCCTTCTTGAGGGCCTCCAGCGTCGGCGAGATCACCGACATCAGCTGCATGATGATCGACGCCGAAATGTACGGCATGATGCCGAGCGCGAAGATCGAGAAGCGCGACAGCGCGCCCCCCGAGAACATGTTGAACATGTCCAGGATGCCGCCGCGCGTCTGCTGGAAGAGCCGCGCGAGTTCGCCCGGGTCGATGCCAGGCACCGGGATATACGTCCCGATCCGGTAAACGACGAGGGCGCCCACCAGGAACCAGAGGCGACGCTTGAGGTCGCCGAGCTTTCCGAGGGTTGCGAGGGGGTTGGCGGACAATTGCGTTCGTCTCCGTTACTTCGCCTGCGCCGGCTTGGACTTCTTCGCCAGCTTCTTCTGGACCTCGGCGACCACCAAATCGGCGACCGACCCGCCGGCCTTCTCGATGGCCTCTTTCGCGCCCTTGGAGGCGCCGATGCCCGACACCTTGAATTTCTTGTCGACTTTGCCCGCGAGGATGATCTTGGCGCGCTTGGCGCCGCCCGCCACGAGTCCGGCCTTCTTCAGGCCCTCCATGTCGATCACCTCGGCGCCGACCTTCGAGAGGTCACCGGAGCGAACCTCGACCGCCTTGTCGATGGTCACGGCGAGGAACCCGCGCTTCGGCAGGCGCCGCTGCAGCGGCATCTGCCCGCCCTCGAATCCCACCTTGTGGTATCCGCCGGCGCGCGATTTCTGGCCCTTGTGGCCGCGGCCCGCCGTCTTGCCCAGGCCCGAGCCGATGCCGCGCCCGACGCGCCGGCGATTCTTCTTCGAGCCCGCCGCGGGCTTGATGGTGTTCAGTTCCATGGCTCTTTAGTCCTCGACCTTCAGCAGGTAGCTCACCTTGTTGATCATCCCGCGGATGGCCGGGGTGTCCTGGACCTCGACCGTGTGCTGGCGGTGGCGCAGGCCGAGGCCCTTCACCGACTGGCGATGCGTATGCAGCGTGCCTGGCAAGCCCTTCACCAGGGTCACCTTGATTCTCTTGCCGGCATCGGTCGGCTTCTTCTTCGTGGGCATGGGATTCCTCAGGCGATCTCTTCGACCTTCTTGCCGCGCTTGGCCGCGATCTCCGAGGGCCGGCGCTGCTGGACCAGGCCGTCGAGCGTCGCGCGCACGACGTTGTACGGGTTGGTCGAGCCGTGGCACTTGGCGGAGATGTTGGTCACTCCCATCACCTCGAAGACCGCGCGCATGGCGCCGCCCGCCTTGATGCCGTTGCCCTCGACCGCGGGCTTCATCATCACGCGCGTGGCGCCGTGGCGGCCGAGCACGTCGTGGTGGATGGTGCCGCTTTTCAGCGGGATCTTGACCATGTTGCGACGCGCCTGCTCCATCGCCTTCTGGACCGCGACCGGCACTTCGCGCGCCTTGCCCTTGCCCATGCCGATCGAGCCGTCGCCGTCGCCCACCACGGTGAGCGCCGCGAAGCCGAGAATGCGTCCGCCCTTCACCACCTTGGTGACGCGGTTCACGGAGATCATCTTCTCCCGCAGGCCGTCGCTGCGCTCGTCGGAACCACCCCTCTGATCGTTTCTAGCCATGTCTCGATTCCTCAGAACTTGAGGCCGCCCTCGCGGGCCGCCTCCGCAAGCGCTTTCACGCGCCCGTGGTAGCTGAATCCCGCGCGGTCGAATGCGACCTCGGTCACGCCGGCGGCCTTCGCCTTCTCGGCGATGCGCTTGCCCACTTCCGCCGCAGCTTCCTTCTTGGCGCCGTTGGGGTGCGATGCGCGCACGTCCTTCTCGAGGGTCGACGCCGAGGCGAGCACCTTGCCGCCGGTCGCGTCGATCACCTGCGCGTAGATGTGCAGGTTGGTGCGATGCACGGCAAGGCGGGCGGCGCCTTGGCGAGAAATGCGCACGCGCGTCTTCGCGGCGCGGCGCTGTCGGGAAGTTTTCTTTTCCATGGTCATCTCTCTCTCGGCCGCCTTATTTCTTCTTCGTCTCTTTGATGACGACCTTCTCGTCGGAATAGCGCACGCCCTTGCCCTTGTACGGCTCGGGCGGCTTGTACGCGCGCACCTCGGCGGCGACCTGCCCGACCTGCTGCCGGTTGACCCCCTTGATCAGGATCTCGGTCTGCGTCGGCGTCTCCGCCTTGATCCCCTCGGGCAGCGCATGCACGACCGGATGCGAGAAGCCGAGCGTGAGGTTGAGCTTGTTGCCCTGCGCCTGCGCGCGGTAGCCGACGCCCACGAGGTTGAGTTTCTTCTGGAAGCCTTCCTTGACGCCGTGCACCATGTTCGCCACCGTGGCGCGCAGGGTGCCGGACATCGCGTTGGCGACCTTCGATTCGTTCGCGGCGGTGAAGGTGATCTTGCCGTCTTCGAGCTTCACGACCACCTCGCGAGTGATCGCCTGCTCGAGCGTGCCGAGCGGACCCTTCACGACGAGCTTGGAATCGCCGATCGTGACCTGGACCTTGTCGGGGACGACAACCGGATATTTCGCGATTCGTGACATGGGGGCTGGCTCCTTACACCACGAGGCAGAGCACTTCGCCGCCCACGCCGGTTTCGCGCGCGCGCCGGTCGGTCATGACACCCCTGGACGTGGACACGATGGCCACGCCGAGACCGTTCATGACGCGCGGAATGTCGTCGCGGCCCTTGTAGATGCGAAGGCCCGGACGCGAGACGCGCTCGATCTTCTCGATCACCGGCTTGCCGGCGTAGTACTTGAGGCCGATCTCGATGACCGGCTTGCCCTCGAGGTCGCGTACTGCGAAATCCTCGATGTAGCCCTCGTCCTTGAGGACCTGGGCGATGGCCTGCTTCACCTTCGAAGACGGCACGAACACGCTGACCTTTTCGGTCGCCTGCGCGTTGCGGATACGCGTCAGCATATCGGCGATGGGATCACTCATGCTCATCGTTTGGCTCCTACCAGCTCGCCTTGATCATGCCGGGGATCTCCCCGCGCATGGCGATCTCGCGGATCTTGTTGCGCGCGAGGCCGAACTTGCGGAACGTGCCGCGCGGGCGGCCCGTGATCGCGCAACGATTGCGCAGGCGCACGGGCGAGGCGTCGCGGGGCTGCGCTTGCAGCTTGGCGCGCGCCTGGTCGCGGGCGTCGTCGGTCGCCTTCGGGTCCTGGATGATCGAGAGCAGGGCTTTCCGCTTCTCGGCGTATTTCTTCACCATGGCGACACGTTTCGCCTGGCGGTTGATGACGGCAAGCTTGGCCATTACGCAGCCCTCTCAGTCCTGAACGGGAACTTGAAGGCGGCGAGAAGGGCACGGGCCTCTTCATCCGACTTCGCGGTCGTGGTGATGGAGATGTTCATTCCCCGCAGCGCGTCGATCTTGTCGTACTCGATCTCCGGGAAAATGATCTGTTCCTTGACGCCCATGTTGTAGTTGCCACGCTGGTCGAATGAGCGGCCCGACAACCCGCGGAAGTCACGCACGCGCGGCAGCGCGATTGTGACCAGCCGGTCGAGGAACTCGTACATGCGACGCGAGCGCAGGGTGACCATGGCGCCAACGGGATAGCCGTCGCGGATCTTGAAGGCCGCCACCGACTTCTTCGATTTGGTGATGACCGGCCTCTGGCCGGCGATCTTGTTCATGTCCGCGACCGCGTTATCGAGGATCTTCTTGTCCGCAACCGCCTCGCCCACGCCCATGTTCAGCGTGACCTTCTCGATGCGCGGCACCTGCATCTTGGTCTTGTAGCCGAACTGCTTCATGAGCGCCGGCACGACCGTCTGCTCGTAATGCACCTTCAGGCGCGCGGGCTGGGTCGGGGCGGCTTGCTTGCCGACGCCCTTCTCGCCCTTGGGCTGCTTGGGGGCCTTGGCTTCCTTGGCCGCGGGTTTCGCGTCCTGCGCGGGGGCCTTGCCGGAGGGCTTGGCGCCTGCCTTGCCCTTGCCCTTCGCGTCCTTGTCGGATTTGTCTTCTTTAGCCATGTCTACCTCAAACGTCCACGACTTCGCCGTTGGACTTGAAGAAGCGCACCTTGCGCGGGGCTGACCCGGCTTGCGCTTCCAGGAACCTGAACCCCACGCGATCGCCCTTGCCGGTAGCGGGGTTCACCAGCATCACGTTGGAAATATGGAGCGGCATCTCCTTGTCGATGATGCCGCCGGTCTGGCCCTTCACGGGGTTGGGCCGCTGGTGCTTCTTCACGCGGTTGAGCCCCTCGACCAGGACCTTGCCGGTCTCGAACACGCGCAGCACGGAGCCGCGCTTGCCCTTCTCCCGGCCGGTGGTGACGACCACCTGGTCGCCCTTGCGGATCTTCTGCATGTCGGCTCCTAGAGGACTTCGGGCGCGAGCGACACGATCTTCATGAAGCGCTCGGTGCGCAGCTCCCTGGTGACGGGTCCGAAGATGCGCGTGCCGATCGGCTCGAGCTTGGGGTTGAGCAGCACGGCGGCGTTGGTGTCGAATTTGATCACCGAGCCGTCCGGGCGGCGCACGCCGTGGGCGGTTCGCACCACCACGGCGCTGTAGACCTCGCCCTTTTTCACGCGGCCGCGCGGCGCAGCACTCTTGATGCTGACCTTGATGATGTCCCCGATGCCCGCGTAGCGACGCTTGGAGCCGCCGAGCACCTTGATACACATCACCGAACGCGCGCCCGTGTTGTCGGCGACGTCGAGAATGGATTGCATCTGAATCATTGTGTCTCTCTCCAACTTGACCCGGCGCACGAGTCGCACAGGCAGTCTTGGATCCGTCTTCCGCGCTTCCCGCATTCCGAAGGATTGCGTGAAGCGGCTGGTCCTGGGGTCCCTGGCTCTGCCGAGGTCGGCTCGAAAGCCGTCCCCCGCAAATGCGGCAGGGAGGGTCGAAATGCAACCGCTCTTTGCCCGGGCGTTTGGGTGCTACTGGCTTCGGCTGGCGGCCGGGCTGGCCCCGAAGGAATCATCCCCTCCGGGCTCTCTGACTGGACTTCCGGCCACGAAGCCTGGGCCGGAAGCTAGAAAGACCGCGATTATAGCAGGTAAAACAGCCCCTTGACAACCTATTCGGGGCGGGCGCGCTCGGCGACGCGGGCCACTTTCCAGGCCTTCGTCTTCGACAGGGGGCGGCATTCCTCGATCACGACCTTGTCGCCCAGCTTCGCGTCGTTGCCGTCGTTGTGGGCGTGATATTTCTTGGTCCGGCTCACGACCTTGCCGATGACCGGGTGCATCACCTGGCGCTCGACCACCACCGTGACAGTCTTGTCCATCTTGTCGCTCACCACGCGCCCGGTGAGCTGGCGCTGGTTCGGCGTGGTTTTCTTGGCGGGCTCGGTCATTTCGCGCCTCCTTTCGACTTCGACTTCTCGTTGAGGAAGGTGTGCACGCGCGCGATCTGGCGGCGAACGCGCTCGATCTCGCTATGTTTGGTGAGGCTCTGCGTGGCTAGCTGCATGCGCAGCCCGAACTGGGCGCGGCGCAGCTCCAGCAGTTCCTTGTTCAGCTCTTCGACGCTCCGGGAGCGCAGCTCTTCGTTCTTGCTCATGATTCCTCCGTCAGCCGATCATGCGTTGCACGAATGTCGTGCGAATCGGCAGCTTTGCGGCGGCCAGCGCGAACGCCTCGCGAGCCAGCGCCTCCTCCACCCCGCCCATCTCGTAGAGCACCTTGCCCGGGACGATCTCGGCCACGAAGTACTCGGGCGAGCCCTTGCCGTTGCCCATGCGGACCTCGGCCGGTTTCTTCGAGATCGGCTTGTCCGGGAAAATGCGGATCCAGATGCGCCCGCCACGCTTGATGTGGCGGGTCATCGCGCGGCGCGCGGCCTCGATCTGGCGCGCGGTGAGACGCCCGCGGCCGATGGCCTTGAGGCCGAACTCACCGAAGGAAACCTTGGCGCCGCGAGTGGCAATGCCCTTGTTGCGCCCCTTCTGCTCCTTGCGGTACTTCCTTCTAGCTGGCTGCAGCATGTTTCACCCCTGGTTTCCTGGCGGGTTTCTTATCGGGTTCTGGCGCGGCGGCCAACGGCTGCTCGCCCTTGCCGAGGGTCTCGCCCTTGAAGACGAGGACCTGGACGCCGATCGTTCCGTAGGTCGTCTTCGCTTCCGAGAAGCCGTACTCGATCTCGGCGCGCAGGGTATGCAGCGGGACGCGTCCCTCGCGATACCATTCGGTGCGCGCGATCTCGGCACCGTTCAGGCGCCCGGCGCTGGTGATCTTGATGCCCTGGGCACCCAGGCGCATCGCGTTTTGCATCGCGCGCTTCATCGCACGGCGGAACATCACGCGCTTCTCAAGCTGGCTGGTGATCGAGTCGGCGATCAGCTGCGCGTCGAGCTCGGGCTTGCGAATTTCCTCGATGTTGACGTGCACCGGCACGCCCATCAGCTTCTGCAGCGCCGTGCGCAGGCCCTCGATGTCCTCGCCCTTCTTGCCGATCACCACGCCCGGTCGCGCCGAGTAGATGGTGATGCGCGCATTCTTCGAGGGGCGCTCGATCACGACCTTGCCCACGGCGGCGTGCGAGAGCTTTTTCTTGAGGTACTCGCGCACCTTGATGTCCTCGGCGAGCATGCCGGGGAAATTCTTGGTGTTCGCGAACCACTTCGAGCCCCAGTTGCGGTTCACCGAGAGGCGAAAGCCGACCGGATTGATCTTCTGACCCATGGCTAGTCCTTTTTCCCGTCGCCGACCGCGAGGAACACGTGGCAGGTGGGCTTCACGATGCGGTTTCCGCGGCCCTTGGCGCGCGCCTGGAAGCGCTTGAGCACGGGGCCCTTTTCCACGCAGATCTTGGTGATCTTCAGCTCGTCGATGTCCGCGCCATTGTTGTGCTCGGCGTTGGCGATCGCGCTCTCGAGGACCTTCTTGATGATGCGCGCACCCTTCTTCGGGGTGAAGCTGAGGATATTGAGCGCGGCCGCAATGGGCTGGCCGCGAACGAGGTCGGCCACCAGGCGGCCCTTCTGGGCCGAGAGGCGTACGCCGTAGAGTTTGGCTTCGACGTTCATCGTGTCCTCACTTCTTCGGGGCCGGGGCTGGAGTGCCCGACGCCTGGACCTTCTTGTCGGCCGAATGGCCCTTGAAGGTCCGCGTCAACGCGAACTCGCCCAGCTTGTGCCCGACCATGTTCTCTGACACATAGACGGGGATGTGCTGCTTGCCGTTGTGCACCGCGATCGTGAGCCCGACGAAATCAGGCAGCACCGTGGAGCGCCGCGACCAGGTCTTGATCGGGCGCTTGTCCTTGGCCGCTTGCGCCGTTTCCACCTTTTTCAGCAGGTGGGCATCGACAAACGGGCCCTTCTTGATTGAACGTGACATGTCTGCCCCTTATGCCTTCTTGTGGCGGCTGCGCACGATCATCGTCTGGGTGCGCTTGTTGGACCGCGTCTTCTTGCCCTTGGCGGGCTGACCCCACGGCGAAACCGGATGGCGGTTGCCCCGCGTACGCCCGCCGAGCGGGTGGTCCACCGGGTTCATCGTCTCGCCGCGAACCGTCGGTCGAATGCCGCGCCAGCGATTGGCCCCGGCCTTGCCGATCTGACGCAGGTTGTGCTCCTCGTTGCCCACTTCCCCGATCGTCGCCTTGCAATTCACGTGCACCCGGCGAATCTCGCCCGAGCGCATGCGCAGCTGCGCGTATTCGCCTTCGCGCGCCAGCAGCTGCACACCCGCCCCCGCCGCGCGCGCGATCTGCGCGCCCTTGCCGGGAAGCATCTCCACGCAATGCACCGTGGTGCCCACGGGGATGTTGCGAAGCGGCAGTGCGTTGCCCGACTTGATGGGCGCCTCGGAGCCGCTCTCGATCTTCTGGCCGACCGTGAGTCCCTTCGGCGCGATCATGTAGCGCCGCTCGCCATCGGCGTAGCACAGCAGCGCGATGTTGGCGCTGCGGTTCGGATCGTACTCGAGCCGCTCCACCTTGGCCGGAATCCCGTCCTTGTCGCGCCGGAAGTCGACGATGCGGTAGTGCTGCTTGTGGCCGCCGCCCTGGTGGCGCGTGGTGATGTTGCCCATCGAGTTGCGACCGGCACGCTTCGACTGCTTCTCAAGCAGGGGATAGTAGGGGTCACCCTTGTGCAGGTCGGCATTCACGACCTTCACCATCGACCGGCGTCCAGCCGAGGTAGGCTTGGTCTTGACGAGAGCCATCAGGCGACTCCTTCCACGAAGTTGATGTCGCCTTCGCCCTTGAGGCTCACATAGGCCTTCTTGACGCCCTTGCGACGGCCGATGAAGCGCCCGTGACGCTTCTCCTTGCCCTTGACGTTGACCACGTTCACCGTGGCGACCTCGACCTTCTGCTCCTTGAAGAGCAGCTCGACCGCAGCCTTGATCTCGGCCTTGGTCGCGTCAGGCAGCACTTCGAACACGACCTGGCGATGCATCTCGCCCACCAAGGTGGCCTTCTCCGAGATCACCGGAGCGACGATGACCTTCATCAATCTTTCTGGGTTCATGCGAGGGCCTCCTCGAGGTGCTTCACCGCCGCCATCGTCACGAGGACGTTCTCGAAACGCATCAGGTTCACCGGGTCGGCATGGCGCGCCTCGAGCACCAGCACGCCGGGCAGGTTGCGCGAAGACAGGAACAGGTTCTCGTCCAGCCTGTCGGTCAGGATCAGGACCTGCGACATGCCGAGAGCCTGCAGCTTTCCGGCGAGCAGTTTGGTCTTGGGCTGGTCGAGCGTGAGCGCGTCGATCACCGACAGGCGCTCCTCGCGCACCAGCTGTGACAGGATCGAGGCCATGCCCGCGCGGTACATCTTGCGGTTGAGCTTCTGGGTGAAATTCTCGTCCGGCTTGTTCGGGAAGGTGCGTCCGCCGCCGCGCCACAACGGGCTCGACGTCATGCCCGCCCGAGCGCGGCCGGTGCCCTTCTGGCGCCACGGCTTCTTGGTGGAGTGGCGCACTTCGGCGCGCGTCTTCTGCGCGCGCGTGCCCTGGCGGCCATTGGCGTGGTACGCCACCACGACCTGGTGGACCAGCGCCTCGTTGTACTCGCGGCCGAACAGGGTCTCGGAGGCGTCGACGGACTTCTGCGCCTCGCCCTTCTCGTTGATGACCTTGAGTTCCATTATTTGGCTCCCTTCGCTGCCGCCTTGGGTGCCACGGGCGCCTTGCGGACCTTCGTCTTCACGCTGGGACGAACGATGACCGCGCAATTCTTCGCACCGGGAACCGAACCCCTGACCATGATGAGCGAGCGCTCCGCGTCGATGCGGGCGATTTCGAGCAGCTGGATGGTGCGGTTCACGTTGCCGAGCTGGCCCGCCATGCGCTTGCCCGGAAACACCCGGCCCGGGTCCTGCGCCATGCCGATGGAGCCGGCGCTGTTGTGCGAGAGCGAATTGCCATGGGAGGCGCGATTCGACGAGAAGTGGTGACGCTTGATGACGCCGGAGAACCCCTTGCCGATCGTGGTGCCCGAGACATCGACCTTTTGCCCTGCCTCGAACATGTCGACCCTGAGCTCGACGCCCGCCTTGAGGTCGCCCACCTTGTCGGCGGCGACGCGGAACTCCCGCAGCTCCGAGCCGGCTTCCACGCCCGCCTTCGCAAAATGGCCGGCCATCGCCTTGGTCACGCGGGTGGCGCGGCGCTTGCCGAACGCGACCTGGACCGCGACGTAGCCATCTGATTCCTGGGATTTCACCTGCGCGACGCGATTGCCGCTGCAGTCGAGGACAGTCACCGGCACCGACGTGCCGTCGTCCTTGAAGATGCGCATCATGCCGACCTTGCGGCCGACGAGACCGAGACTCATCTTGCTTTCCTTTCGTGTTGTCTCTTATGGGCGCGGCCGGCGAAGCCTGCCGCCATCCAACAGAGTGCCGGCAGCGATTGGCCGGCCCTTCACCTTGTGCAAGCCGGCGGTCGCCACCGGATGCAGTAAACCGTCAATTATACAATAATTTAGAGCTTGATTTCCACGTCCACGCCGGCCGGAAGGTCGAGCTTCATCAGCGCGTCGACGGTCTTGTCGGTGGGCTCGATGATGTCCATGAGGCGCAAGTGCGTGCGGATCTCGAACTGGTCGCGCGAGGTCTTGTTCTTGTGCGGCGAGCGCAGGATGTCAAAGCGCTCGATGCGCGTGGGCATGGGCACCGGGCCCTTGACCACAGCGCCCGTGCGCTTGGCGGTCTCCACGATCTCGAGGGCCGACTGGTCGATCAGCTTGTAGTCGAACGCCTTGAGGCGGATGCGGATCTTCTGTTTCGCGGGGGCTTGAGCCATTGGATGATCTTTCTGCGGACTACTCGAGAATCTTGGAAACGACGCCTGCGCCGACGGTGCGACCGCCTTCGCGAATCGCGAAACGCAGCCCCTCCTCCATCGCGATGGGGGCGATCAGCGTCACCGTCATCTTGATGTTGTCCCC
>JALYSB010000086.1 GCA_030855025.1 Pseudomonadota bacterium
CGCGAAGGGTACGCCAAGGCGCGGGTTGCCGCGCACGATCGGCAGCGTTTCAGGCTTGACCCGCGCGAGGCGCGCAAGGTTGCGCGGGGCGAGCATGGCGTCGTCGATCTGGGTGATGACCTTCGAGAGGTCGCGGATGTTGCCGTCCTTGTCCGCGAGGCCGGGCTTCTCGCGGCCAGGTGCGCCGTAACGCAGCAGTTTCATTTTTCTGGTCTCCGTAGGAAAACCAGGGACGGACCCTCATTTCCGCCGCCGGGAAATGAGGGTCCGTCCCTGGTTTTCGTGATGTTACAGGCTCATCCCGCCGTCGACGTATACCGCCTGTCCTGTCATGAACGACGATTCGTCTGAAACGAGGTAGACGAAGGTCTCCGCGATTTCCCCGGCCGCCGCCAGGCGACCCATGGGCTGGCGGGCGATGAAATCCTTGCGCGCCTGCACCGGGTCAGCGAAGGCGTTGATGCGCTGGCCGAGCGAGGGGGTGTCGACGGTGCCTGGGCACACGCAATTGGCGCGAATCCCCTGTTTCACATGATCGATCGCGAGCGCGCGGGTAAAACCGGCCACGGCGGCCTTCGAGGCGGCGTAGGCGAGGCGGTTCGGCGCCGCCTTTTCCGCCCCGAGCACCGAGGCCATGTTGAGGATCACGCCCCCGCCGTTCGCGATCATCTTCGGCAGCATCGCCTTGGTGAGCAGGAACATCCCGCGCACGTTGACGTCGAAGCTCTTGTCCCAGTCCTCGACGCTGCAGTCGAGGAGGTTTCCCTGGTGCACCCAACCGGCGCAGTTGAAGAGGATGTCCACGGCGCCGGTGGCCTCGACGAAGTCCCGCACCATGTGCTCGTCGGTCACGTCGAGGCGCGAGGGGACGATGGCGGACTCGTCCTCGAATCCTTCGAGCGAACGCGCTTCGAGGTCGGTGGCGTAGACCTTCGCACCCTCCCGGACGAACGCCAGCACGGCCGCTCGGCCCATGCCGTTGCCCGCCGCGGTGATGAGCGCCCGCTTGCCCTTCAGGCGATTGGCCATCGAATTTTCCCCGTGCTACAGTGCCCAAATTGGCCTGACCACTTTACCAGATGCCCCTCATCGCCGTCGAGAATCGCCGCCTCTATCGGCAGATCGCCGATCAGATCGCGGCGCTGATCGATCGTGGCGAATACACGGTGGGCGCGCGCTTGCCGCCGGAGCGCGACCTCGCGAAACAGCTGGGCGTGAGCCGCCCGTCGGTGCGGGAAGCCCTGATCGCGCTCGAAGTGGAGGGGTATGTGGAAGTGCGCGTGGGATCGGGGGTGTACGTCACGCAAGGGCGCACCGCCGAGTCCGGGGCCGGTGAGCTGCTTGCCGAAGATTCCGGCCCGTTCGAACTCATCCGCGCGCGCTGGCTGATCGAGGCCGAATGCGCGGCGCTCGCCGCGAAGCAGGCGACCAAGGCGCAGGTACGCGCGATCGAGGAAGCCCTCGACGGCATGGAGGCCGATTGCGGCAAGGGCACCATGCCGCTCGGTGCCGACCGCCTGTTCCATCTCAGGATCGCCGCGGCGAGCGGCAACAGCGCGCTCGCCCTCGTCGTGAAGACGCTCTGGGACCAGCGCACCGGCCCGCTGTTCCTGCGCCTCGAGCACCATTTCGACACGCCGGCGCTGTGGACCGTCGCGATCCGCGAGCACCGCGAGATCGTCGCCGCGATCGCGCGCCACGACCCGCAGGCCGCTCGCGCGGCGATGCGCCTGCACATGAACCACGCCGCCAAGCGATTCAGCACCAGCTGGGACAAGAGGAAGCCTAAATGACGCAAGCCGAGCCGATCCTCGACGACAAGGGCGAATTCCACATCCACGACGAGGAGGTGGACATCTCCCAATACCGCATCGAGGACTGGATCGCGTTCGTGATCTTCTGGATCCTCGCGCTGGTCATCTTCTACCAGTTCTTCACGCGCTACGCGCTCAACGATTCCGCATCGTGGACCGAGGAGATCGCGCGCTACCTCCTGATCGGCACCGCCTTCGTGGGGGCGGCTATCGGCGTGCGGAAGAACAACCACATCCAGGTGGATTTCCTCTACCGAATGCTGCCGCGCAAGGTGACGCGGCCGCTTTCCACGCTGGTCGACATCGTGCGCGTGCTCTTCTTCGGCTACTGCGCGTGGCTCACCATCGCCCTCATGCAGAAGATCGGCTCGTCGCGCATGGCGATCATCGACTGGCCGATCGGCATCCTCTACGGGTTCGTCTGCCTGGGCTTCGTGCTCATGACCTGGCGCGCCCTCGGAGTAGCCAGGGACAACTGGAAGCGCGGCTATTCGGTGCTGGAGAGGCCGGAGCTGGCCGATGAAGTGAAATGATGATGGGACCGGGCGCATTCAAGCTCCTCTTCCTCGGTCTCATGGGCTCGGGCATTCCCGTGGCGATCGCCATGGCGGGCGCCTCGCTTGTCTACGTGATGGCCACGGGCACCGTGCCCGACTACGTAGTCATCCACCGCATGGTCGGCGGCCTCGATTCCTTCCCGCTGCTGGCGGTGCCGTTCTTCATCCTCGCCGGCAACCTGATGAACTCCGCCGGGATCACCAACCGCATCTACAACTTCGCGCTCGCGCTGGTGGGATGGATGCGCGGCGGCCTCGGCCACGTGAACGTGGTGGGCTCGATGGTGTTCGCGGGCATGTCGGGCACCGCGATCGCCGATGCGGCGGGCCTCGGCACCGTCGAGATCAAGGCGATGACCGAGCACGGCTACTCCAAGGAATTCGCGGTGGGCGTGACCGCGGCATCGGCGACACTGGGGCCGATCATCCCGCCGTCGCTTCCATTCGTGATCTACGCGCTGTTCGCCAACGTCTCGGTGGGTGCGCTCTTCCTCGCAGGCATCCTTCCGGGGCTGGTGATGGCCGTGCTGATGATGATCACGGTGGCCTTCTTCGCGCACCGCAACAAGTGGGGCGCGGACATCCCGTTCCAGTGGCCGCGCGTGCTGAAGGCGCTCGGCGAATTCGCCATCGTGCTCGGCTGGCCGACGGCGATCTGGTACCTGGTCTCCGAGGGCGGCCTCGGGCTGCAGCCGCAGCTCACCGTCCTCCTCGCACTGGTTGTGCTCTTCGCCGCGGACTGGAAGTTCCGCTTCAACGCGGTGCTGCCGATCATGACGCCGGTGCTGCTGATCGGCGGCATGAGCACCGGCGTCTTCACCGCCACGGAAGGCGCGATCGCCGCGTGCGTCTGGGCGCTTTTCCTCGGCGTGGTCTGGTATCGCACGATGCCGCTGAAGAAGCTCGTCAAGGTGTCGATGGACACCATTGAGACCACCGCCGCGGTCCTTCTGATCGTCGCCGCCGCCTCGATCTTCGGCTGGATGCTCACCGCCACGCGCACGACCGAGATGATCGCCACCTGGGTGCTGTCGGTGGTGAGCACGCCCGCGGGCTTCCTGCTGCTCGCCAACCTGTTGATGCTCTTCGTCGGCTGCTTCCTGGAGCCGACCGCCGCGATCACCATCCTGGTCCCGATCCTGCTGCCGATCGTGCGCCAGCTCGGGATCGACCCGGTGCATTTCGGGCTGGTGATGGTGCTGAACCTCATGATCGGGCTGCTGCATCCGCCCATGGGCCTGGTGCTATTCGTCCTCGCGCGGGTCGCAAAGCTCTCGGTCGAGCGCACCACCATGGCGATCCTGCCGTGGCTGGTGCCGCTGCTCGTGAGCCTCGCGATAGTCACGTATATTCCATCGATCAGCCTGTGGCTGCCGTCCCAGTTCCGTTGAAAACCGGGGACAGACCACGTTTTTCGAGAGATCCATTCAAATGAGTGCCATCCTGCGAGACGAAAAACGTGGTCTGTCCCCGGTTTTCCTGCGCCTGAATCCCGCCGACGACGTCGTCATCGCGTGCCGCGAGCTCGAGACCGGCACCAACCTCCTCAAGGAGGGCGTCGTCGTGAAGGAGCGCATCCCCGCCGGGCACAAGGTCGCCACGCGCGCGATCGCGGTGGGCGAACCGGTGCGCCGCTATAGCCAGGTGATCGGCTTCGCGACCCAGCCGATCGCGCCGGGGTACCACGTCCACGTGCACAACCTCGAGGTGCGCGATTTCGCACGCGACTATGCATTCGGCGAGGCGTACCAGCCGACCGCGTTCGTGGAGCCGCCCGCGACCTTCCAGGGGATCGTGCGGCCCGACGGGCGGGTCGCCACGCGCAACTACATCGGCATCCTCTCGACGGTGAACTGCTCGGCGACCGTGGCGAAATACGTGGCCGAGCAGTTCAAGGGAGCTGCGCTCGACGAATTCGGCAACGTCGACGGCGTCGTGGCGCTCACCCACACCACCGGATGCGGCATGGGCTCGACGGGCGAGGGCATCGACGTGCTACGCCGCACGCTCGCCGGCTACGCGCGCCACGCCAATTTCGCCGGCGTGCTGATCATCGGCCTGGGGTGCGAGTCCAACCAGATGGATGCACTCTTCTTCACCCAGGGCCTGGCCGAGGGACAGCTGCTGCGCTCGATGACCATCCAGGACAAGGGCGGCACCGCGAAAGCGGTGGCCGCGGGCGTGGCCCTGGTGAAGCAGATGCTGCCGCACGCGAACCAGGTGCGGCGCGAGACCGTGCCGGCGAGCCACATCACGATCGGGCTGCAGTGCGGCGGCTCAGACGGCTATTCGGGCATCACCGCGAATCCCGCGCTCGGCGCGGCGGTAGACCTTCTGGTGAAGCACGGCGGCACGGCGATCCTGTCGGAAACCCCCGAAATCTACGGTGCCGAGCACCTTCTCACGCGCCGAGCCGTGAGCCGCGCGGTGGGCGAGAAGATCGTCGAGCGCATCCACTGGTGGGAGGAATACACCGCGCGCAACCACGGCGAGATGAACAACAACCCGTCGCCGGGCAACAAGGCCGGCGGGCTGACCACGATCCTAGAAAAGTCCCTCGGCGCAGTCGCCAAGGGCGGGACCTCGGGGCTGATGGGGGTGTTCGAGTACGCCCAGCCGGTGACGGCCCGGGGTTTCGTGTTCATGGACACCCCCGGCTACGACCCGGTGTCGGCCACCGGCCAGGTTGCCGGCGGGGCGAACCTGATCTGCTTCACCACCGGGCGCGGCTCGGTCTACGGCTGCAAGCCCGCGCCCTCGCTCAAGCTAGCGACCAACACCCCCATGTTCGAACGCATGGAAGACGACATGGACATCAACTGCGGGGCGATTCTCGACGGCTCGATGAGCGTGCAGGAGGCGGGGGAGAAGATTTTCAGCCTGGTGCTGGCAACGGCATCGGGCGAGCCCAGCAAGAGCGAGCGCCACAGCTTCGGCGCCGACGAATTCGTGCCCTGGCAGTTGGGCGCGGTGATGTGAGAGTAATGCGAGCAAAAGGCTTTGAATCCGCCGATGAACGCCGATGAACGCCGATACCCTGCTAACCGTCGAAAGCTTCGTGCCCAGGTTTCGATTCTATTGGATGTAGCAGAGCATCCGCGTGCATCGGCGTTCATCGGCGGATTCAAAGCTTTTTGTACCCGTAGGCCACCAATGAAGGAGGAGGGACCATGAAGGGCATCAAGGCAGGAGTGGCAATACTCGCGCTGGCGGTTTCGACCGGCGTCGCGGCCCAGACCAAGCTCAAGTTCGCGCATGTATACGAGACCAGCGAGCCGTACCACACGGCCGCGGTGTGGGCGGCGGGCGAAATCGCCAAGCGCACCAACAATCGCTACCAGGTCGAGGTGTTCCCGGCTTCGAGCCTCGGCAAGGAGACGGACATCAACCAGGGCCTCACCCTGGGCACCGTGGACATCATCTACACCGGGCAGCTCTTCGCAGGCCGCACCCACGGTCCGCTTGCAATCGGCGGCGCGCCGTACATGTTCCGCGACTTCGACCACTGGAAGAAGTTTTCCACCAGCCCGCTGTTCAAGGACCTGGGCGACGGCTACCAGAAGGCGGGCGGCAACAAGGTGGTTGCGATCACGTATTACGGCGAGCGCCACGTCACCTCGAACAAGGCGATCAACAAGCCCGAGGACATGAAGGGGCTCAAGATCCGGGTGCCCGATGCGCCGCTGTACACCATGTTCCCGCGCGCGGTCGGGGCCAACCCCACGCCGATCGCATTCGCCGAGGTCTACCTGGCGCTGCAGAACGGCACTGTGGACGCCCAGGAAAATCCGCTGCCCACGATCGACGCCAAGAAGTTCTACGAGGTGCAGAAGTTCGTGGTGCTCACCGGGCACATCACCGACGCCCTGCTCACCATCGTGGCAGGCGGCACCTGGGGCAAGCTCTCAGACGCCGACAAGAAGATCTTCGACGACACCCTCAAGGAGGCCGCCGCCAAGGCCACCGCCGAGATCATCGAGATCGAGAAGAAGATGAGCGCGGAATTCGAGAAGCGCGGCAAGACGGTGGCGCGAGTCAATCGCAAGCCCTTCCGCGACGCCGTGATGAAGATGCACAACGGCCCCGACGCCACCTGGCCGAAGGACGTCTACGACAAGCTCCAGGCTTTGTGACAGGACGTCGCTTTGCCGAAAACGCCGCGCCGGGTGCGCGGCGTTTTCACATGGGCATCCGAATGGCGTAGGAGCACATGACAGGCGCGTTAAATACCCTTACAACTTGGTGCCTTGGAGCACGCCGAACCAGCTAACGTCCTAAAGGACTGTTTGTTTGAAAGACCACAGCTGGGCCCGGCTAATTCGTCGTATTAGGCGCTTGGCAATGTTTTCACTGTAGGAAACGACCTACACCCCCCCGGTCGTGTCCGACAGGAGAATCGTGCGGCGCCTGACTTAATTACATGCGTAGCCGACCTACGATGGTCCCACGAACTACCCGATGAACTACCCAAACGGACCGTGCCATGGATAACACGATTCTTGTAGTAGAGGATGATCCCGACCTCCAGGAGATCCTCACCCTCAACCTGCAGAATGCGGGTTATCGCGTCATGCGGGCGAGCAGCATTCGCCAGGCCGAGGCGCTGGTCAATACGGCGCTGCCGCAGATGATCCTGCTGGACTGGATGCTTCCCGACACGCCCGGGCTGTCCTTTGCCCGGCGCCTGCGCTCCGAGAGTCGTACCGCCTGCGTGCCGATCATCATGCTCACCGGCCGCGACTGCGAATCGGACAAAATTACCGGTCTCGAAGCGGGAGTCGATGACTACCTGATCAAGCCGTTCTCGCCGCGCGAGCTGCTGGCGCGCATCAAGGCCGTCATGCGCCGCTGCGCCCCGCAGCACGCCGACATGGTGGTCGAGATCGCCGGCCTGAGGCTCGATCCCGCCTCGCGCCGCATCGTCGGCGCGGGCCAGGACATCGAGCTGGGCGCCCTGGAATTCCGCATGTTGCGCTTCTTCATGACCCATCCGGGCCGCGTCTACAGCCGCGCACAGCTGCTCGACGAGATCTGGGGCAACAACGTCTACGTCGAGGAGCGCACGGTCGATGTGCACATCCGGCGCCTGCGCCAGGCCCTCGAGCCCACCGGGCACAAGGGATTGCTGGAAACGGTTCGCGGCGTGGGCTACTGCTTCCGACGCGACCTCCCGGTCGATGCGATGCCGCCCCGGGTTGCCGCCCCCATCATCCGTCCGGACCATGGCTTCCCGGACTACGTCGCCGCGGCGGCGTGATCACGGGCCTTTCACACTGGTCATTCAAAGTAGCCTCATGAGAAATTTCCTGTCGACCGCCGTCATCACCGCCGCCATTGCCCTCGGAGTGCCGAACAACGGCGCCGAGGCCGTGGGCACGGTCGCGGAGATGATGACCAACGTCGCCGTAACCCAGCCGCTCATGCCGTCGTTCACCTCGATGGCGGCGCCGGCATTCGTCAACACGCACTCCCCCGATCCCACGATCGCCTGGCTGATGGCCTTCGGGTTCCTCGGCCTCGTCATCGCGCGCCGCGTTCGCGGCGAGTAAAAAAGGTGTCAGAGACCATTTCCCTCGGGGAAATGGTCTCTGACACCTTTTTTACTTTCCGCGCCGGTTCAGGCGTGGGTTGGTGCGGCGGTGCTCGTGCAGGCGCCGCAGCAGCTTGTCGGTGAGGGCGCGCAGCGTTTCCGCCCGGCCCACCGCATCCTCCACATCCTCCCGCAGTCCCGCGAGCAGCGCCGCCGTGACCTCGGGGGTATCCGGCCACGCGTCGCGTCTGACGGTTTCCAGGTCCAGGCCCAACGACCACGACCCGCGCACCAGGAAGACGGGCGAGTCCTTGCGATCGGCGTCGCGCATGAAGACCGACTGGACCAGCGTATCGCGCGCCGCGTCGGCACGTTCCAGGCTGCGCGCCAGCCGCTCGAATTTGAACGGGCTCTCCAGCTTGTGGAATTTGAACAGGCCCTCGATCGCGGCCGCGTACTGGCGTGGGACCGGCCGGTTGACCACGGCGCGTCCCTGCTTGATCGAGATCTCGAGCAGGCTGTAGAGCACCTCGCCCAGGATCCACTCGAGGTACGAGTGGCGCGCGACGGTGCGGCCGATGCTTCGCGAAATGTCGTCGGGAAGCGACTTCGCGAGGGGCTTGAGGGATGAGATGAAGACGGGTCGGGGCTTTTTCATCCCTCAAGCATAGAGGACTATTCCACGGTCACCGACTTGGCGAGGTTGCGCGGCTTGTCGACGTCGGTGCCGCGGCAGATGGCCGCGTGGTAGGCAAGGAGCTGCAGCGGGATCGAGTGCACGATCGGGGAGACGATGGGATGGTGGGACGGCATCTGGATCACGTGGAATCCCACGCCGTTGCCCAGGTTCGCATCCTCGTCGGTCATCACGTACAGCTCGCCGCCGCGGGCGCGCACTTCCTGGAGGTTCGACTTGAGCTTTTCCAGAAGGGCGCCGCGTGGCGCGATGGCGATCACCGGCATGTGCGTGTCGACCAGCGCGAGCGGACCGTGCTTGAGCTCGCCGGCCGGATACGCCTCGGCATGGATATAGGAGATCTCCTTCAGCTTGAGCGCGCCTTCCATCGCGATCGGGTAGTGCACCCCGCGACCGAGGAAGAGCGCGTGCTTGCGCATCGCGAATTGCGCCGACCAGTCGCTCACCGCGCCCTCGGTCTGCAGCGCGCGATGGACGACATTGGGCAGCCCGCGCAGCGCGTCGAGGTATTCGGTTTCCTCGCCCGCGGACAGCTTGCCCCGGACCTTGGCGAGCGCGAGCGATAGCAGCAGCAGCGCGGCGAGCTGGGTGGTGAACGCCTTGGTCGATGCGACGCCGATCTCGGGGCCCGCCCGGGTGAGGAAGCGAAGCGCCGCGGCGCGCACCAATGCGGACTCGGCCACGTTGCAGATTCCCAGGGTGTGGGGCTGGCCGAGCGCGCGGGCATGCTCGAGGGCGGCGAGGGTGTCGGCGGTCTCGCCGGACTGCGAGATCGCGACCACCAGCGTCCTGGGGTTGGGCACCGACTCGCGGTAGCGGTACTCGCTCGCGATTTCCACGTTGCACGGGATGCCGGCGATGCTCTCGAGCCAGGTCCGCGCGACCAGCCCGGCGTGCAGGCTCGTGCCGCACGCGAGGATCAGCACCTGCTCCACGTCCTTGAAAATGGCGCCCGCCTCCGTGCCGAACAGCTCCGGCGTGATGCTGCGCGCGTTTACCGCCAGCTCGAGCGTGTCCTTGAGCGCGCGGGGCTGCTCGAAGATCTCCTTCTGCATGAAGTGGCTGTACTGACCGAGCTCGACCGACTCGGCGGACAGCTGGGTATGGTGCAGAGTGCGCTGGACCACGTTCCCCTTCGTCTTTTCGACGATGCGAACGTCTTCCAGCGCCAGCTCCGCGCAGTCGCCTTCCTCGAGGTAGATCACCTGCTTGGTGACCTGCAGCAGGGCGGAAGTATCGGATGCCGCGAAATTCTCGTGCTTGCCCAGGCCGATCAGCAACGGCGCGCCCATGCGGGCGACCACCATGCGCTGCGGATCCTTCTCGGCGATGACGGCGATGGCGTAGGCGCCTTGCAGCTCGGAAATCGAGCGGCGCACCGCGTCCAGCAGGCTCATGCCGCCGGTCGCGTGCGAGTGCACCAGGTGCGCGATCACCTCGGAATCGGTCTCCGACAGGAAGTGGTAGCCGAGCGCCTTCAGGCGGGCGCGCATCTCCTCGTGATTCTCGATGATGCCGTTGTGCACGACCGAGATGCCGCCGCTCACGTGCGGGTGCGCGTTGGCCTCGGTGGGCTTGCCATGCGTGGCCCAGCGGGTGTGTGCGATGCCGATGTTGCCGTGCGCCTTCTGCTCGTCGACCAGGCGCGCGAGCTGTGCGACGCGCCCGGTGCTGCGCAGGCGTTGCAGGCTGCCGTTGATCACGGCGAGGCCCGCCGAGTCGTAACCGCGGTACTCGAGGCGGCGCAAACCCTCCATCAGGATGGGCACGACGTTGCGACGGGCGATGGCGCCGACGATTCCGCACATGGTGTTCAGGCTCCGTGGGTGATGAGGATGACCTGCAGCACGACCAGCAGGGTCGCGATGAAGGAAAGGATGAGCAAGTTGCGCGTGCGCGGGGTGGTGTTCATTTGGCCTCCACGCGCTGGTAGACGTCCTCGACGCGGACGATGTCGTCCTCGCCCAGGTAGGTTCCGGTCTGCACTTCGATCAGCTTGAGCGGCACCTTGCCCGGGTTCTCCAGGCGGTGGACCTGCCCCAGCTCGATGTAGATCGACTGGTTCTCGGTGAGCAGCACCGTCTCCTCGCCGCGCGTCACCCGCGCGGTGCCGGAGACGATGATCCAATGCTCCGCGCGGTGGTGGTGCCATTGCAGCGAGAGCTTCTGGCCCGGGTCGACCACGATGCGCTTCACCCGGAAGCGGTCGCCCGCGTCGATGTCCTCGTAGCAGCCCCACGGCCGGTGCACCACGCGATGGGTCTTGTGCTCGGAGCGGCCGTTCGCGCGCAGCTGCTCGACCGCCTCGCGCACGCGCTGGGTTTCCCCGCGGCGTGCAACCAGCAGCGCATCGGGCGTGTCGATGACCACCAGGTCGTCGACGCCGATGCCGACCACCAGACGCCGGTCGGAGCGGATGTAGCTGCGGGTGACGTCGTGGAGTTGAACGTCGCCGTGGACATCGTTTTCGTTCGCGTCCTTGTCGTCGCGGTCCCAGAGCGCGTCCCACGAGCCGATGTCCGACCAGCGGAAGCGCGCCGGCACGACGGCGGCGAGCTGCGTGCGCTCGAGCACCGCATGGTCGATGGACAGCGAGCGGCAGCGCTCGAACGTGGACTTGTCAAGGCGGCGCACGCCCGGCTCGGAGGTTGCCGACTCGGCGGCGGTTGCGCAGGCTGCGGCGAGCTCGGGCTCGAGGCGCTCGAGCTCGTCCAGGAAGGCGCGGGCGCCGAACAGGAACATGCCGCTATTCCAGTAGTGCTGGCCGGTCTGCAGCAGCCGCGTTGCGATTTCCAGCTCGGGCTTCTCCACGAAGGTCTCGACCTGGAAGACTCCGGGGGAGCTCGGCAGGTCGCCCCCGCGCTCGATGTAGCCGTAGCCGGTCTCGGGCCAGCGCGGCTCGATGCCGAAGACGACCAGGCGGCCCCGGGCTGCCGCAACCTCGCCGCTGGCAACCGCCTCGGCGAATTGCGCGACGTCGGGGATGTCGTGATCGGCGGGCAATACCAGCAGGATCGCGTCGGGATCCGCTTTCGCGATGTCGTGGGCAACCACGGCGAGCGCGGGCGCGGTGCTGCGTGCGCACGGCTCAAGGTAGAGCGCGCGCATCGCGTATCCCCTCGCCTTCACCTGATCGGCGACCAGGAACCGGTGCTCCTGGCTCGCGACCACGGTGGCGGGCTGCACCCGACCCACGCCCTTGAGGCGCTCGAGCGTTGCCTGGAAGGGACTCGCGCCGTCGAGGAGCGGGAGGAACTGCTTGGGATACGCCTCGCGCGACATCGGCCACAGGCGAGTGCCGGAGCCGCCGGCGAGGATCACGGGGTAGACGTTCATTAGTAGGCGGTGTCCTGGCGCTTGAACACGACGAAGATGGTCTTCCAGATGATTCCGAGGTCGAGGCGCAGCGACCAGTTGCGCAGGTAGTCGAGGTCGTACTCGACGCGCGCCTTCATCTTTTCCACGGTCTCGGTCTCGCCACGCAGGCCGTTCACCTGGGCCCAGCCGGTGATTCCGGGCTTGACCTTGTGGCGGATCATGTAGCTCTTGATGAGCTTGCGGTACATCTCGTTGTGCGCGATCGCATGGGGGCGGGGGCCCACGATGCTCATGCGCCCCTGCAGCACGTTAATGAACTGCGGCAGCTCGTCGAGGGAGGTCTTGCGGATGAAGGCTCCGAAGGGGGTCACGCGGGCATCGTTCCTGGTGGCCTGGCGGATCACGCCCCCATCCTCGGTGACGGTCATCGAGCGGAACTTGTAGACCAGGATCTCCTGGCCATCGAGCCCGTAGCGGCGTTGGCGGAAGAGCACCGGTCCGGGCGAGGAGAGCTTCACCCCCGCGGCGATCGCCGCCAGCACCGGGGCGATGAGGACCATGATCAGCGAGGCCAGGATCACGTCGCTCACGCGCTTCACGATCCCGTTCACGCCATAGAAGGGGGTCTCGCAGACGGCGAGCACCGGCATTCCGCCGACGGTGTCCATGCGCGCCTGGATCAGGTCGAAGAGGAAGATGTCGGGCGCGAAGTACACCGACGCGGTAGTGTCGCAGAGCTCGTCGAGCAGCTTCAGGATGCGCGGCTGGGACGCCATCGGCATCGCGAGGTAGATCATGTCGACCTTGTGCGCCTTCACATAGTCGGCCACCTGGTCGACGTTGCCCAGCACCTGCTCGGGCGGCAGGTCGCCCAGGCGCTCTGCGGCGCGATCCTCGAAGAAGCCGCCGATCTCGACGCCGAGGAACGGGGTGGAGCGGATGCGCTCGGCAAGCTTG
>JALYSB010000252.1 GCA_030855025.1 Pseudomonadota bacterium
AGGTGGTTCAACGGATCGAGGTAGGGAAAGCGGTTGCGGATCGAGCGAGCGAGGCTGGGGTTCGAGGCGAGGAACGCGGTGGTGCCGGTGATCTCGAAGAGCGCCGTCACGGTCGAGTCGAATTCGCAGCGGATGCGCCCGAAGACCGCCTCGGCGAGCGCCGTGTCGTCGAGCAGCTCCTTGTAGCGCGCCGCCACCGAGAGGTCCGCCTTGGCGAGCAGCATGTCGAGGTTGGAGAGCATCGCGCGGAAGAACGGCCATTCGCGCCACATTCGCGCAAGCAGCGCGTGTCCTTCGGCCCCGCGGCGCGTTCCGAAGGCGGCCACCGCCGCGCCAAAGCCATACCAGCCCGGCAGCATCACGCGGCATTGCGCCCACGAGAATACCCAGGGGATCGCGCGCAGGTCCTCGATCGCGAGTGATTTCTTGCGCGAGGCGGGGCGCGAGCCGATGTTGAGCTCGGAGATCTCCACGATCGGCGTGGTCGCGCGGAAATACTCGACAAATCCCTCGGTTCCGTAGACCAGGTCGCGATAGGCCGCCATCGCATCGCGCGACAGCTCCTCCATCGCCGCGTGGAAATCCTCGTGGCCGGCGTGCGGCGCCTCGTCCAGCGTCGCGCGCACCGTCGCGGCGAACAGGGCCTCGAGGTTGCGCCGACCGATCTCGCGATTGGCATACTTGCTCGCGATCACTTCGCCCTGCTCGGTGAGCCGCAGCTCGCCCTGCACGCTGCCGGGGGGCTGGGCGAGGATCGCGTCGAAGCTGGGGCCCCCGCCCCGGCCCACCGTGCCGCCGCGGCCGTGAAAGAACCGCAGCCGCACGCCCGCATCCCGGAACACCGCCACCAGCGCGGTCTCGGCCTTGTAGAGCTCCCAGTTGGACGTGACATAGCCGCCGTCCTTGTTGCTGTCGGAGTAGCCGAGCATCACTTCCTGCACATCGCCCAGGGAGCGCACCAGCCCACGCGCGGCGGGCAGCGCGAACCAGCGCCGCATCGTTTCGGGCGCGCGGCGCAGGTCGTCGATGGTCTCGAAGAGCGGGACGATCTGCAGTCGCGAGGCGAGCGCGGCCCCGGGCGTCACCAGGCCGACTTCCTTCAGCAGCACGGCCACTTCGAGCAGGTCCGAAACGCTCCCTGCCTTGGAGATCACGTACTGGCGAATCGCCTCCGGCCCCAGGCGCCGATGGGCCGCCGCCGCGCCCTCGAAGATCGCGAGCTCGCCCACGGCCAGCTCGGAATACTTCGCAAACGCCGATCGCAGCGCGCGCGGCGAGGCCAGCTCGCCCAGGAGGATGCGTTCGCGCTGCGCTTCCGGCAGGGCGCGGTAGTCGGCGACGACTCCCGCCTCGCGCAGCAGCTCCCCGATCACCGCCTCGTGCACGTCGGAGTTCTGGCGCAGGTCGAGCGTGGCGAGGTGGAAGCCAAATACCGGCACGGCTTTGCGCAACAGGCGCAGCCGCCCGTCAGCGAGCAGTGCGCTGCCGCCCTGCCGCAGGCTCGCGTCGATCACGACCAGCGCATCCTCGAAGTCGGCCGGCGACCCATAGGGCTGCGCGCTGCCCACGGCGCTGCGCTGCTGTTGCCGCAGCCCGAAACCCTCCGCGGTAGCCGCGAGCCGCGCGTAGATCCCGGTGAGCGCGCGTCGGTACGGTTCGTCCTGCCGATGGGGCGAGCGGTCCGGGGACTCGTCGGCGAGCTGCGCGAGCTGCGGCGTGGTGCGCGCAAGCAGGCCCGAGAGCGGCAGCTCCGCCCCGAGCGCGTGCACTTGCGCGAGGTAGTGGTCGAAGATGAGCCCGCCCTGCCGGCGAAACGCCACGTCGAGCATCTCTGCGGTCACGAACGGGTTGCCATCGCGATCGCCACCCACCCAACTCCCCACGGCAATGAGTGGCGGCAGGTGCGGGCGCGCGCCTTCGCCAGGAAGTGCGGCAATGCAATCCTCGACATCGGCGATCACGGCGGGCACCGCGTCGATGAAGGTGTAGTTGAAATAGGCGAGCGCGTTCTCAATCTCGTCACGCACCCCGAGCCTGACCGCCCGCAGCATGCGCGTCTGCCAGAGCGTGGCGATCAGGCGGCGCATCTCAGTGGTCGCGGCGTCGATGTCCGCGGGCAAGGCGTCGGCGGAATCGATGCGGCCCAGCCAATCGGCGATCGAAAGCTGGCAGTCGAGCGTGCTCTTGCGCTGCACTTCGGTCGGATGGGCGGTGAGCACCGGGTGCACGCGAATGCGCGCGAGCCGCTCGGCCGCTTCGTCACGCGTGACACCGCGTTCGCGCGCTTCGGCAAAGAGGCCGCGCACGGTGGAGGGCAAGGGAGGTGCGCCTTCCCGGCGGTTGTCGCGCTGGCGCCGGATGTGGTGGCGGTCTTCGGCGATATTGGCCAGGAGGGCGAAATAGCTGAACGCGCGCACCACGGCGACCGCCTGCTCGGTGGTGAGGCCGTCGAGCGTGCGCGAGAGTGCGGTGCGCGAGGCCGTGTCCTCCAGCATCCGGCTCGCCACGGCCAGGCGCCGAATCTCCTCGATCTGCTTGAAGGCCTCCTCGCCCTCGTAGTCGCGGATGGTATCGCCCAGCAATCGCCCCAGAAGGCGAATGTCCTCGGTGAGGCGGGCGTCCTTGTCGCGGCGGTCGTTCATTCGTGCAGGATACCTGCCCAAAGTCGGATACGTCTTACAGCAAGTCGCAGGAACGTCCTACTGCCCCACCCCACATCTTGTGGCCTGATACCTCCAGCGCACTATATCTTCGCCCACCCCTCGAAAGGCACGGACATGGACTGCTGGCACAGCAAGCTGGACCAAGCGAGCACCGAGGCCGAAGTCGCGAAACATGCCAGCGACTACCTGGCACTTTGGGCGCCCCGTGAACTCGAACCCCTCACTCTCGGCTGGCGCGAGGTCCGGGTCGAGAACGCTTCCGACGTGGAGACGCTGAAGACCTGGCTGCTCGACAGCCCGGGAAGCAGTGACCCCTCCACCGAGCTCCACGGCCTCGCGGGCTACTTCTGGCACGCGGCGGAACGCATCGAGAGGATTCGCCGCGCGCCCTAAGGGGGCGTGTGAACCTGCGTGAAATCTTCGGCCTTACGAAAGCAGCCTTCAAGGGCTGGTCCGATGATGAAGCGGCGAGCATGGGCGCGGCCCTCGCCTTCTACACGCTCTTCTCGATGGCGCCGCTGCTGCTCCTCGTCATATCCCTTGCAGGGCTGGTCATCGGGACCGACACCGCCCGCGACCTGATCCATACGCAGCTCGTGACGCTCCTCGGCGACAAGGGGGCGAGCGCGGTGCAGTCGGTGCTTCAAGCCGCCGATGACCGGGCGGAGGGTTTTGTCGCCGCGACCGTGAGCTTCCTCACCCTGATCCTCGGCGCAACCACCGTGTTCGCCGAGTTGCGCCGCGACCTCGACATCATCTGGAAGACCCAGAAGAAGGAGAAGGAGCACGGCCTCTGGAAGCTGATCGGGGGGCGGGTCTGGTCGTTCGGCCTCGTGCTGACGATCGGCTTCCTCCTGATGATCTCCCTTGCGATGAGCGCGGCCGTCACCGCGCTGGGTTCGTACTTCACCGCAAGCCTGCCGGGCGCCCCATTCATCCTGCGCTCGCTGGAATTCCTGGTGTCCTTCCTGGTGATCACCGGCCTATTCGCGATGATCTACAAGATCCTGCCGAGCGCGCGCATCGAATGGCGGGATGTCTGGGTGGGCGCGGGGGTGACTTCCCTCCTTTTCTGGGTCGGGAAGTACCTGATCGGGCTTTATAT
>JALYSB010000253.1 GCA_030855025.1 Pseudomonadota bacterium
ATCACGAACTGCGAGTCGTGGAACCAGCCGTTGGTGGGGTTGAAGGTCGAGGTGTCCGGAAAGTGTCCGTCGATCTGGATTCCCGGCACCGCGCCGCTGGGGTTGCGCGTTTGCTGCGAGTGCAGCGTGCCCCAGTCGCTCGCGTCGGTGCGGCCCATGAGGATGAGATTGCGCGTCGAGAGGTCCTCGAGGCAGTAGGGGGCCTGGCGGTCCGCGCCCGGAACGACGAGCGTCGCCATGTTGGTGCATTCGGCGGCGAAGGCAGGGGCTGCGGCGGCGAGGGCGAGAGCGGCTAGCGTTCGGGCGGCGGCGGGTCGCATGGGCGTCTCCTCTGGGGCTTTCGTCTGAGACGCAGGCGGTACTCGCCAGTTCACTGCGGTTATCATGGCACATGAAAAAAATCGACGCCAAGCCCATCACCCGCAAGGGCGAGATCGATGCCGTGCTCCTCAAGCTGCCCAACGTGGTCGCGAAGAAGATCGGCGGGCTCGACGCCTACTTCGTTAACGACCGCATGTTCGCGTGCATCAACGGCGAGGGCGTGGGCCTGCACCTGCCCGCGGCCACCGTCAACGAGCTGCAGTTCTCGCGTGAAAACGTGGTGCCGTTTCAGCCCGCCGGCATGCCGAAGACGCGCGAATGGGTCCAGATCAACCGCGCCGAGGCCGCCGAGTACGAGAAGGACATGGAGCTCTTCCAGGCCGCGCTCGATTTCGTGAAGGGCGGCCGCGGGCGATAAAGGGAGTCGTCGGATGCTGCATACCCTGTCCGCGTCGGCCGACAAGCTCGTCATCGGCTACCCATGGTGGTTCTGGCTGGGGTTCATGCTGGTCGGCGCCGGATTCTTCGCCGCTTTGCTGCGCGGCGAGTTCAAATCGGCGGCGCGCGCCATCTCCGCGCCGTTCTTCGGCCTGGCCCTGCTCGGGGCAGGATTCTACTTCTTCGGCTACAAGACCACGCTCGACGATACGTTCGTGCGCGTCTACGAGCCTTTCAGGAGCGACCGGCGCATCGCCTGGTCGGCGGTGACGAACACCGAGAGCTTCCAGCGCGAGGTCGGCCGCCGCCGCCAGAATGTTGCGACCTTTATCCTGATCCAAGGCTCCGGTAGCGAAGCGCTGGAGGTCCCGATCTCAGGACTTTCGACCGAGGAAGTGCAGCGCGTGCTCAAGTTCATCGAAAAGCGCACCTCGAAGTGACCCACGAGCCTCCCATGTACGAAGACCTTTCAGCTTCCCAAGCGCTGTCGTCCCCCGCCCAGGGTTTCTTCAAAGGCAAGTCCCGCAGCAAAGAGCAAATCGTCCCGGTTGTGCGCCGCCATGATCTGAAGTCCGACGGGCAAGCCCAACGCGTCCAGAGCGACCGGCATCGTGAGTGAACACAGGCGAAGCAGGTTAGCGGTGCCGGTGTTGCGCACCATCTTCAGGTTGAAGATCCGGTATCGCTCCCAATCCGGGACCTCACTCACCATCGGCGGGGATATCGGCGCGGTGGGTGTCACGATGACATCCACCTGATCGAATCGGGCGAGTGCGCGCGACGCGAGCTGTTCGAACGCGGCCTTGCGTTGCAGGAATTCCACGGCGGAGATCTGCGCTGCTGCCTCCATTCGTATCCCCACGTTGGGATCGAGGATGGCAATCCACTCGGGCAACTCGCGTTTCAGGAACGCAAGCAACTCCGCACCCGCCGTGCCGCCCGCGCGGAACAGCTCGAAAGCGCTACCCGCCTCGGGAAACGACACTCGAACGAGCCGATGCCCGGCTTTCTCCAGCTCCGCCAGCGCGTCGCAAACGCCCTCGGCAATCCCTGCATCGCACTCGCTCCAGAAATGCTCGTCGGGGACGCCGATGCGCAGTCCGCCCGCCGGTGTCGCGCGATCGATGGCGCCGGGACGATCGCCAAATGCGCGGCGATCGAATTCCGACGCTGCCAGGAAGGCGTCCTCGACGGTGCGCGCAAGGATCCCGGGTGTATCGAAGATGGGGCTCAACGGCACGATGCCCTTCGTCGACCAGCGATCCACCGTCGGCTTGAAGCCGACGTTGCCGGTGAGGGTCGCGGGGATGCGCACCGACCCGGCAGTGTCGGAGCCCAGGGCGAGGATCGCGGAGCCTTCGCAGAGGGACACGCCGGCTCCCGAGCTCGAGCCGCCGGGCACACGCGGATTCGCGGCATCCCAGGGATTGCGCGGCGTCGGCCAGTGGCTGTTCAGCCCCAGCGCCCCGAAGGCGAACTCGACGGTGTGTGTCTTGCCGGTGATCACCGCCATCTCGTCCATCAGGCAGCTCACCATCGGGCCGGCCGATTGCCACTCGGCTGGAAGCTCACGAGCCGAGCCGGCAAAGGTCGGAAGCCTGGGTACTCCGTAGAGGTCCTTCACCGAAACTGGAATGCCCTGAAGGATCCCGGAGTCGACTCCCGACTTGAATGCCGCGTCCGCCTCGCGCGCTACGCGCTCGGCCCTGTCGTCCGCACGCAGCTTGTAGGCGTTCATCCGGGGCTCGCCCGAGTCCATCGCCTCGCGCGCTTCGCGCCACAGGTCGGATGCCGAGAACCGCTGCAAGCGCAGTCCGGCGGCGAGTTCGCGAAGGGACTTGTCCAGCAAACGCATGCTCATGCCTTTCAGTGCGCGGGGAGAGGGCCGGAGTGAGGGTCGGGGTATTCTATGTCGTCACCCCCGCGTAGGCGGGGGCCCAATTCAATGAAACCGCGCGCCCTCACCGTCTCCGCCCTGGTTCGCGAGCAGACCGGCACCTCATGGTCGCGCGCACGCAAGCTTTGCAGCGAGGGGCGCGTCACGGTCGATGGCCAACGCTGCCTCGACCCCGCCAAGGTGATCTTCTCGGATGTGGTCATTTCCGTCGACGAGTACGCGCCCAAGGTCGAGAAGGGCCCGCTCGCGAAGAGCGCGATCGTATTCCACGACCGCGACCTCGTGATCGTCGACAAGCCGGCCGGCATGCTGAGCGTGGAAGACGAGCCCGGCAACAAGGAGACGCTCGACGAATACACGCGGACGTTGCTGCGGCGCATGGGCGGCAGCGACGTGGGACTGGGCGTTGTCCATCGCCTCGACAAGGACACGAGCGGCCTGATGGTGTTCACGCGAACCGCGGATGCGAAGCGCAACCTCGCGGCACAGTTCCGGGGACACGACATCGATCGCGTCTATCACGCCATTGCGCACGGCGCCGTCCCGGAGACCCGCATCGAGACCCATCTGCTCCTTGATCGCGGCGATGGATTGCGCGGCTCGCACGGGCACTATCGACGCTCGAAGGGTCCCCCTCCATCCGACGCGAGGCTCGCGGTCACCCACGTAAAACCGATCGCCGCGCTTGCGGGCGCGACCCTGGTCGAATGCCGCCTCGAGACCGGACGCCAGCACCAGATCCGGATCCACCTCTCGGAGTTCGGCCATCCGCTCGTCGGCGAGCGCGTCTACATCCGCGACTACCGGGACGAGAAGATCGAGGCGCCGCGCACGATGCTTCACGCGCGGGCGCTGGGTTTCGCGCATCCACGTACCGGCCAGCGCGTTTTGTACGAGCGAGAGGCGCCGGCGGACTTCCAGGCGCTGGTGAAACTCTTGCGGTAAGCCTTTCAGGTTAGGCGCTGCGGGAGGCGTTTGCGGCAGAATGGGCTCTCTTGCCAACCTCGTAACTCAGAAGGGATGACGCCGTGGCCAAGGCCTATTGGGTAGCAACCTACCGCGCGATTCACGATTCCGCAGCGTTCGCGGCCTACGCGAAGC
>JALYSB010000087.1 GCA_030855025.1 Pseudomonadota bacterium
GTCGAGCGCCTCGGCGCATTCCGAGACCGTGGCGATGAGCTCCTGCGCGTGGGCGAGGCGGCGGTGCTCGGCCTGGTCGTCGGCCCACTGCCGCGGCTCGAACGCGAGGGCCTCGAGATCGCGAACCTCGTGGGCGAGGAGCTCGCGCTCGCGCGCGGAGGTTTTCTGCGCGCCCTCGCGGCTGCTGCGCTGCTCGGCAACCCTGCGCCAGGCAGCAAACAGCACCGCCACCTCGCGCGCGAGGTCGGTTGACGCCGCGAAGGCGTCGAGGAGCGCGCGTTGCCGGTCGCGCCTGAGCAGGAGCTGGTGATCGTGCTGGCCGTGGATGTCGAGCAGCAGCTCGCCCAGCTCGCGCAATTGCGCCGCGGTCGCGGGCCGGCCGTTCACGAACGCGCGCGACCGCCCGGTCGAGTCCACGGTGCGCCGTACCAGACAATCGCCCTCCTCGAAATCCTGCGCCGCGAGCCATTCGCGCGCCGCGGGCAGCGCGGCCACGTCGAAATCCACGCTCACCTCGGCGCGGCTCGCGCCGGCGCGCACCACCGCGGGATCGGCGCGATCGCCCAGGGCAAGCTTTACGGCATCAATGAGGATCGACTTGCCCGCTCCCGTCTCGCCGGTGAGCGCGGTGAAGCCACTCGCGAGCTCGAGGTCGAGCCGCTCGACGATGACGTAATCCCTGATCGATAGCGCGCGCAGCATCAGCGAGTTACGCGGGGAAAGGGCATTGAAGTCAGGAGGCGCGCTCGGTCCAGCGCAGCTTCTCGCGCAGCATCGAGAAGTAGCGGTAGCCCTTGGGGTGCAGGAGGGTTGCCGGCTTGGGCGCGGCCTGGACGCACACCACGTCGCCATGCTCGAGCTGGATGTGGGCCTGCACGTCGAAATTGGCGCGGGCGTCGGTGCCGCGCACCAGCGTGATCTCCACCCTCGAGGAGCTGCGGATGGCCACCGGGCGGTTGGAGAGCGTGTGCGGCGAGATGGGAACCAGCGCGATCGCCTGCAGCGACGGGTGCAGGATCGGCCCGCCGGCGGAGAGCGCGTAGGCGGTGGAGCCCGTGGGCGTGGCGACGATGAGACCATCGGCGCGCAGGCTGTAGATGAACTCGCCGTCCACCGTCACGGCGAACTCGATCATGCTGCCCACGGCTCCGCGGCTCACCACCACATCGTTCATCGCGAGCGCCTCGATCACCGTCTTGGTGCCGCGCCGCACCGAGCCCGACAGCAGCAGGCGCTGCTCCGGCACGAAATCGCCATCGAGGACCGCCTCGACGGTGCTCGACACATTGTCGGCCGGAATGTCGGTGAGGAAGCCCAGGCGCCCGAGGTTCACGCCCACCAGCGGCACGCCGTGCTCCGCCATGAGCCGCGCGCAGGAGATCAGCGTGCCATCCCCGCCCACGACGATGGCGAGGTCCGCCTTCGCGGAAAGCGCGTGCATGTCGATGGTGGCATCGGGCTTGGAACGCGATGCGCCCGCGGTGCGCGGATCCATGACGATCGCCACCCCGCGGGCCCGCAGCACCGCGGAAACCTGATCGAGTATGTCCGGCAGGCTCGCCGCATCGCTCTTGCCGATGACGGCCACCGTCTTGAACGCGGGGGGCATGTGCGCAATTAGAGCATGATTGTTTGTAGAATGAGTCCCAACATGCTCTCCGAACGAGCCCAAAACCTCCTCAAGATCCTGGTCGAGCGCTACATCGCGGACGGCCAGCCGGTCGGCTCGCGGTCGCTGTCGCGCTTTTCGAGCCTCGAGCTCTCGCCCGCCACCATCCGCAACGTGATGGCCGACCTCGAGGAGATGGGATTCGTCGCGAGCCCCCACACCTCTTCGGGACGCGTGCCCACGCCCAAGGGCTACCGGTTCTTCGTCGACACGCTGCTCACCGTGCGGCCGATGGAAGACATCGACCGCCAGCAGCTCACCGAGCAGTTGATGCCCGATGACCCGCACCGGGTGGTCGCGGCCGCATCCCAAGTGCTCTCCGACCTCACCCACTTTGCCGGGATCGTGGTCGCCCCACGGCGCCGCGGAGCGGTGCTGCGCCACATCGAGTTCTTCGGGCTGACCGAGAAGCGCGTGCTGCTCATCATCGTCGCGAGCGACGGCGAGGTGCAGAACCGGGTGCTGATCACCGATCGCAGCTATTCGCCCTCGCAGCTCACCGAGGCGGCGAACTACATCAACCAGCATTACGCCGGCCTCGAGTTCGACCAGCTGCGCACCAAGGTGCGCGGCGAGCTGCTCGAGCTGCATCACGACATCTCGGGCCTGATGCAGGCCGCGATCGCGATGGGGAGCGAGGCGCTGCGCCCGACCGTCGACGGCGTGGTGATCTCGGGCGGGCGCAACCTGCTCGAAGTCAACGAGATCTCCAACGACATGCAGCGCCTGCGCCGGCTCTTCGACGTATTCGAAAGCAAGACCCAGCTGCTGGAGCTGCTCGAGCAAAGCGAGCTCGCCGACGGGGTAAAGATCTTCATCGGCGGCGAGTCCACGCTGGTGCCGCTTGACGAATGCTCCATCGTGACCGCCCCCTACGAGGTCGACGGCCAGATCGTCGGCACCGTGGGCGTGATCGGCCCGACGCGCATGGCCTACGAGCGGGTGATCCCAATCGTCGACGTGACCGCGAAGCTGGTCTCCTCCGCACTTTCGCGCTGATCCCCGATGGCAGATAGCGGCCGCGGCGCCTCGCCCGCACCCGGAGTGCTGCTCGTCAACCTGGGGACCCCCGAAGCGCCGACCGCGAGCGCGGTGCGGCGCTACCTGCGCCAGTTCCTGTCGGATCCGCGCGTGGTCGAGCTGCCGCGCCTCGTGTGGCTGCCGATCCTCTATTTCCTCGTCCTGCCGTTTCGCCCGGGCAAGAGCGCAAAGAAGTACGCAAAGATCTGGACCCGCGACGGCTCGCCGCTGCGGGTCTACTCTTTGCGCCAGGCGCAGATCCTCAAGGGCTCGCTCGGCGAGCGGCTGCGCGCCCTGGTGCCGGTGGAATCGGCGATGCGCTATGGGCCGCCCTCGATCGCCGCCGGCCTCGCGGCCCTGAAGGCGCGCGAGTGCAACCGCGTGCTGGTGATTCCGCTCTATCCCCAGTACACGAGCAGCGCCACGGGAAGCGTCGAGGACGCCGTTACCAAGGCGATGGGCCAGTGGAAGCCCGCCCCGGAGTTGCGGGTGGTGCGCGACTTCCATGCCCACCGGGCCTACACGAAGGCGATCGCGAAGAACGTGAACGACTATTGGCTCAAGCACGGCCGGCCCGACCGCCTGCTGATGAGCTTCCATGGAATTCCGCGGAAGACCGTCGATCGCGGCGACCCGTACCAGGCCCAGTGCCTGGAGAGCGCGCGGCTGATCGCTGCCGAGCTCGGCTGGAACGACGCGCGCACCGTGGTCACTTTCCAATCCCGGTTCGGCGCGGCCGAGTGGCTGCAGCCCTACACCGATGCCACCCTGCGCGAGCTCGGGAAGGCCGGCGTGGGGCGCGTGGACGTCGTTTGCCCCGGATTCGCGGCCGACTGCCTCGAGACGCTCGAGGAGATCGCCCTGGAGGGCCGGGACGCTTTCCTGGAAGCGGGTGGCAAGGATTTTCATTACATCCCCTCCACGAACGACACCCCTGCCTGGATGACCGCCCTCAGCATCCTGGCCCTCGAAAATCTCGAGGGCTGGACGCCCACCCCCCGTCCCAAATCGGAGATCTAGGACATGCTCGCCCTGCTCGCCCGCTGGATCCTCAACGCCGCCGCGCTGCTGCTCGTGGCTTACCTGTACCCCGGGGTTCAGTTGGAAACCTTCCTGGCCGCCGCCGTCGCCGCGCTCGTCCTGGGCCTCATCAACGCCGTGGTGCGGCCGATCCTGGTGCTGCTCACGCTGCCGGTGACGATCCTGACCCTCGGACTGTTCCTATTCGTGATCAACGCGCTGCTTTTCTGGCTGGTTGCGGAAATCGTGCCCGGTTTCCGGGTCACAGGGTTCGGCGCGGCACTGCTCGGATCGATCCTCTACAGCCTGATCACGTTGGTCACGAGTTGGCTTCTGTTTCCGCGGCGTACGTAGCGGGAATGCCCTTGAAATGCTGGGGGCATAACCCCATGTGCCATTCAAGCATTTGTTTAATAAGGAAATTCCATTGACTGACGCTGAAATGGCGGGCTTGGGCCCCCCGACCCTCGGCTCCCAGACTGCGATGCCCGATGGCGAGGCTCCCGAAGCGGGGTCCGATCCGCGCATTGCCGAGCTCCAGGCCCTGCTCGCAGCGGCGACCGCGGAGGCGGAAAAGGGCCGCGAGGACTGGCTCCGGGCGAAGGCAGAAAGCGACAATATCCGCCGCCGCGCCCAGGAAGACGTTGCCAAAGCCCATCGCTACGCGCTCGAGGGGTTCGCGAACGCGCTCCTGGCGGTGAAGGACAGCATGGACGCCGCGCTTACTGTCGAGAACACCTCGATCGAGTCCTTCAAGGAAGGCGTGGAGCTCACCGCGCGCCAGCTCCAGGCCGCCTTCGAGAAGTTCGCCATCCGGGAAATCGTGCCGCAGGGTGAGAAATTCGACCCTCACCGCCACCAGGCGATCAGCCAGGTCGAGGCCGACCAGGAACCCAATACCGTGGTGTCGGTCCTGCAGAAGGGCTACCTCCTCCATGACCGGGTCCTGCGTCCTGCCCTCGTGATCGTGGCGAAACCGAAAACACCCGAAGGATGATTCGTCCCCGGGTCGTCGGGACCGGTCCAACGTACTTGAATTCCCCGGGAAATACCCCTACTTCCAACCCAGGTAATAGCAACCAGAACTAAGGAAGACGGACATGGCAAAGATCATCGGCATCGACCTCGGCACCACCAACTCATGCGTGGCCATCATGGAGGGCGGCAAGCCCAAGGTCATCGAGAACAGCGAAGGCGCGCGCACCACGCCTTCCATCGTCGCGTATGCCGACAACGACGAGATCCTCGTCGGCGCCCCGGCCAAGCGCCAGGCGGTGACCAACGCGAAGAACACCCTTTACGCGGTCAAGCGCCTCATCGGCCGCAAGTTCGAGGAAAAGGAAGTCCAGAAGGACATCAACCTGATGCCCTACGGCATCGTGAAGGCCGAGAACGGCGACGCCTGGGTGGAGGTGCGCGGCAAGAAGATCGCGCCCCAGCAGGTTTCCGCCGAGGTCCTGCGCAAGATGAAGAAGACCGCCGAGGACTACCTCGGCGAGCCGGTCACCGAGGCGGTGATCACCGTGCCCGCGTACTTCAACGATTCCCAACGCCAGGCGACCAAGGACGCGGGCCGCATCGCGGGCCTCGAGGTGCGCCGCATCATCAACGAGCCCACGGCCGCGGCGCTCGCCTTCGGCCTCGACAAGAAGGAAGGCGATCGCAAGATCGCCGTCTATGATTTGGGCGGCGGCACGTTCGACATCTCGATCATCGAGATCGCGGCGATCGACGGCGAGCACCAGTTCGAGGTGCTCTCGACCAATGGCGACACGTTCCTGGGCGGCGAGGACTTCGACCAGCGCGTGATCGACTACATCGTCACCGAGTTCAAGCGCGAGCAGGGTGCGGACCTCTCCAAGGACGTGCTCGCCCTGCAGCGCCTGAAGGAGGCGGCCGAGAAGGCCAAGATCGAGCTGTCGAGCTCCCAGTCGACCGACATCAACCTGCCGTACATCACCGCCGACGCCAACGGCCCGCGCCACCTGTCGATGAAGATCACGCGCGCGAAGTTCGAGTCGCTGGTGGACGAGCTGATCGAGCGCACCATCAAGCCGTGCGAGATCGCGCTCAAGGACTCGGGCATCAAGCTCTCCGACATCGGCGACGTGATTCTCGTGGGCGGCATGACCCGCATGCCCAAGGTGCAGGAGCGGGTGAAGGAGTTCTTCGGCCGCGAGCCGCGCAAGGACGTGAACCCCGACGAGGCGGTTGCCGTCGGCGCCGCGATCCAGGGTGGCGTGCTGCAAGGCGACGTGAAGGACGTGCTGCTGCTCGACGTGACTCCCCTGTCGCTCGGCATCGAGACCCTCGGCGGCGTCATGACCAAGCTCATCCAGAAGAACACCACCATCCCGACCAAGGCGCAGCAGGTGTTCTCCACCGCCGACGATAACCAGGGCGCGGTGACGATCCACGTGCTCCAGGGCGAGCGCGACGTGGCCGGCGGCAACAAGAGCCTCGGCCAGTTCAACCTCGAGGGCATCCCCCCCGCCCCGCGCGGCATGCCGCAGATCGAGGTGACGTTCGACATCGACGCCAACGGAATCCTGCACGTGCACGCCAAGGACAAGGCGACCGGCAAGGAGAACAAGATCCGCATCCAGGCGAGCTCGGGCCTCACGGAGGACGAGATCCAGCGCATGGTGAAGGACGCCGAGGCCCACGCCGACGAGGACAAGAAGCAGCTGGAGCTGGTAGGCGCGCGCAACCAGGGCGAGGCGCTGGTGCACCAGATCAAGAAGTCGCTCACCGAGTACGGCGACAAGCTCGATGCCCCCGAGAAGGAGAAGATCGAGGCGGCGGTGAAAGACCTCGAGGGCGTGCTAAAGGACGGCGACAAGGAGGCGATCGACGCCAAGACCCAGGCGCTGGCGATGGCGTCCCAGAAGCTCGGCGAGAAAATCTACGCCGATGCGCAGGCGAAGGGCGCGCCGAACGAAGCCGATGCGCCGCCCGCCGGCGGTTCCGCGCCGCAGGAAAAGACCGTCGAGGGCACCGTGGTCGACGCCGAGTTCACCGAGGTCAAGGACAAGAAGTCGGCTTAAGGAAACTCGTCATTCCCGCCCCCGATAAAGACGTTCGAGGGCAGGCTCCGGCGGGAATCCAGGCAGGGCGCTCGAGCGCTGGGTCTGGGTTCCCGCCTTCGCGGGAATGACATATCGGAACACACGATGGCGACGAAGAAGCGCGACTACTACGAAATTCTGGGCGTGAACCGCGATGCGGGCGATGAGGACATCAAGAAGTCCTATCGCAAGCTCGCGATGAAGCACCACCCGGACCGCAATCCCGACAGCAAGGACGCGGAGGAGAAGTTCAAGGAGGCCAAGGAGGCCTACGAAGTTCTCTCCGCCCCTGAAAAGCGCCGTGCCTACGATGCGTACGGGCACGCTGGCGTGAACCCCCAGATGGGGGGCATGGGGGCCGGGGGCGAGGGTCCCGGCTTCGGCGGTTTCGCCGAAGCCTTCGGCGATATCTTCAGCGACATCTTCGGCGGCGGCCAGGGACGCGGGCGCTCGAGCGTCTACCGCGGTGCGGACCTGCGCTACAACCTCGAGGTGACCCTCGAGCAGGCCGCGCGCGGCACCGAGACCAAGATCCGCATCCCCACCATGGAGGCCTGCGAGACCTGCCACGGCTCGGGCGCCAAGCCCGGCACCCAGCCCAAGACCTGCGAGACCTGCCACGGCTCCGGCACGGTGCGCATGTCCCAGGGCTTCTTCTCGATCCAGCAAACCTGCCCCACGTGCCACGGCAGCGGCAAGATGATTTCCGACCCCTGCGCCACCTGTCGCGGCGCGGGGCGCATGAAGAAGCACAAGACGCTGGCGGTGAAGATCCCGGCGGGCGTCGACGAGGGCGATCGCATCCGCCTCACCGGCGAGGGCGAGGGAGGGGTCAACGGCGGGCCCGCGGGCGACCTCTACGTGGTGATCCACCAGAAGGAGCACGGCGTCTTCAAGCGCGACGGCGACGACCTGCACTGCGAGATGCCGATCAGCTTCAGCCACGCGGCGCTCGGCGGCGAGGTCGAGATCCCGACCCTCGATGGAACGGCCAAGATCAAGATCCCGCCCGAGACCCAGACGGGCCAGGTGTTCCGCCTTCGCGGCAAAGGCATCAAGGGCGTGCGGTCCTCCTACCCCGGCGACCTGCTCTGCGAGGTGGTGATCGAGACCCCGGTACGGCTCACCGACCGCCAGAAGGAGCTGCTGCGCGAGATCGAGGAAATCAACAAGCGTGACGGCAGCCGGCACAATCCACGGGCCAAGAGCTTCATGGACAAGGTGCGGGAGTTTTTCGCGGACTAAAGCGCGTTATCATTTCCCCACAGGATCAAAACACTCTTGGGGGCCACATGAAACGGATTCTGTCGATCTTGCTGGGTTGGGCCATGTGCGGCCTGGCCGGCGCGCAGGGCGTCACGGACACGCAGGTCGTTCTGGGCCAGTCGGTGGCCCTCACCGGCCCCGCACAGCAGCTGGGCCTGGACATGCAGCTCGGCGCCACGCTCTACTTCAACCAGGTGAACGCCCGCGGCGGGGTGAACGGCCGCAAGGTCGTGCTGAAGACCCTCGACGATGGCTACGAGAGCACCCGCGCGGCCGACAACACCCGCAAGCTCATCAACGACGAAAAGGTCTTCGCCCTCTTCGGCTACGTGGGAACGCCCACCTCGCAGGCATCGCTGCCGATCTTCACCGAGGCCAAGGTCCCCTTCGTCGGGCCGTTCACGGGCGCGGAGCTGCTGCGGAGCCCCCACAACCGCTACATCTTCAACGTGCGCGCGAGCTATTACGACGAGACCGAGGCGATCGTGCAGCACCTGACGGCGATGAGCGTGGACAAGATCGCGGTCTTCTACCAGAACGACGCCTACGGCCAGGCCGGGCTCGCGGGCGTGGAGCGCGCCCTCAAGAAGCGCAACCTCCAGATCGCCGCCAAGGGAACGGTCGAGCGCAATACGGTGGAGGTAAAGAAGTCGGTCGAGGAGATGGTGAAGGCCCAGCCCCAGGCGATCGTGATGATCAGCGCCTACAAGTCGTGCGCCGCGTTCATCACCGAGATGAAGAAGGCCGGCTCCAATCCGACGTTCTGGAACGTGTCCTTCGTCGGCAGCAAGGCGCTCGCGAAGGAGCTCGACCGCGAGGGGCGCGGCGTGCAGATCTCGCAAGTGGTGCCGTTCCCGTGGGACTCCACCGTGCCGGTGGTCAAGGAGTACCGCAAGCTCCTCGAGGAGGTCAAGGGCGAGCCGGGCTTTGGCACCCTCGAGGGTTTCATCGCCGCCAAGGTCATGGTCGAGGGGCTGCGCCGCGCCGGCCGGAGCCTGAATCGCGAGACCTTCATCCGGGCGATGGAGACGCTCGACCCTTACGACGCAGGGGGCTTCAAGGTGAGCTTCGCGCCCGATAACCACAACGGGTCGAAGTTCGTCGATTTGACGATCATCTCGCGTGATCAACGGTTTGTCCGTTGATCACGCGCGCTGACTGATCGTAGGTCATGGCCTGAGGGCCGGACTCCAAGAAAAGCAAGGGGCGCTGCAAGCGCCCCTTTTTCATTGCAGGTGGGCGCGGCTTAACCGGGGACGGCTTCCTTCTCCGTCGCAACGGCGGCGGCCGCGCGCGGCAAGGTGAAGCGGAAGGTCGACCCCTGGCCCTCGACGCTTTCCACCGTCACGGTGCCATCGTGCGCCTCGACGAAATTCTTCACGATGGCGAGGCCCAGGCCGATGCCCTGGTGCGCAGGGTCCGTCTCGAGGGCATCGAACACCTTGTCGATGCGCTCGCGCGGGATGCCGGCGCCGTTGTCCGTCACCCAGCATTCGATCGGCTCGTCGTGGGCGCATTCGCGGGCGCCGATGGTGACTTCGCCCCGCGGCGAATAGGTGATGGCATTCGCGATCAGGTTCTGGAAAATGCGCCGGAGCAGGTTCGCGTCGGCGCGCACCTCGAGATCGTCGGGAACCTGGTTCACCATTCGCGTCGCCGTCTTCTCGGCGAGCGGCTGGAGGTCCTGGATGAGCGTCTCGACCATGGGCCACAGGTCGAAGCTGCGCCGCTCGACCTTGACGCCGATCTCGGTGAGCAGTTGCGTGTTCTCCTTCAACACCTGGTTCACCAGGACGTCCAGCTGCTTGGCGTTGCGGGTGAGGATCTTCAGCAGGCGGGCGCTCTCCGGATCCGCTGCGGACGCGGGCAACCTCTGCTGGAGGATGTGTGCGGAAAACGTGATGGCGCTCAGCGGCGTGCGCAGGTCGTGCGCCACGAAGGCGAGGTGCTCCGCCCGGCGGCGTTGGACGTCGCGCGCCTGGCTCTCGGCGAATGCCTTCACCGCGCCGGCGATCGCATCGTCGAAGACCCGGTTGAGGAGCCTGCGGGCGGTCCCGCGTACGTCGAGGCCCTGGCGCTCAGCGAGGTCGCTCACGCAGTCGCGCAGGATGTTGTACTCGGCGACCACCTCTTCGATGTCGAAGCCGTCCTCGAAGCGCTGCACGCCGTGGGCAAGTGGGACCGCGACGGCGGGGGCGTCTTCGGCGGTTTCGATCGCGACCTTGCGAAGGGCCGAAGCGAGCTCGGCGATCCACACTGGCATATGGTCATTGAGCGTGGGGACATCGAGGTGCTTGGCGGACTCCAGGACGCGCACCTGCGCCCGCCATTGGGCGAGGATCCCGTCGCGCTCCTCGAGGAGCATCACCGCAAGCCGATCGAGAGTGTTCAAAAAAATAAGTCCCGGAAGTGTGTCCTGTCAGACACAGCTTACAGCCCCGGGTTCATTGTCCGTCCCGTCGCGATGGTCCGGCTGGACGTGGAGTAGTCAGGGGGCTATGCCCTGCGGCCCGGCAGCTACTTGCGGCGCCACTCGGTCACGCCGCCGGGCTTGTCCTCGAGGATGATCCCCGCGGCCTCCAGCTCCCGGCGGATCTCATCCGAGCGCGGGTAGTTCTTCGCCTCCTTGGCGGCCTTCCGCTCGGCGATCTTCGCCTCCACGTCGATCGATGCGCCCGCCCCCTTCAGGAACGTCTCCGCATCAGCCTGGAAGAATCCGAGCGTCCCGCCGAGCGCCTTCAGCAGGCCCGCCAGCTCGTGCGACCGCGTGCGGTTCACCTCGCCGCGCAGGTCGTGCAGCACCGCGAGCGCGACCGGCGTGTCGAAGTCGTCGTCCATCGCTTCGCGGAAGCGCGCCGCGTACGGGTTCGCCCAGTCGATCGCGGCGGCTTGCGGCGCCACTTCGCGCAGCGCCGTGTAGAAGCCGCGCAGCGTGTTGCCCGCGTCGGCGAGCGTCTCCCAGTTGTAATTGATCTCGCTGCGGTAGTGCGCGCGCACGAGGAAGAAGCGCAGCTGCTCGCCGCCCTGGACGGCGTCGAGCTGGTTCAGCACCTCGCGCGTGGTGAAGAAGTTGCCGAGCGATTTCGACATCTTCTCGGCGTCGATGTTGAGGAACGCCGCGTGCATCCAGTAGTTCACGAACGTCCGGTCGAGCGCGCCCTCGCTCTGCGCGAGCTCGTTCTCGTGGTGCGGAAACTGCAGGTCCCAGCCGCCGCCATGCAAATCGAACGGGATGCCGAGCACCGCGTGCGCCATCGCGGAGCACTCGATGTGCCAGCCGGGGCGGCCCTCGCCGAATGCCGACGGCCACGAGGGCTCGCCCGGCTTCGCGTGCTTCCACAGCACGAAGTCGAGGGGATCGCGCTTGGTGCCATCGACCGCCACGCGCTCGCCCGAGCGCATCTCGTCGAGGTTGCGGCGCGAGAGCTTGCCGTACCCGGGGAAGCCGCGCACGGAGAAGCACATGTCGCCGTTGCCGGCCACGTACGCGAGCCCCTTCTTCTCCAGCGCCTCGATGATCTCCAGCATCCCGGCGATATGGCGCGTCGCCCGAGGCTCATGGTCGGGCTTGAGCCAGCCCAGTCGGGCGGCGTCCTCGTCGAGCGCGGCGATCATGCGCTCGGTGAGCGCTTCGATCGGCTCCCCGTTCTGGCGTGCGCGATCCATGATCTTGTCGTCGACGTCGGTGATGTTGCGCACGTACGTCACCGCGTGGCCACTCGCGCGCAGCCAACGCGCCACCATGTCGAACGCGCTGAAGGTGCGGGCGTTGCCGACATGGAAGAAGTCGTAGACGGTGGGTCCGCACACATACATGCCCACCTTGCCGGGCACGCGCGGCGTGAACGTTTCCTTCGTGCGGGTGAGCGTGTTGTAGATCTGGAGTGTGGGCATGGTCTCGCGGCCCTGACTTCAGCCGGATAATCTTGCTCGGGATATTTCGATTCCGCGCGCCGCGCGCGGGCTTCAGGAGGGCGCTACCGGGCCGCGTCGACAGGGCGGCGCATTGTGAAGGGCCCAGAAGGCGGGTAGAATATTGTTTCCCATTAAATTCAACAGATTATAACACTCCAGTGAGACCATGCAGCAACGCAATCCGATGAGATTCATGATCACCGCGGCGCTTGCCGCGATGTGGTTTGGCGCGGCTTTGGCGGCCCCCGCCGACGACCTGCGCGAGGCGCAGAAGCTGTACTCCCAAGGCAAGACCCAGCCCGCGCTCGAAAAAATCGACGGGTTCCTCAAGGCGCAGCCGCGCGATCCCCAGGGTCGCTTCCTGAAGGGCCTGCTGCTGACCGACCAGAAGCGCTTGCCCGAGGCGATCCAGGTGTTCACCGGCCTCACCGAGGACTTCCCCGAGCTTCCCGAGCCGTACAACAACCTCGCGGTTCTCTACGCGTCGCAGGGCAACTACGACAAGGCGAAGTCGGCGCTCGAGCTCGCGATACATACCCACCCGAGCTACGCCACCGCCCACGAAAACCTGGGCGATATCTATGCACAGCTCGCCAGCCGCGCCTACGACCGCGCGTTGTCGCTCGACAAGACCAACGCGACCGCGCAGCTGAAGCTCGCGATGGTGAAGGACCTGTTCAGCTCGCAGAAGACCGCGGGCACGGCCCGCCCCGAGGCGGCGAAGCCGC
>JALYSB010000088.1 GCA_030855025.1 Pseudomonadota bacterium
CGCCCAGGCCGAGCCCGCGCGGGCCGCGCCCCCGCCCGCGCCTGCCGCGCCGCGCATGGAGCGCTACACGCTCTCCGCGCAGGAGCTGTTCGAGTTCGACAAGGCAGTGTTGCGCGCGCCGCAGCCGAAGCTGGACGAGATCGCCCGCGCCATGGCGCAGGATGAGCGCATCGATAACGTCATGATCACCGGTTACACCGATCGGCTGGGGAGCGACGCGTACAACCTCGCGCTCTCGCAGCGCCGCGCCGATGCGGTCAAGAAGTACCTCGTCGACAAGGGGATCGCGCCCAACCGCCTCAAGGCGATCGGCAAGGGCAAGTCCAACCCGGTGGTCCAGTGCAATGACCGCGACCGCGCGCAGCTCATCCGCTGCCTCGAGCCGAACCGTCGCGTGGAAGTCGAGAGCATCACGATCGAGCGCCGGGTACCCGCCGCGCCTCGCTAATTGTAAGAATTTGTAAGGGGCGCCAACGACTCAAGGCGGCGCCCGTTACACACGTAAGGGAAGAAGCGGCACTCCCGCCCCCGATCCCGGTCGTACTTATTCGCTTCACCAAGGAGATTCAAATGACGCTGAAGAAACCCCTGATGATCGCCACCCTGTCGGCCGCCGTGGTCCTGGGTGCCATGCCGATGAAAGCCTCCGCGGCCGACCCGCTCCTGGGCGCGCTCATCGGCGGCGGAATCGGTGCCGCGATCGGCCACAACTCGCACAGCCGCCATGGCAGCGCGGTCGGCGGCGTGATCGGCGCGGTGATCGGCTCCAGCATCGCCGCGGATTCGAATCGATACTACGGCGACCGCTATTCCGATGGTCGCTACGACGACCGCCGCTACTACGGCAGCAGCTACGACGACCGCCGTTACTACGGTAGCAGCTACGACGACGGCCGCTATTACGGCGGCAGCGACTACACCCCGGTGCGCTCTTACGGCTACGCGCCCACGTACGGCTACGCGCCCGCCTACGGCTACGGCTACGCCCCCGCTTACGCACCTGCCTACGGCGCCACGATCGTGTTCAGCACGGGCGGGTATCGCGGCGGCCACCGCCACCACAGGCATCATCGCGACTGGCGATAACGGCAGCGCAGTCCAAAAAGCCCCACGAAAATGGGGCTTTTTTTCGCCCGGACGTTGTCTATCAGCCCATGACCCACTGGCGCAAGGCCGTAATCGGCACGGTAGCGACCCTCGCAGTTCTCGTACTCGGGGCGGCCATTGCGCTCAAGGTGATGGTCGATCCCCAGCGCCTCGAGAAAGTGGCCCGAGACAAGGCGAAGCAGGCCTGGGGACGCGACCTGGTTGTGGGTGATATTCAATTCGACCTCTGGCCGTTGCCGGCCCTCTGGGCGCACGACCTGAAACTGGAGCACCCGACCGAGCCCGCGATCACGGCGGCCACCGTCACCGCGGAGCTCGAGCTGCTGCCGCTGCTTATCGGCAAGGTGCGTTACCGGAACCTTTACTTCAAGGACGCGACGGTCGCGTGGCAAGGGATGCCGTTGCGCGCCGAAGAGGCATTGATCGAGGCGGATACCGACATGCGCAACGTCCGCATCTCCGGCAGCCTCTGGCGCAACCGTCGCAGCGTGGCGCTCCAGGCGCAATTCGACGACCTCTCCCGGCTGGGCAAGCCGGACGCCATCACCACCGGGTTGGTCGAGCTCGACTTCGGCCAGGCGCAGCTCAGCGCGAAGGGTCGCATGCCGATCGACGGCACGTTGCGTAATCCTGCGGTGACAGTCGATGCAAAAGGCGAGTCGCTGCGCCCCATCTTCGAGTTTCTCGCGCTCGAGCAACGCCCGCCCGCGCCGTTCACCGCGCGCTTCGAGGTGAACGGGCGCGAGGGTCGCCTCGCGTTCGACAAGATCGACGTGAGCTTCGGGCGCCTCAAGGTCAAGGGTGATGCCCAGCACACGCCCGGCGCGCGGCCGGTGACCGACGTGCGCCTCGTCGCCGACCACCTCGACTGGACGCGCACCTCCCTCGACCTCGGCCGGCCCGCCGTCGCTCCGATGGAGCCGCCGCAGATGTTTCGCGATACGGCGCTGGCGTGGCCGCTGATCGCCGGGCTCGTGGGCGGTTCGGGCACGATCGACGCGACCTTCGGCACGCTGGTGCTTCGCAATGGCGTCGCGTTGAAGAACCTGCGGATGAAGGGAAAGTACGCCGACGACCGCGTGGACATCCCCACTTTCACGACCGAAATGCTGGGCGGCACCGCCACGGGCAGCCTCATGATCGAGGGTCGCAAGAAGAGCGCCCGACTCCACTTCGACGGAACCAACCTGCTGCTCGAGCGCTGGTTCAAGGAACGCGGGAGCGTGATTCCCTTCACCGGCGGGCCGCTGAAGGTGACGACGCGCCTGACCGCCTCGGGCAATTCGATGCGCGAGCTGGCCGCCTCGATCACCGGTCCCTTCAATGCCCGCATGGGCCCGGGACGCTTCGCGTCCGAGCGCGCGGGCGAGGCGGAAGCCAAGATGACGAAAGCGTTTTCAGGCAAGGAGTCCAACGAGATCCAGTTCGAGTGCGCGTCCTTCGCGCTGCCGTTCAAGGCGGGTCGTGCCAGCGCGAGCCCCCTGGTCGGTGCGCGCACCAACGCGAGCTCGCTGATCACCTCGGGGTTCATCGACATGCGTGCCCAGGAGCTCGACCTGCGCGGACGCCTGAGGGGGAGGTCGGGTAAAGTCGGCCTCGCGACCATTGCAGGCGACGTGAAGATCACCGGCGCCATCCGCAAGCCGAAAATGGCGCTCGACGAGACCGCCACCCCGAAAACCATCGCGCGCGGCGTCGCGGCCATCGCGACCCTGGGCCTCAGCGCCCTGGGCACGGCGCGGGCCGATTCCGAGGAATCGCAGCGTAATGACCCCTGCGAGGCGGTATTTGTAACAACGCTTCCCCTTTCGGCCCCGGCGCGCTAGATTCAGCCCCATCTGCGCACCCTAAAGGCGGAGGAGACCCGATGAAGAAACCCCTGTTGATCACCACCGTGGCCGCGGCGCTCGCGCTCGGCACCTTCTCGACGAAAGCCAACGCGGGCGATCCGATTGCCGGCGCCGTGGTGGGCACGGCCATCGGCGCTGCGGTGGGCGGCCCGGTCGGCGCAGCCGTCGGCGCGCTCCTCGGCACCGCGATCGCATCGGAGCACTCTTATCACCGGCGCCACTGGGATCGCTATCGCGATCACTCCGGCCGCTATCACGACGACCGCCGCTACGGCGGGCGCGGCTACGATCGCGGCTATTCGTCCCCGCCGGTGCGCTATTACGAGCCCGCGCCGCGTTACGAACCGCGGGCCTACCGCCAGGCGCGAAACGAACCCGCGCCGCGCTACTCCGACGATCGCCGCTACGAGTCGCGCGACCGCTACGCCGACGATCGACGCTACGAGTCCCGCGACCGCTACTACGACGATCGACGCGACGAACGCTACTACGACCGCCGCTGGTAAACGGCAGGGTCGCACGCAGGCGAAAAACCCCGCTCCAGCGGGGTTTTTCTATAATGGCCCCATGTCCGTCATTCGCGACGATCGCTGCACCTTCGCCTTCAACCGCATCGCACCGGGCGCGCTCGAGATCGTCATCGACGGCATCGACACCGGCCAGTTCGGCACCGCACCGCTCGACGAAATTTCCATGGCCCTCGTGCGCGAGCGACCCCTCGAGCTCTTCGTCGACGCCACGCGGGCGTCGATGCCGGCGGTGACCGTCAGCAAGGAATGGACCCGCTACTTCGCCCTGAACCAGAAGGACCTGGTGCGGGTGAGCGTCCGGACCGGGAAACTGATCCAGATCTATTCCGACAGCGAGCTGTACGAGGCCCGGAAAACGGCCGCGGCACGCCGGTAAGGCGTCCCCCGCCTACGCGTTGATCGGTGTCAGCCGACAGACCCCTGGGTCCTCCCGGCGTCAAACTGTAGGCCATGAAAATCAGCCCGCAATACCTCAAGCGCTATCGCGAGATCGGCAAACTTCTGTGGAAGTACGGCCGCTCGGACCTCGTGACCCAGATGGACATCGACGACGATGTCCCGCCCGAGGATCGCAAGCCCATAGACACGTCCGGCGAGACCTCGCCGGTCAACCTTGCCGACGACCTGGAGGCGATGGGCCCCACTTACGTGAAGCTGGGGCAAGTGCTCTCGAGCCGTCCCGACCTCGTGCCCCCGGCCTACATCAAGGCGCTCGCGCGGCTCCAGGACAAGGTGAAGCCGTTTCCTTACGCCGAGGTCGAGAAGATCGTCGAAGCCGAGCTGGGCGTTCGCATCTCGAAGCTGTTCTCGCGCTTCGACCCCGAGCCCATCGCCGGCGCTTCCCTTGGGCAGGTGCACAAGGCGGCGCTGCGCGACGGGCGCGAAGTCGTGGTCAAGGTGCAGCGTCCCGGCGTGCCGCAGCAGGTCGCCGAGGACTTCGAGGTGTTGAAGGAGATCGCGACGTTCCTCGACAAGCACACCGAGGTCGGCCGACGTCACCGATTCGCCGCGATCCTCGAGGAGTTGCGTGCCTCGATCATGAACGAGCTCAACTACGAACGCGAGGCTCAGAACCTGGTGGCGGTCGGGAAGAACCTCGCCGGATTCGAGCTGATCCAGATTCCGCAGCCGGTGGCCGACTACAGCACCAAGCGCGTCCTCACGATGGATTACGTGGAGGGCCGCAAGATCACCAAGATCAGCCCGGTGGCGCGCCTGGAAATGGACGGCTGCAAGCTGGCCGAGGAGCTCTTCAGGGCGTATCTCAAGCAAGTCCTTGTGGACGGCCTGTTCCACGCGGACCCGCATCCCGGCAACGTCTTCATCACCGACGACGATCGCATCGCGCTCCTCGACCTGGGCATGGTGGGCCATACCACCCCCAGCATGCAGACGAGCCTGCTGAAGGTGCTGATCTCCATCAGCGAGGGCAAGGCCGAGGAAGCCGCCGACGTGGTGATCCAGATCAGCGAGACCACCAAGCAGTTCGACGCCACGATGTTCAAGAAACGCATCGCCCAGCTGGTGATGGAGCGCCAGGGCCAGGCGCTCAAGCAGATCAACGTCGGCAAGACGCTCCTCGACGTGACCCGTTCCGCCGCCGAGCTCGGCCTCTACGTGCCGAGCGACCTCACCATGCTCGGCAAGACGCTCCTGCAGCTCGACGAGGTGGGACGCATCCTCGACCCGGACTTCGATCCCGACGCGGCGATCCGGCGCAATGCCACGGAAATCATGACGAAGCGGCTGAGCAAGGACACCAGCAAGGGCAGCATTTTCACGACCCTGCTGGACCTGAAGGAGTTCGCCGCGGGCCTGCCGGTGCGCCTGAACAAGATCATGGACGCGGTCGCCAACAAGGATCTCGAGATGAAGGTGCGCGCGGTCGATGCGCCGATCATCATGGACGCCTTGCACAAGATCGCCAACCGCGTGACCTCGGGCCTGATCCTCGCAGCGCTCATCATCGGCGCGTCCCTGATGATGCGCATCGAGACACCCTGGACGCTCTTCGGCTATCCGGGACTGGCGATCGTGACCTTCCTCGCTGCGGCCGGCGGCGGCTTCTGGCTGGTGATCAACATCTTCGTGCAGGACAAGCGCAGCGAGCACCGGGCCGTCAATTCCTAGCGACACCTCAGTAGGAGTGCGGCTACGACTTCACGCGGACGACACGCAGCACCGGCCGCGTAGCTCATGTCGTGCGGCGGGGGAAGTCCGCAAGTGCAACGGCGCTCGCGGATACTCGGTGCATGGCAACCATCATCTCCACGATCGTCGCCGCCGGGGCGATCGCCTGCGGTGCGCAGTCCGACTTCCTGGTCCGATCGGATCCTACGCTCGCCCCGTTGCGCCCGGCCGACTGCGCCACCACCGCGCAAACCCCACCCGACTTCACCTGGCCGCCGCAGAACGGTGACAAGACGTACGAGGTCATCCTCACCCATCCCGATGGGCACAGCGACACGCGCTCGACCAAGCAGAACTGGCTCGCGTGGGACAAGGTCCTCGCGCCGGGCAATTACACCTGGCAGGTGAAGTTCTCCCCGGGCGGCGAGACCAGCAAGCCGCGCCGCTTCACCATCGCGAAGGACGCGGTGGCGTTTGTGCTGCCCGATGAGCAATCCGCGATCAAGAGCGCGCGCGCCGCACCTCGCCCGCGAACCTGGGTGAGCGGGCCGGAGAGCCCGATCCGCGCGCTGCGGGCCGAGCGCGCTCGCGGGTTCGCCGCGATGCTCCAGAAAGTCGACGGCAAGCTCGACCGCCCGGTCGAGGACGAGCCGCGATCGGAATCGATGAACGTGAATTACGAGGCCACCATCGCGGAGCAGAAGCGCACGTTGAATGCGGCCCTCGCCTGGGCCGCCACCAAGCAGGGAAAGTACGGCGCGGATGCGACCCGCCGCCTGCTTGCTCAGGCCGCTTGGAGCGCCGCGGGGCCGATCAGCTTCAAGAACAACGACACTGCAAGCCGCAATGTCGCGTGGACGCTGGCGCTGGGATACGACTGGCTGCACGACTACCTCACGCCCGCGCAGAAAGCGATGGTCCTCGAGGCAATTCGCGTGCGCACGCGCGACATGTTCGACAAGATGATCGCGAACAACGCCATCACGACATTTCCCTACGATTCCCACGGCAACCTGACGCTCACGATGACGGCCGCCATCGCGGCCCTGATGGTCGGCGACCTTCCGGAAGCCGACACCTGGTTCAAGGTCGCGGTGCCGAAGGCGGTCGTGTGGACCAGCCCCTGGGGCGCACACGATGGGGGCTTCGGCAACGGCACCGCCTATGGCATGTGGGACACGCAGAGCAACCTCGTCGCGTGGTACGTGCTCAAGAACGCCGCGGCGATCGACCTTTCGAAGAAGGAGTGGGTGCGCAACCACGGTCGCTATCTCGCCTACTTCGTGCCGCCGGGAGCGCCCGGAGGCGTGTTTGGCGACGGGGCCGAGCAGCAGAGCGAAGAGATCCAGTCGCGGGTCGCCGACGCGCTCGCGAGCTTTGTCCCTAACCCGCTCGGCCGCTGGTACGCCGCGCAGCTCAACGCGGAGGATCCCGCGCGCCTCGAGCTGCTGCTCGCCCCCCGCCTGGCCCAGGCGAGCGCCGCGTACCCGCCCGAAACCTCCGACGACGCGTTCTTCCCGTCGATCGGCTGGGTGGCGATGCACAGCTCGCTCGCCGATCCCCAGCGCGCCTCGGTCTACTTCAAGAGCAGCCCCTACGGCTCCTACAACCACAGCCACGCCGACCAGAACAGCTTCATCGTGAACTATCGCGGCGAACGCCTCGCCATCAAGTCGGGCTACTACGACGATTACCGCACGCCGCATTGGAGTGGCTGGTACAAGCAGACGCGCTCGGCCAACGCCATCACTTTCGACGGCGGCCAGGGCCAGGGGTCCGACGGCAAGCGATTCGCCGGCGAGATCGAACGGTTCGAGTCCGATGGCGCGCGCGCGCTCGCGGTGGGCCGCGCCGAGAAAGCCTACGGCGGTGCGCTCACCAAGGCACAGCGCTCGATCACGTACCTGCGTCCGGGGCTGGTCCTCGTGCACGACGTGGTCGCATCCAGCGTTCCGCGCACCTGGGAGTGGAACATCCACGCGCTCAACCGCATGAAGAAATATTCCGACCGCAGGATCTCGATCACCAGCGGGAAAGCGCAGATGTGCATCGAGATGCTCTCGGGCCCCGAGGTCGCATTCACCCAGACCGACCAGTTCACGGTGCCGCCGGGGCGATCCAGCACCGATTCCAAGCAGCCGAACCAGTGGCACGGCGTCTTTACGACGACGCAGAAAGCGCCGAGCGCGGAGTTCGTCGCGCTGATGCGGATCGGCGTCGATTGCGAAAGCAACGCCGCCGCCAGCAGCGTCGCGAAACGCGTGGGCAGCGGCTGGGAAGTGGCCGTCGACGGCCGGACGGTGAAGCTCGCCGGCTAGAACGTGCTCGGCTTGTGGTCGGTCTTCACGCGCTTCCTGTCGGCATCGAAGCCGGCGGCGCTGTTCTTGAAGATGTTGGGCTTCCTGTAGACGGCGAGGATCGTGCAGCCTTCGGCGCTGTGGGTCTCGTGCATCGAGCCGGGCGTGCGCCACACGTATTCGCCCGCGCGGCAGATGCCGTCGTGGTCGGCGAACGAGCCCGAGATCACGTAGCTCTGCTCCATCTCGGGGTGCTTGTGGAAGGGAAGCGTCGTGCCGGGCTGCCAGCGCAGCAGGCACGTCATCTCGCCGGCGGCCTTGTTCTCGTAGAGCACCTTGATCTCGATGCCCTCGAACTGGGAAGGCTTCCACTCCATGTCCTGGGGCTTCACATAGGTCGAGGCGCCGATGGTGGGCTCGAGATGGCCGGTGAGGCGTTCGGGGTTCGGGTTCGCTGCCATTGCAGTCTCCTGATCGGGAAAAAGTATTCGTTCAAACGCTCGCCAGCGGGCCCTTGCCGAACCAATGGGTGTAGGCCGAGCGCTGGTCCACCTGGACGTCGTTGTGCCAATACATTACGCGCTTTGCCCAGGCCTTTTGCGACTCGATCACCTTCGCGAAGAGCGCGTTCTCGGCCGAGCGCCTGGCGATCACCTGGTTCCAGGCCTTGAGCTGGGCGTCGAGGATCGGGCGCGGCGTGCGATACGCCGTGACCTTCTGGATCGTCTGCAGCTCGATGTAGTCCTGCGACATGCGGTGCATGCTGCGCCAGTGCATGTCGCAGCTCGCCGCCTTGGCGATGTTCGGCAGCAGGGCCTTGATGTCCGCAGGGAGCGATTCGTACTTCGCCTTGTTGAACATCACCTCGCAGAAATTGTTGGACATGTGGTAGCTCTGCTGCGCGTAGAACTTGGCCACGTCGGGAAACCCCATCACGCGGTCATCGGTGGCGCTGGCGAACTCCGCGCCGTCGAGCAACCCGCGATCGATGGCCGGGACGATTTCGGCCGGCGCCATCTGCACCGCCGCGACGCCGAGCGCGGTAAACATGTCCACCGCGAGCCCCGAGGTCCGGAACTTGAGTCCTTTCAGGTCCGCAACGGTGCGGATCGGCTTCTTGAACCAGCCCATCGGCTCGCACGGCACGGGGCCGAACAGGAAGCTCACGATGTCGAGCTTCGCGGCCGCCTGGATCTCGGCGAAGAGCTCCTTGCCCCCGCCGTACTCGACCCACGCGAGCAACTGGTTCGCGTCCATGCCGAAATCCGGGCCCGCGCCATACAAGCCGAACGCGGTGTTCTTGCCGTACCAGAAGGCCGCGAGGCCATGGCCGCCATCGAGGGTTCCCTTGCTGACCGCCTCGACCACCTGCAGCGCCGGCACCACCGCCCCCGCCGGCAGCATGTCGATCTTGAGCCGTCCGTTGGTGAGCTCGGAGACCTTCTTGGTCCAGTCGATCGCGAATTCCTGGTAGATGAAGCGCGCGGGCCATGTGCTTTGGAAGCGCAGGGTAATCGGCGCGGGCTGCGCCCGGGCGATCATCGGGAAACCGGCGATGGCGGTGCCGGTGCTGGCGGCGAGGAAGCGGCGGCGATTGGTCATACGGTCTCCCGGGGTGGCTGGCCCCATATTGCCTATTGGGAAACTTTTGGTCAACATCGGGATATTCCCCGTCTGGAGCCACCCATGCGCTTCGCCATCCTCATATATCGCGACGCCGAGCCGATCGACCTGGCCACCTTCGGCGTGCTGTCGATGGCGCGTCGCGTCGCCCCCGAGATCTCGATCTTCACCGTCGCCCAGACGGCGGGCGTGGTCGAGCTCGCCAACGGGCTCAAGGTCGTGGCGGACCATGGCTACGACGATGCGCCGCGCGCCGACGTGCTGATCGTCACCGGCGGCGCGGGCTGGCAGCAACAGGTCCAGAGCGAGGCCACGCTCGCGTATGTCCGGGCCGCGACCCGCACGGCCAAGGTTGCCGCGGTATGCACCGGTGGCATGATCCTCGCCGCAGCGGGCGTGCTCGACGGGCTGCCGGCCACCACGAAGCGAGAGGTGATCGGCGCCGAAGTCTCGCCGCTGTCGCTCATGCGCGGCCGCCACCCCGCGATCCAGGCGATCGATGCGCGCCTGGTCGACTGCGGCGCGGTGCTGACCGGGGGCGGCGTCACGCTCTGCATCGACATGACGCTCTACTTGCTCGAGCGATTCCTCGGCCCGCGCGTGGCCGCGGAAACGGCGCGAATCATCGAGTATTCGGCCGCCTACTCCGCGAATGCGGCCCGCCTGCCCACGGTGGTGCTGGCCGCGCAGGCGGGCGGCCCGCAGCCATGAGCGCAAAGGCGCGCGTGCCGAAGAAAACCACCGAGTCGATCATCGGCGAGCGGGTCGCGAAGCTGCGGACGCAATCGGGCCTCACGCTCGACCAGCTCGCATCGCAAACGGGCTTCACCAAGAGCTACCTGTCGAAGATCGAGAACTCGAGGAAGGTCCCTCCCATCGGCACGCTGTCGCGCATCGCCCACGCGCTGAAGACCGAGATCACGGAGCTCCTGCACGACCCCGCCACGGGAAGCAGCCGCGCGTTCACGCTGGTGCGCTCGAACGAGCGCCTGCCGGTGGTGCGCGGGGGGACCGCTTTCGGCTACGACTACGTGAGCCTGGCCGATACCAAGTCGCACAAGAAGATGGAGCCGTTCCTGTTCACGTTTCCCTCGCAGATCGACAAGCACGTGTTCTTCGAGCACGAGGGCGAGGAGTTCCTGTTCGTCCTCAGCGGGCGCGTCGAATGGCAGGCGGGCAGCGACAAGGTGATCCTCACGCCCGGGGACAGCATTTACTTCGATTCACGCCTGCCGCACCGCGGGCGCGCCCTCGACGGCGAGGCGACCGCGCTGGTGGTGACCTCCAACCCCTGAGAGCCGCCGCCTAGCGCTTCTTCGCCTGGATGATCCGCGAGCGGGCGTAGCCCGTGTGCGGATCGATTTCCGGATGGGACACCCGGGTTTCCGCCGGCTTTGCCACCAGCCGGTCGGCCGCTGCCCGGACCCGGGCTGCAGCGAGCTGCAGCCGTGCCTTCACTTCGTCTTTCATCTTGCTCTCCCCTTGCGAGGGATCATTATGCGCCCTCGCCCGGCCCGGTGCGACCCGCGACGCTCGCAACCGTGGCAATCAGCTCCGCGGCCTCGACCGGCTTAGACACGTGCACCTGGAAGCCGCGGTGCAACGCACGCGTGCGGTCCTCGGAGCGCGCGAAGGCGGTGAGAGCGATTGCCGGGACCCTCCCGCCGCGCTCGGGACCGAGGGCGCGGATGCGCTTCAACAGCTCGTAGCCGTCGACCTCCGGCATGCCGATATCGCTCACCAGCACGTGGGGATGCTCGCTCTCGACCAGCGCGAGCGCGGTTTTGGCGCCGTCGGCGATGAACACCTGCGCGCCGCATTCGGACAGGATGCGCGCGACGAGCTCGCGCGCGTCGGGTTGGTCGTCGACGACCACCACCTTCACGTCCGACAGGTCGACGACCTTGAAATCGCCCCCCAGCACCACTTGGAGCGCGCGCGGATGCTCGCGCGTCACCGCGCCTTCGGTCCGCTGGACCGCAGTGAGGGGTAGGTGGACGGTGAAGGTGGCGCCCTTTCCGATGCCGGCGCTCTGCGCGTGGACCGTGCCGCCGTGGAGCTCGATCAGGTTGCGTACGATCGCAAGCCCCAGGCCCAGCCCGCCGAATTGGCGCGTGGTCGAAGAATCGGCCTGGCGGAAACGCTCGAAGACGTGCTCGACGAACTCGGGTGCGATCCCCGCGCCGGTATCCGAGACGCTCACCTCGACGTGGGAATTGACGCGCGCGAGGATGACTTGCACGCGCCCGCCCTTCGGCGTGAACTTGATCGCGTTGGTGAGCAGGTTCCAGACCACCTGCTGAAGCCGACCGGGATCTCCCGAAACCGGCCCGGCCGCGGGATCGAGCGTGCTGTCGAGGCGCACGCCCTTCGCCTCGGCGGCAGGCCGGACGGTCTCGAGCGCGGACTCGATGAAGGTCGAGGGCATCAGCGGCTGGACGTCGAGCCGGATCTTGCCGGAGGTGATGCGGCTCATGTCGAGGAGGTCCTCGATCAGCTGCGTCTGCATACGCGCGTTGCGCTCGATGGTCTCGAGCCCCTTCTTTATCTCCGCTTCGCCCACCGGGCGGCTGCGCAAGAGGTGCGACCAGCCGAGGATCGCGCTCAGTGGCGTGCGTAGCTCGTGCGAAAGGGTCGCGAGGAACTCGTCCTTCATGCGGTTGGCGCGCTCCGCGCCCGCGCGCGCGTGCCGCTCGCTCTCGAGGAGCTGGCTGCGCTCCTCGGCGGACTTTTGCGCCTTCTCGTAAAGGCGCGCGTTGTCGATCGCAACCCCGGCCTGCGCCGCCACGCCGGCGATGAGCCGCTCGCTCCTTGCGGTGAACACGTCGGGCTGCGGATGCCCGAAGAAGAGGCCGCCGATCACTTCCCCCGAGCGCGATGCCACCGGCACTGCAAGGTAGCTGCGCACCGGAAGGTGGCCCGGCGGCATGCCGTGGTGGGGGGCCCACTGTCCATAGCGCGGGTCCTGGGTGACATCGGCGATGCGGATGATCCCTTCAC
>JALYSB010000089.1 GCA_030855025.1 Pseudomonadota bacterium
TGCGCTGGATGTGGAACTGCAGCGTGCGCCCGCGCACGTACTGCATGACCATGTAGCAGGTCTCGTTGGCGCGAAAGAAATTCTCCACGCGCACCACGTTCGGGTGCGTGATCATCGCGAGCGCGCGCCCTTCCTCGAAGAAGCACTTGAGACCATGGCGGAAGACCGAAAGGTTCGCCTCATCGGCCAGGTTGATCTCGGTGCCCTCGGTGCGCAGCGGCAGCGACGAGGGCAGGTACTCCTTGATCGCGAAGGGCGTGCCCGCCTCGTCGCGCGCGAGGTAGACGATGCTGAACCCGCCCGAGGACAGGGGCTTTTCGATGCGATAGCCGTTCAGCACGTAGCCGGCGGGCAACGGCTGGTTCGCCTGTTGGGGCATTGGAGCAGGGGGTTCCGATATAATTCGGTCCAATTGTCGGCACTCCCTCCCGCCTTGTAAAGGCGAATTCCCGAGCCCTCCAGATGATCGCCAGCATGACCGGCTTCGCCGCCGCCGCGCACGAAAGCGCCCAGGGAAGCCTCGGGGTGGAGTTGAAGACCGTCAACCATCGCTACCTCGAGTTCCAGACACGCATTCCGGAAGAGCTGCGCCCGCTGGAGCCCGCGATGCGCGAAGCGGTCGCAGCGCGCCTCACGCGCGGCAAGGTCGACTGCCGCGTCACCTACACGCCGACGTCCACGGCGCAGCGCTCGGTCGTGCCCGATTCGCAGGCGATGGCCGCCCTGAGCGCCGCTTCCGACGAGGTGCGTCGCCGCTTTCCGGAAGCGCGGCTGCTGTCGGTTTCCGAGGTTCTGCACTGGCCCGGGGTGCTCGCCGATGCATCGCTCTCGCCCGACAAGCTGAAGGACGAGTTACTGGGCCTGCTCGGCCGCGCGATTGCAGAGCTCGATGCCTCGCGCATGCGCGAGGGCGCCAAGCTCGAGCAGGTTCTGCGCGATCGCCTCGACAGCATGGCGAAGCTGGTGCGCGAAGCGCAGCCCCTGCTCCCCGGAGCCGTGAAGGCGTTCCAGGACAAGCTCGCGGCGAAGATCGCCGAGGCCGGCGCCGCGCCTTCGGATGAACGAGTCCACCAGGAAATCGTCCTCTACGCCGCGCGCATCGACGTCGACGAGGAGCTGCAGCGCCTCACCACCCACGTGGGGGAGTTTCGCCGCGTGCTCGACCGCGGGGGTGCGTGCGGCAAGCGCCTCGACTTCCTCTGCCAGGAGCTCAATCGCGAGGCGAACACCCTCGGCTCAAAGTCGGTCGCCAACGAGATGACGCGCATCTCGGTCGAGCTCAAGGTGCTGATCGAGCAGATGCGCGAGCAGGTCCAGAACATTGAGTAGAACCTGGGACGGACCCTAAACCAGGCCACGTCATGAAACAGGGTCCGTCCCAAGGAAACCTCTTCGTAGTCGTGGCCCCGTCCGGCGCCGGGAAGACCAGCCTGGTCTCGGAGCTCCTCCAGCGCGACCCCAACGTGAAGCTTTCCATGTCGTACACCACCCGCGCCCCGCGCGAAGGGGAGGTGGAGGGCGTCGATTACTATTTCGTCCCGCGCGAGCAGTTCGAGAAGATGATCGGCGCGGGCGAGTTCCTCGAGCACGCCAACGTCTACGGCAACTATTACGGCACCAGCAAGCGCTGGATCGACCAGAGCCTCGCGGGCGACCACGATGTGCTGCTCGAAATCGACTGGCAGGGGGCGCGCCAGGTGCGCCAGCTCTTCCCGGCGATGACGGGAATTTTCATTCTGCCCCCGTCACTTGCGGAGCTCGCCCGGCGCCTGAAGGGGCGCGGCAAGGACTCCGCGGAGGCGATCGCGAGACGGCTGGCCAGCGCCCGCGAAGAAATATCGCATGTTCTTGAATTTGAATATATAATTGTCAATGATAGCTTCGATTCGGCGCTTGACGACCTGCTGGCGATAGTGCGTGCGACGCGTGTGTCGCGCGCGCAGCAGGCGATCCGCCAGACGAAGCTCATAGACGAATTCAGGTAACTGGAGACCGCGCCATGGCCCGCATCACTGTCGACGACTGCATCAAGCACTTCCCCAACCGTTTCGAGCTCACGCTGGCGGCAACCCACCGCGCGCGCCAGATCGCCCTCGGCGCGACCCCGCTGGTCGATGCCAACAAGGACAAGCCCACGGTGATCGCGCTGCGCGAGATCGCCAGCGGCAAGGTCGGCCGCGAGCTGCTCAACCCGCCGGTTCCGGTTCCGCCGGTGCTCTGAAAAAACTGGTGTCAGACACCAATTTTCACGGGCTGAAATTGGTGTCTGACACCGGATTCCGATGCCTGCGCTCGGTGTCCACACGGGGACAACAAGCGGCCTGAAGGCCGCGGGCAGCGCATTGCCGGGGCCCGGTCCCGAGGAGCTGACCGCAGTCCTGGGCTACCTCAAGCCCCGCGACGTCGAGCAGATCGAGCAGGCCTACCAGGTCGCGCGCACCGCGCACTCCGGGCAATACCGCGCGAGCGGCGAGCACTACATCACCCACCCGCTGGCGGTCGCGAAAATCCTCGCTGAGTGGCACCTCGACGCGCAGGCGCTGATGGCGGCACTCCTGCACGACGTGGTCGAGGACACCGCCACCACCAAGAGCGAGATCGCACGCACCTTCGGCAAGCCGGTCGCCGACCTGGTCGACGGCGTGTCGAAGATCGACCGCATCGAGTTCACATCGCTCCTGCACGCCCAGGCGGAGAACTTCCGCAAGATGCTGCTCGCGATGGCGCGCGACGTGCGCGTGATCCTGATCAAGCTGGCGGATCGGTTGCACAACATGCGCACGCTCGAAGCGGTGCCCACCGAGAAGCAGGAGCGCATCGCGCGCGAGACGCTCGAGATCTACGCCCCGATCGCCAACCGCATGGGCCTGATCTCGCTCTATTACGAGCTGGAGGATCTTGGCTTCCACTATCTCCATCCGACCCGCTTCAAGGTGCTGGACAAGGCGCTCAAGCGCGCGCGCGGTAACCGGCGCGACGCCATCGGCAAGATCCAGGACTCGATCCAGGCGCGGCTCAAGGATTACAAGGTCGACGCCCAGGTGACCGGGCGCGAGAAGCACATCTCGTCGATCTACAAGAAGATGCAGGAGAAGAACATCTCGTTCTCCGAGGTGCTCGACATCTACGGCTTTCGCATCATCGTGCCCGACGTGTCGGCGTGCTACCTCGCCCTCGGCGCGCTCCACACCTTCTATAAGCCGATCCCGGGCAAGTTCAAGGATTACATCGCGATCCCGAAGGCGAACGGCTACCAGTCGCTGCACACCACGCTCTTCGGCCCGTTCGGCATGCCGATCGAGATCCAGATCCGCACCTCCGACATGCACAAGGTCGCCGAAGCCGGGGTGGCCTCGCACTGGATCTACAAGAGCGTGGAGACCGAGGCGAAGGACGTGCAGCTCAAGACTCACCAGTGGCTGCAGTCGCTCCTCGAGATCCAGAGCGAGTCGGGCGACGCGCTGGAGTTCCTCGAGCACATCAAGGTGGATCTCTTCCCAGACGCGGTCTACGTGTTCTCGCCCAAGGGCAAGATCTTCGCGCTGCCGAAAGGCGCCACGGCGATCGATTTCGCCTACTCCGTGCACACCGACGTCGGCAACCATTGCGTGGCCGCCAAGGTGGACGGCGAGCCGGTGCCGCTCGGCACGGTGCTGCGCAACGGCAACCGCGTCGAGATCGTGACCGACCCGCAGGCGCGCCCGAACCCGGTGTGGCTCTCCTATGTCGCCACCGGCAAGGCGCGCTCCCACATCCGCCATTACCTCAAGACGATGCAGCTGCAGGAATCCGCGGAAGTGGGCGAGCTGCTGCTGGTGCAGGCGCTGCGCTCGCTCAAGGCCAATCCCGACGAGATTGGCGACATGCACTGGGCGCATTTCTTCAAGGGCGACAGCGCCAAGACGCGGGAGGAGGCACTCGCGGACATCGGCCTCGGCAAGCGCCTCGCGGTCGTGGTCGCCAAGAAGCTGCTCGCGATCGCCGAGCCGCCGGGCGATGGCGAGCCGCCGCGACTGGACTCGATCACGATCCGGGGAACCGAGGGCCTCGCGGTGCAGTTCTCGCCGTGCTGCCGCCCGATCCCCGGCGATCCGATCATCGCGCAGATCAAGAAGGGCCAGGGCCTGGTGATCCACACCCACGACTGCCCCGCGATTCACCCATTCCACTTCGACCCCGAGAAGTGGGTGGACGTGCAGTGGGATCCGTCGCCGGACCGGCTGTTCGACGTGAACGTGCGCCTCACCGCGCAGAACACCCGCGGGGTGCTCGCGCGCCTCGCCGCCGAGGTGTCGGAAGCCGACTCCAACATCGACCATATCGAGACGGAGCCCTCGGCGAGCTCGGCCTACACCACCATCGTCTTCACCATCCAGGTGAAGAACCGCATGCACCTCGCGCACGTGTTCCGGCGCCTGCGGCGCATCCCGGAAGTCGTGCGCATCACCCGCCTGAAAAAGAAGACATGAGATCGATCACGACTCCCGAGGCGCCGGCGGCGATCGGCACTTACTCGCAGGCGGTCCGTGCCGGGGACACGGTGTATCTATCGGGCCAGATTCCCCTGGATCCGAAGACCATGAAGCTGGTCGACGGCCCGTTCGAGGAACAGGTGAGGCGAGTCTTCGACAACCTGCGCGCGGTATGCCGCGAGGCGGGTGGCGATTTCGATCGCGTGGTGCGGGTCACGGTTTATCTCACGGACCTCGCCAACTTCACCACGGTGAACGAGGTGATGGCGAGTTATTTCGCGGAGCCCTATCCCGCGCGTGCCGCCATCGGCGTGGCATCCTTGCCGCGAGGCGCGGATGTGGAAATAGACGCGATCCTCTTCCTCGGCACACGCGAAGAGGCACTGGCGCCGTCCACGGCCGCTCAGGCGACCGTCAAAGGCTGAAAACCCCGCCGCGCGCGGCACGGGTCGGCATCCATGCGGCTCATGGGTCAGGATTGACGCAGCCAAATCCGTGGGGTAGGCGCGGCGTTTTGAATGCCGCAGCGCACCATTTACGATTTGTGAGATTTGTCACAAAACGTCACGATTTCTGCTACGTTCTTCATCGCGCCGCTTTTATCCAGGGCGGTCGCCCACGGGGCCGGTACCCATCGGCTTTCATAGTCAAAAGCACAAGGGAGAAGTTCATGCTATCCAGGAAAAGCAGAGGCGCGCTTTTGTCCGCCGCGCTGGCGTTGGGCGTCGCAACCATCGCGCCGGTGGCGATCGCCAATCCCGACCATGATGATGCGGTTTCGGGAAAATCCCGCGGCAAGCGGGCCAACGATCTCTACATCGTCCGGATGGCGGACAGCCCCGTCGTCGCCTACGAGGGCGGCATCCCGGGCTTGCAAGCTACCAAGCCCCGGAAGGGCACCAAGATCAACCCGAACGATTCCAAGGTGGTTCGCTACGCCAGCTACCTGGACGCGCGGCACGATGACGCCGTCGCACGCGTTGGCGGGCGTAAGGAGTATTCCTACCGTTACTCCTTCAACGGGTTCGCCGCGGGCCTGACGCCCGCCCAGGCGGAGGCGCTCAAGAGCGCTCCCGGCGTCCTGTCGGTCGAGAAGGACCAGCTCTACGAGATGGACACGTCCACTACGCCCGCATTCCTGGGGTTGACTCAACCCGCTCCGGTCGGATTGTGGTCGCGCGCGCGGGGCGAGAACGTCATCATCGGCATCGTCGACAGCGGCGTGTGGCCCGGGCATGGCAGCTTCTCGGACCGCACCGGCGTCAACGGCAACGCCACCCGAGACGGCAAGCTCGGGTACCAGCAGATTCCGGGATGGCACGGCAAGTGCACGCCGGGTGAGGCCTTCACCGGCACGGATTGCAACCAGAAGCTGATCGGCGCGCGCTATTACAACGCCGGTTGGGGCGGTAGCGCCGAAGTCAAGGCACTTTTCCCCTTCGAATTCATCTCGCCGCGCGACTGGGGCGGCCACGGCACGCACACGTCCAGCACGGCGGGAGGCAATGCCAGCGTTCCCGCTACTGGCCTCGCGGCCGCGCTCGGCAGCATCAACGGCATTGCGCCGCGAGCCCGCATCGCGACCTACAAGGTCTGCTGGGCGGACACGCCCACGGGCGGCGGTTGCTTCGGCTCCGACAGCGTCGCTGCCATCGATCAAGCGGTTGCTGACGGCGTAGACGTGATCAACTTCTCGATCAGCGGAACGCGCACCAATTTCCGCGACGCGGTCGAGATCGCCTTCATGTTCGCGGCCGATGCCGGCGTCTTCGTTGCCGCTTCGGCAGGCAATAGCGGACCGACGACTTTCACCGTCGCTCACCCGGGACCGTGGCTCACCACCGTCGCGGCGGGCACCCACAATCGCAACGGAACCGGAGCGGTGACGTTGGGCAATGGCGTCACATACACCGGCGCCTCGTTTGCGAACGCGGTGGGCCCGAAGTCCCTGATCGATGCGGCCTCGGCCGGCCTTGCCGGCGCGGACGCGGTCAAGGTCCAGCTTTGCTACAGCGCCGCGGACAACGCGGGCGTGGCGGTACTCGATCCTGCAAAAGTCGCAGGCAAGATCGTGCTGTGCAAGCGCGGAGCGACCGCCCTGGTCAACAAGACGGGCGCAGTTGCTGCTGCCGGCGGTGCCGGAGTCGTTCTCTACAACGACCCGGTGGGCGGAACCAATCTCCTGGCGCTGGTGCATGCGGTCCCGACCGTGCACATCGTCGCAACGAGCGGTCTCGCCATCAAGGCGTACATCGCGTCCGACCCCGCGGCCGCGACTGCGTCGATCGCGCAGTCGACGATCGTGACGACCGCCGCGGCGCCGTTCACGGCCTCGTTCTCCTCGCGCGGCCCGCTGCTCGCCGGCAACGGCGACCTGTTGAAGCCCGACCTCATCGCACCCGGCCAGGACATCCTCGCGGCCGTCGCGCCTCCGAACAACGGCGGCAACCTGTTCGCGCTCTATAGCGGTACCTCGATGTCGAGCCCCCACGTAGCGGGCTTGGCTGCGCTGTTCAAGGAGCTCCATCCCGACTGGTCGCCGATGGCGATCAAGTCGGCACTGATGACCACCGCCGGTGACGTGCTCGATGGCCCGAACACGAACCCGATAGTGATCTTCCGCCAGGGCGCCGGGCACGTGCAGCCGAACGTGGCCGCCAACCCGGGGCTGGTGTTCGATTCGGGCTTTGCCGACTGGATGGCATTTATCTGCGGCACGCAACCGGGAAGCTTCTGCCTGCCCGGACAGGGCATCGACCCGAGCAACTTTAACGTGGCGTCGATTGCGATCGGGGACATGGCTGGTGTGCAGGAGGTGACGCGCCGCGTCACCAACGTCAGCGGAAGCTCGCAGACGTTCACCGCGTCGGTGACAGGCATGACGGGCTTCACCGTGACCCTTCCCGCGCCTATGACGTTCCTTCCTGGCGAGACCAAGGCGTTCTCTGTGAAGTTCCTGCGCACGACCGCCGCGCTGAACGCCTACACCGGTGGACAGCTCCGGCTCACCAGCGCAAGCCACACGGTCCGCGTTCCGATGGTCGTCGCGCCGGTAGCGATGGCAGCCCCGGTGTCGGTGTTTAGCAACGGGAGCCCGGTCAGCTACAACGTGACGTTCGGCTTCTCGGGGCCGTTCACCGCTGCGGCGCGTGGGCTGGTCCCGGCGGCATTGACGTCGGGCACGGTGGCTGACGATTCGACCAACGGATCCTGCAGCCTGTCGACGCCCAACGCGCAGCTGATCGATGTGGTCATTCCGGCCGGTACCACGCACGCACGGTTCTCGCTCTTTGATGCTGACGTGAGCGCCGGCGCGGACATCGATCTTTGCGTGTTCCGTGGCACTACGCTGCAGGGCAGCAGCGGCAGCGGCACTTCCGCCGAAGAGGTGAACCTCGTGAACCCGGTCGCCGGCACCTACAAGGTAGTGGTGCACGGTTGGGGGGTTGCGGGCTCCAGCCCGTTCAAGCTGCACACCTGGCTGGTTGATAGCGCCGCCGCGGGCAACATGACGGTGAGTTTCCCTGCCACGGCGACCATCGGTACGACAGGAGCCATCGGACTGACCTTCAGCGGTCTTACTTCCGGCACGAAGTACATGGGTTCGGTTGCCTACACAGGGTCCTCCGGCCTGCCGGTGACACTCGTTCGCGTCGACCCGTAACCGTCACGCGTTCTCTGCAAGGGCACGGGGCTTCGGCCTCGTGCCCTTTTTCATTGCAGGCGCCCTGGCGATATCCCGAAGCTCGTTGTGGGCCCCTAAGATAAAATCGCCGGACACCCTGTTGAAAGTCCGAGGTTGATGGCTGGTCTGGCGGTCAGCGCTGACAACAAGAGCCGCTTCGAGAAGCTCGGCATCCGCACGAAACTCGACCTCGCGTTGCACCTGCCGTTGCGCTACGAGGACGAGACCAGGCTCACCAGGCTTTCCGACGTGCGTCCCGGCGAGCCCGCGCTGGTCGAGGCTGAAGTGGTCGAGGCCAAGGTGCAGTTCCGGCCGCGCCGCACACTGGTGGTCAAGCTCATCGACGGCGAGGACGAGCTTTGGGTGCGCTTCCTCAATTTCTATCCGAGCCAGCAGAAGCAGTTCGTCGCGGGCAAGACGGTGCGCCTCTTCGGCGAGGTCCGCCCCGGGTTCTTCGGCGACGAGATGGTGCATCCCAAGTACCGCATCGTGCAGAAAGGGGCACCGCTGTCGAAGTCGCTGACACCGGTCTATCCGACCACTGCGGGGCTTTCGCAATCGCTTCTGCGCGAGAAGATCGCCGACGCGCTCGACACCCTCGCCCTCGAGGACACGTTGGATGACAAGCGCCTGGCGAAACTGCGTCTTGGCGGCTTTCGCGAAAGTGTCCTGTTCCTGCATCGCCCGCCACCCAAGGTCGATGCGACGAGCCTCGACGAGCGCACCCACCCCGCGTGGCGACGGCTCAAGTTCGACGAGATCCTCGCGCAGCAGCTGGCGATGCGCATTGCCTACCGGGAGCGGCGCGCCAAGGTGGCGCCGAAGCTGCCCGCCGCGCACACGCTCACCAATGCGCTGGTGAAATCGCTGCCCTTCGCGCTCACCCGCGCGCAGCGCCAGGCGCAGGCCGCGATCGCGAAGGACCTCGCGGCACCCCATCCGATGCGCCGCCTGCTACAGGGCGACGTCGGCAGCGGCAAGACGCTGGTGGCGGCACTCGCCGCGCTCCAGGCGATCGAGAACGGCTACCAGGCGACCCTGATGGCGCCGACCGAGATCCTGGCCGAGCAGCACTTCCTCAAGCTCGGCCATTGGCTCGAGCCCCTCGGAGTCAAGATTGCGTGGCTGTCGGGCAGCCTCAAGGCGCGCGCGAAGAAGATCGCGATCGAGGCGATCGCCGCGGGCGAGACGCAGCTCGCGATCGGCACCCACGCGCTTTTCCAAGACGAGGTGAAGTTCGCAAGACTGGGGCTCGCGATCGTCGACGAGCAGCACCGCTTCGGTGTCGAGCAGCGCCTGGCGCTCGCCTCCAAGAGCGGCGCCGGCGAGCCGCACCAGCTGATGATGAGCGCCACCCCGATTCCGCGAACCCTCTCGATGAGCTACTACGCCGACCTCGACGTGACCGTGATCGACGAGCTGCCGCCGGGGCGCACGCCGGTGGTCACGAAGCTCGTCTCCGAAGAGCGCCGCGACGACGTGATCGCGCGCGTGCGCGAAAGTTGCCGCGACGGCGCGCAGGCCTACTGGGTCTGCCCGCTCATCGAGGAGTCGGAGGCGTTGCAGCTGCAGACCGCCATCGAGACCTTCGAGACGATGCGCACCACGTTTCCCGACCTCGCCGTGGGCCTGGTGCACGGGCGCCTCAAGGCCGCCGAGAAGGCCCAGGTCATGGCCGACTTCAAGGCGAAGAAGATCCAGCTCCTGGTCGCCACCACGGTGATCGAGGTGGGTGTCGACGTGCCCAATGCGACCCTCATGGTGATCGAGCACGCCGAGCGCATGGGGCTCGCGCAGATGCACCAGCTGCGCGGGCGCGTGGGACGCGGCTCGCAGCAGAGCCTCGCGATCCTGCTGTACTACCAGCCGCTCTCGGAGGCCGCGCGCGCACGCCTGAAGGTGATCTACGAAAGCCACGACGGCTTCGAGATCGCGCGCCAGGACCTGCTGCTGCGCGGCCCCGGCGAGTACCTGGGCGCCCGCCAGAGCGGCGCGCCGCTGCTGCGCTTCGCCGATCTCGAGCGCGATACCGACCTGATCGAGCTCGCCCGCGCGACCGCCGACGAACTGCTTCAGGCAAATTCGCCCACCATCATGAAGCACGTCGACCGCTGGCTCGGGAGCCGCCAGTTCTTCCTCAAGGCATGAACAAGGTCATCGCGCGCCTCGACGCGTACGAAAAGCTGGTCCGCCTCGATCGCCCCATCGGCATCCTGCTGTTGCTGTGGCCGACGCTCTGGGGGCTGTGGCTCGCGCGCCCGCCAATGCCGCACCCGCTGGTGCTGTGGCTCTTCGTGCTCGGCACGGTGCTGATGCGCTCGGCCGGGTGCGCCTTCAACGATTTTGCGGACCGCAAATTCGATGCGAGCGTCGAGCGCACGCGCGATCGGCCGCTCGCCGCGGGCCTGATCCGCCCGTGGGAGGCGCTCGCCGTCGCGGCGGTCCTCGCGGCTGCCGCCTTCGCCATCGTGCTGCAGTTCAACCGCATCACCGTGGGGCTCTCTTTCGCGGCACTCGCGATCGCGGTTGTCTACCCGTTCACCAAGCGTTTCTTCTGGATGCCGCAGGCGTGGCTTGGCGTGGCCTTCGGATTCGGCATTCCGATGGCGTTCGCCGCGACCACGGGCCGCGTGCCCCCGCTCGCCTGGGCGCTGCTTGCGGCCAACGTCCTCTGGACCATCGCCTACGACACCGAATACGCCATGGTCGACCGCGACGACGATCGCCGCATCGGCATCCGCACCTCCGCGATCCTGTTCGGCCGATTCGACGTGCTCGCGGTGATGGCTTGCTACGCAGCGTTCCTTCTCGCGATGGCATCGATCGGCCTGTGGCAGCGCTACGGCTTCGGATACTTCGGGGGGCTGGCTGTCGCCACGATCCTCGCGGCAAACCATTACCGGCTTATCCGTGGACGCGCGCGCGAGGGGGCCTTCAAGGCCTTCCTGCACAACAACTGGATCGGCGCGGCGATCTTCGCCGGTATCGTGCTCGACAAACTGCCGTGGCGCGCGCTGCAGCGTTGGATGGCGCCGTGATCCTGGTGATCCACGCGCATCCCTATCCGACTCGCTCCCGCGCGGGCGGCGCGCTCCTCGCCGCGATCCGCGGCATGCCGCGCCTCGAGGTGCGCTCGCTCTACGACCTGTATCCCGATTTCGACATCGATCCCCAGGGCGAACGGCGGGCGCTCGAGCGCGCGCGCCTGGTGGTCCTGATGCATCCGATCTTCTGGAACACCACGCCCGCGATCCTCAAGCACTGGTTCGACGAAGTTCTGGTCAAGGGCTGGGCGTACGGCGAGGGTGGCACCGCGCTCGCGGGCAAGGACTGCCTGTGGGTCACCACGAGCGGCGGCGACGACGCGGCCTATTCTCCCGAGGGGCGGCACGCGCATCCGTTCGAGGCATTCGCGCCGGTGGTGGCGCAGACCATGCGCTATTGCGGCATGCGCTGGCTCGAGCCCTTCGCGCTCCACGGCGCCAACTTCGTCTCGCCCGAAGCGATGGCCCAGATGGGTGCGGGGCTGCGCGCGCGACTCGAAGCCTGGCGAACGGAAAACGGAGATGGCGATGCATGAGGCCCTGATCTTCCTTGGCGCCGCGGTGGTGTGCGTGGCCCTCGCCGCGCGCGCGGGCCTCGGCTCGGTGCTGGGCTACCTCATCGCGGGCGCCCTCATCGGTCCCTTCGGGTTCAAGCTCGTGGGCGACGTCGAGACCACGCACGCGCTGGCCGAGCTGGGCGTGGTGCTGATGCTCTTCGTGATCGGGCTCGAGCTCGATCCGCGCCGGCTCCTTTCAATGCGCCGTGAGGTGTTCGGGGGCGGCGCGTTGCAGCTCGCGTTGTGCGGCGCCGCCATCGGCGCGCTCCTCCTGGCCCTCGGGCTCCCCTGGCAGGCGGCGTTGGTCGGAGGCCTCGCGCTCGCCCTCTCGTCCACGGCGATCGCGATCCAGGCGATGATCGAAAGGAACGAGCTCGGCACTCCGACCGGCCGCTCCGCCTTCGCGGTCCTGCTGTTCCAGGACATCGCCGCAATCCCGTTGATCGCGCTGGTACCGCTCCTCGGCCACGCGGGGAAGGCGGGCGGCGAACCGCTCTGGCAGAAACTCCTCCTCGCGTCGGCCGCCATCGCGGGCGTGGTTTTCATCGGGCGCTACCTCACGCGCCCCCTGCTGCGTCTCATCGCCAAGGCGCGCCTGCGCGAGCTCTTCACCGCGTTCGCGTTACTGCTGGTGATCGGCATCGCCGAGTTGGTGTCACTCGCGGGCCTGTCGATGGCGCTCGGTGCCTTCCTCCCCGTTTTCACTCCCAGTAGGGAG
>JALYSB010000254.1 GCA_030855025.1 Pseudomonadota bacterium
GTCCAGACTCTCAAGGCGGGTGCGAGCGGCGCGGGCGGGCTGCACGCGCGGGAGGAGTGGGAGTTCGACCGGCCCCGGCCCGCGCTCGACCTGGTGCTCTTCGCCGCGACCCCGCTCGGCGACTTGCCGCACCTCGCCCAGCGCCTCGGTGAAATTTTCCACGTGGACATGCGGCGCACCACGTGGGAGATCGAGGTTTCTCCCGGCAACCGGGTCGAGGTGGCCCTCGACCACGGCAAGGTGTCTCGCGCCGAGCAGACCGAGCCGGTCGCGGAAGTCGAGATCGAAAGCGTGGCCGGCGACCCGCTTGCCGTCTTCGAGCTCGCCGCGCAGCTCGTCGACCACGCCCCGCTGCGCCCGAGCGCCGTCACCAAGGCGCAGCGCGGGTATCGGCTCGCGCGCGGCGAGGCCTCGGCACCGGTCAAGGCGAGCCAGATCGAACTGTCCGCGGGCCAAGCGCATGGAGGGGCCGCGCGCACGATGGTCGCCGCGGCCCTCGAGCAACTGCAGGCGAACGAGCATGGAGTCCTCGCCGCGCGCGATCCGGAGTACCTGCACCAATTCCGCGTGGCGCTGCGGCGGTTGCGCTCGGCGCTGCGCGTTTTCCGCAAGCGCATCGAGCCCGAATTCGAGGCCCAGGTACGCGTCGAGCTGCGCTGGATCGCGCAGCAGACAGGCCCCGCGCGCGATTGGGATGTCCTCGCAACCCAGACCCTGCCCGCGATCCTGAAGGCCCATGGCAATCTCCGCGCGGCGCGCTCGATGCGCTCGCGCGTGGCCGCTCGCCGCAAGGCCGCTCGGTTGCGGCTGCGCGAAGCGCTCCTCTCGCCCCGCTATGCACACCTGGTGCTGGGGCTCGCGCGCTGGCTCGCCACGTCTGCGCCGCAAGCGCCCGGCGCTGCCGAGCCCCTCCCCGAATTCGCCGCACGCGTGGTCGCCAAGGGCCACAAGCGGCTGGTGGCGGGCGCGCGCCAACTCTCGGCGCTCGCGCCGGCCGAGCGCCATCAGCTGAGGCTCGAGGCCAAGCGACTGCGCTACGCCCTCGAAGGCTTCGAGTCGCTGCTGCGCCGCCGCCGGTTTGCCGCCTACCGGGACGAACTCTCCGAGATCCAGGACGATCTCGGGCGCGCCAACGACTCGGCGGTGGCGACGCGCTTGCTGGGCGAGATCGGCTCGCCGCCGGACCTGGGGGAATTCATCCGCGGCTGGCTTGCTGCCGAATCCCACTCCAGCATCGCGCCACTCGAACGCCACGAGCAGCGCCTCGCCGCCGCCCGGCCCCCTCGCGCACGGGACTGATATATCGGCTGTTGGAACAACGCGGTGGCGCGCCCTCAGGCGAGCTTCAGGCGGATCCGATTGCGACCGAACACGTAGGCATAGTCGGCGGAAGAGGTGAGCCCATGGGCGAGGATCACCCCCAGGCCCCCTTCGCGGCGCGTCTCTGCCAGCGCCTCGAGCATCTCGCGCGTGGCCCGGGCGAACGGATTGAAGGGCGGGGCGCTATCCTCGTAGGCGAGCGAAATCTTGCCCGCATCCGAGGTGAGGGTGATCCAGACCGGCGCGTCGGCACCCCCCCGGTGGCCATGCTTCACCGTGTTGAGGAACAGCTCTTCGATCACCAGGTTCGTCTTGAGGCAGGAGTCGCGCGGCACCTCGGCGCCGCGGCAGAAATCCTCGATGAAGGCGCGCGCCGTCTTCCATGCCTCCAGCCGGGACGGAAACATCGCCATTCTGGTTGTGACGGCGTTCACAGGCAGGCCTCGCGTGTATTTGGCATTATAGGGACGCTCAAACGAGCATATTGAAGGAGATCAGCATGCGCAACGCAATGATTCTGGCGGCAGCCCTGGGATTCGCAGGTACCGCGATGGCGGCCGACATCGGACTCGTCAAGGTAGCGAAAGGCTCCGTGCAGATCCAGCGCGGCGCGGCCAAGATCCCGGCCGTGGTGGGAACCGGACTGCAGACCGCGGACGTCGTCGTCACTGGTGCCGATGGCTCGGCGGGCATCACCTTCACCGACAACAGCCTCGTCTCGATCGGACCCAACAGCGTGTTCGCGATCGACAAGTACCGGTTCGACACCACCACGCACGCGGGCGAGTTCGAGGGTAATCTTCGGCAGGGCCGTTTGGCCGCGGTCTCGGGCAAGATGGTCAAGCAGTCGCCGGACTCGATGAAGATCCGCACTCCGTCCGCGATCATGGGCGTGCGCGGCACCGAGTTCGTGGTCGAGGTGGACGGCAACAAGAAGAACTAGCAGCTTCAGGGAAAACTTGCTGAAATACGCGGCAGTCTTTACGGCGGCGATTCTCGCCGCCGGGTGTGCATGCGCGCCGGCGACGCCGGCGCTTTTCGTCGTGCTTCCCGCGGCCGATGGCCACGTGGGAAAGATCGTGGTCCAGAGCGGCGCACAGACCGGCGTGGTCGAGTCGGCCTATGGCGCCCAGCGCGTGCGCAGCGACGGGCGAGTCGAGGCCGCGACCCTCTCGGAGGGCGAGGTGCGCACCATCTTCGGTTCGACCCTCTCCTCGCTGCCCGGCAAGCCCACCAGCTTCACCCTCTACTTCCTCGAGGGCAAGGACGAGCTCACTCCCGAATCCAAGGTCGAGCTCGAGAAGGTGTTCAGTGAGCTCAAGCGCCGCCCCCTGCCCGACGTCATGGTGATCGGCCACACCGACACCGTGGGCGGCCTGGAGTACAACGACCGGCTGTCGCGGGCACGCGCCGACCGGCTGCGTGACCTGCTGGTCGAGCTGGGCCTTCCTGGCGAGCGCATCCAGGCGGCCGGGCGCGGCAAGCGCGAGCTGCTCGTGCCCACCGAGGAAAACATCTCAGAGGCTCGCAACCGCCGGGTCGAGATCAGCGTGCGCTAGGCGCACGTCCGCACCGTCCCACTGCAGTGCCACCAGGGTGATGTCGTCGGCGAGCTCCGCGCCCGAAGCGAAGCGGCTCACGTCGTCGCGCAATCGCTTGACCAGCTCCACCGGCGCCGCCCCCTCGGGCATCCAGGAGAGCGACGTGCGCAGCCGCTCCACGCCGAAAAATTCCCGCCTCGGGTTCATCGCCTCGGTGATCCCGTCGGTCACCGCGACCACCCAGTCGCCCACCTGCAGCTGACGCTGGTCCGTCGGGAATTTGTAGCCCTCGACCACGCACAGCGGCGGCCCGCCGGGGGCACCGAGCCGCTGCGGCGCGCCGTTGCGCGAGCGCAGGAACGGAGGTTCGTGGCCGGCGTTGCCATACTCGAGCGCGCCGGTCTGCAAGTCGAGCGACGCGGCGAACGCGGTCACGAAGAGCTGCTCGGGATTCTCGCGCGTGATCTCCTCCTGGGCGATCGTGAGCACGTCGCCCACGGCTCCGCCGCGCAGCGCCGCACTCTTGATGTGCGATTTCACGGCTGCCATGAAAAGCGCGGCCGGCAGGCCCTTGCCCGCCACGTCGGCAACCAGGAAGAACAGGCGCCGGTCGTCGACCATGAAGCAGTCGTAGAAATCGCCGCCGACGCTGCGCGCCGGTTCGAGCAGGGTCGCTACCTTGAAACGCCGGTCACCGGACATGGTCTGGCCGGGATCCGGCAGCAGGCCTATCTGGATGCGCCGCGCGGCGTCGACTTCGCCCGCCATGTGCGCCGCCTGCTCGCGCAGCTGGCGGCGCTGCT
>JALYSB010000255.1 GCA_030855025.1 Pseudomonadota bacterium
GGGCACGACCGCGCAGTTGGCGACGGCCGGATGCCTCACCAAACAGTTCTCGATCTCCGCGGGACCGATGCGGTAGCCGGCGCTCTTGAACATGTCGTCGGCGCGTCCCTGGTACCAGAGGTAGCCATCCTCGTCCCACGCGGCCTGGTCGCCGGTGCGGCACCACTCACCGGAATACTTGCTCGCAGTCGCCGCATCGTTGCGCCAGTAGCCGAGGAAGAACACCGGGTCGGGCGTGCCGTCGATCCAGGTGCGTGCCACCGCGACGTCGCCGACCTGCCCGGGACCGAGCTCGGCACCGGCGTCGTCGAGCACCGCGATGCGATGGCCGGGATACGGCCGCCCCATGGACCCGGGCTTCACCGGCCACACGCGATGGGAGTTGCCGACGATGTAATTCATCTCGGTCTGGCCGAAGATCTCGTTCACCGTGACACCGAGCTCGGCGCGGGTCCAGTCGAAGACCGCGGTGCCTACGGGCTCGCCGCCGCTCATCAGCGAACGCAGCTGCACGTCGTAGTGCGCGCGCGGATGCGGGACCGCCTTCATCATCATCTTGAGCGCGGTGGGAAACAGGAAGGCGTTGCGCACCGCGTACTTCTGGAGGAGGTAGTAAGCCCGCTCGGGATCGAAGCGCCCGCGGTAGCCGAGGATCGCGCGGCCGTGATAGAGCGTCGGCATCAGCGCGTCCCAGAGGCCCCCGGTCCATGCCCAGTCGGCGGGGGACCAGAAGAGGTCGCCCTCCTGGGGAAAGCCGTCATGCGAATGCTCGAATCCCGGCAGGTTGCCGATAAGCGCGCTGTGCGGCAGCAGCGCGCCCTTCGGCGGCCCGGTGGTGCCGCTGGTATAGATGATGGCCGCGGGGTCGGTCGCGCGCGTGGCGACGATCTCGAAGCGCCTCGCCTCCCCGGCGAGGAGCGCATCCCAGTCGAGCAGTCCCGGGGCGCGGGCGCCCGCCACGCCGATCACGTGCGTGAGCCCGGGCAGGCGTGAACGCACGGGCTCGAGGCTCGCGACGCTCACGGGATCCACGACCGCCACCCGGGCGCCGCTATCGCCGATCCGGTACTCGAGGGCATCGGGGCCGAAGAGGAACGACAACGGCACGGCGATCGCGCCCATCTGGAAGCAGGCGAGGTAGGTGACGATGGTTTCGGGACGTTGCGGCAGGATCAGCGCAACGCGGTCGCCGCGTGCGACGCCCAGCTGGGCGAGCGCGTTGGACAGCCGGTTGGCCGCCTGGGCCAGGTCCCAATAAGTGAGCGCGAGCGTCTCGCCCGACTCGTCTTCCCAATAGAGCGCGAGGCGGTGGCGTTCCGTGGCCCAGCGATGGCATGCCCAGTGGGCAATATTGAAATCCGCCGGCACCTCCCAGCGGAACGACTCGTAGACCTCGCGATAACCCAAGTTGCTAACGGACCAGCGCCGCCTCGATGTCCGCGAAGGTTTGCGCCACCTCCGTCGTGTGGAGTTCCAGCCCGAGCTGGCGCGCGACCTGCGAAAGTGAAAAGAGGCCGCGCACGCGCATGCCGCCGTCCTCGGCGACCATGATGTGCTGGCGGCGCACCGCCTTGTGTGTGGCCACGATGTGGCCCACGCGCATCTGCGCCACGTCCTGCAGCGGGATCGCCTCGAGCATGGAGGCCGGAGTCATCAAATCGCCCACGGCGAGATCGGCGCGCGCCGCGCCCCTCGACTGCATGAAACGCAGCGGCTTTTCGCCGAGCAGGTCGGTCGCGGTCAGCACCCCCACGATCGCCCCGTGCGCGTCGAGGACGAAGAGCAGGCGCACGCCGCGCTGAAGCATGTGGGCGTGCGCCCGGTCGATGGGCTCGTGCGGGTGGGTGGTGGCGGCCCGGACCGTGCGCAGGTCGGTCATCACGGCGAACGCGGGATCGTCGAGCGCCACGCGTTCCGGAGGCTGCGGCTCGGCGACGCGTGCGCCCCGAGCGAGCGGGGCCAGGGTCAGTGCGGAATATTCGCGCATCGTTGCCTCCCTCTGAGTCGAGCCGATTACCCGGCGAGCTCCGCGCTGCGGCGGAAATGCAGCACCGCTTCCTGCGGCTTGCCGATCTGTTCCATGAGTGCGGCGAGCGTCATGTGGCCGTCGTGCGTGGCCTCCAGCGCGAGGCTCGCCTCGATGTAGCTCTGCGCCTTGCCCCACAGCGCCTGGCGCATGCACAGCTTGCCGAGGGCGAGGAGGAGGGCGGGATCGCGCGCGTTCGCGCGCAGCCAGTTTTCCGCGCGCTCGATCTGCGGGAGCGCGTCGGCGCCCGCGGCATCGCCATACAACGCCACCAGGGTCGGATTCCACTCGCGCTCGAGCGCTTGCTCGATGATCGCCTGGGCTTCCGCGTTTCCGCCGAGAGCCAGGTGATAGCGCGCCGCGGGCGCCGCCACCGCGGCGTCGGTGCGCATCTCCGCGGGCATCTGCTTCCAGTAGGCCGCGAGAGCCGCGGCGTCCTGGGCCTTGCGGTTCAGGTTTCCGAGGTGCGCTGCGCGGCGCACGCCCGCGCTCTCTTCCGGACCGATCCCGCCCAGCTTCCCGAGCGCGGCGACCGTGTCGAGCACGTCGTCCCAGTGGCGCAGCGCCTGCTCGGCCTGGAGCTTGAGGCGCAGCAGGCGCAGGTTGCGCGCGTCGCGCGACGACAGGTCCTTCAGCACGCCGAGCGCCTCCTCGTGCCGGCCCTGGGAGACGAGCAGGTCGGCCAGCGTGGTGAGGCGCGCCTGGTCGACATCGGGCGCGGAGCCCTTCGCGTGGTCGAGGAACTGCTCGCGCTCGTTGAAGCGCCCGAGCTCGTGGGCGCTGCGCGCGGCAATGATCGCGGCCACGCCCTTGGTCTCGTCGCCGGTGAGGGCCGCGGCCGCGCTCTTCTCGGCCGAGGCGTAGCGGCCCTGGAAGAAGGCGAGCAGCGCGTCGTTGAGCGACTGGCGCAAGCGCGATGCGGTGCGTTGCGCGCGGTAGGCCCGCACCCTCGCGGGGATGGCGACCAGGGTCGTCACCATGCGCGCGAGGAAGTAGAACGCGAAGTAGCCCGCGAGCACGAGGAATGCGAGCAGGTTGAGCGAGAGCTCGATGCGCTGGTGGCCGGAGAAAATCACGACGTAGCCGGTGGAGTTGCGCGCGAGGAGCGCGATTCCCACGGCGAGCGCGGCGAGGATGATCGACCAGATCGCGAATCGCATCGCTAGCGCTTCTCGCGGCTCGAGCGCGCGGTGCGCACTGCGGCCAGGCTCGCGTTGATGTCGGGCGTCCCGATCGCAACGGGCGTATCCGAGATCTGCTTGAGCGTCGCCAGGGCCGCCACGGTGGGTCGCGCCCTGGCGTCGAAGTATTTGGCGATCCACGCCTGGGTCGCGCGCAGGTCGTCGCGGAAGGACGATTCATCGCGGGCGAGCAGCGACACGCGTGCGGCGAGCAGCCTCAGCTTGAGGTTCTCGCGCAGGAAGTAGCTCTGCGCGGGGCTGAGCAGCGCCGGCTCCGGGGTGTCGAGTTCGCGGATTCGCACCAGACCCTTCATCTCCTCCCAGAAATCGCGGGCCGCCCGGGTGAAGGCCTGCTCGTCGCCCGCGCGGATGCGGGTTGCGCGCGGCCCGGGCGCGGTTTCCGCGATCAGCAGCG
>JALYSB010000090.1:0-10496 GCA_030855025.1 Pseudomonadota bacterium
CGTCACCCCCGCGCCCGCACCTTCCGCCGAGCCCGCGCCTGCCTCCGGCGATTCGGGCGAGCGCGACATTCCCGCGCACGCGAGCCCCGGCGTACGCCGTTTTGCCCGCGAGCTCGGTGTGGATGTCTCTCGCGTGAAGGGCTCGGGCCCAAAGGCGCGCATCCTCAAGGACGATATCCAGAATTTCGTGAAGCAGGCTCTCGCCACCGGCTCGGGGATTGCCGGGGCAGGCTCAGGCGGCGCGAAGGGCGGGAGCCTCGCGGACCTGGGGCTGCCGGCGTGGCCGAAGGTGGATTTTGCCAAGTTCGGCCCCGTGGAGTCGCGCCCGCTCACGCGCATCCAGAAGATCTCGGGGCCGGCGCTCGCGCGCAACTGGGTGATGATCCCGCACGTCACGCAGTTCGACGAGGCCGACATCACCGAGCTCGAGGCGTTTCGCGCCCGCGTGAACGAGGAGAACGCGAAGGCCGGCATCAAGGTCACCCCGCTCGCCTTCCTGGTCAAGGCCGTGGTCGCCGCGCTGAAGAAGTACCCCACGCTCAACAGCTCGCTCGACGGCGACAACCTCATCATCAAGAACTACTGGAACATCGGCTTCGCGGCCGACACGCCGAACGGGTTGATGGTCCCGGTCATCAAGGACGCCGACAAGAAGGGCGTAATCGACATTGCAAAGGAGAGCTCGGAGCTCGCCGCGAAGGCGCGCGAGGGCAAGCTCGCGCCGGCCGATATGCAGGGCGGTACGTTCTCGATCTCGTCGCTGGGCGGCATCGGGGGTACGGCGTTCACGCCGATCGTCAACGCCCCCGAGGTCGCGATCCTCGGCGTGTCGAAGGCCGCGATGAAGCCGGTCTGGAACGGCAAGGAGTTCGCGCCGCGGCTGATGATGCCGTTGTCGCTCTCGTACGACCATCGCGTGGTCGACGGCGCCCTCGGCGCGCGCTTCACCTCCCACCTCGCCCAGGTCATCGCCGACCTGCGGCGCGGCATGTTGTAGGGCCGCCATGGCTGTCATCGAGATCAAGGTCCCCGATATCGGCGACTTCAAGGATATTCCCGTTCTCGAGATCCTGGTGAAGCCGGGCGATACGGTGACCCAGGAAGATTCGCTGCTCACACTGGAGAGCGACAAGGCGACGATGGAGGTGCCCTCGACGCACTCGGGGGTCGTGAAGGAGATTCGCGTCAAGGTGGGCGACAAAGTATCGCAGGGCTCGACGATATTGCTGCTCGACGCCGCGGACGTCGGGCAAACGTCGCCTAAGCCCGCCGAACAAGCTGTCGACGCCCTCCCCACTCCTGCCGCTACGGCGCCCGCCTCCCCCGCTGCCGCCGCAGCCGCGCCCGCACCCGCACCCGCACCCGCTGCGTCCGGCACCGCGTCCGGCCAGACGGTGCGGCAGGCGCTCACCTCGACCCTTGCAAGCCTCGATGCCGACTTCCACGCGGACGTCCTGGTGCTGGGCGCGGGGCCGGGCGGCTACACGGCTGCATTCCGCGCGGCCGACCTGGGCAAGAAGGTCGTCCTGGTCGAGCGCTACGCGACGCTGGGCGGCGTATGCCTCAACGTGGGTTGCATTCCCTCGAAGGCGCTGCTGCATGCGGCGCGCGTCATCGCCGATGCCGACGAGATGGGCCATTTCGGCGTCGCCTTCGGTGCGCCGAAGACTGACCTTGGAAAGTTGCGCGGCTGGAAGGACGGCATCGTCTCCAAGCTCACCAAGGGACTCGCGGGGCTCGCCAAGGCGCGCAAGGTGACGGTGGTGGAGGGCAAGGCGCGATTCACCTCGCCCCAGACCGTCGAGGTCGAAACGAAGGAAGGCCGCAAGGTCGTCTCCTTCGACAACTGCATCATCGCGGCCGGCTCCCAATCGGCGCGCATCCCGGGTCTCCCCTATGAGGACCCGCGCCTCATCGACTCCACCGGCGCCCTCCTGCTCGAGGACATCCCCAAGCGCCTGCTGATCATCGGCGGCGGCATCATCGGCCTGGAGATGGCGACGGTCTACGACGCTCTCGGGGCGAAGGTGACCGTGGTCGAGTTCATGGACCGGCTCATCCCCGGCGCGGATCCGGACATCGTGAAGCCTCTCGCGCGGCGCATCGAGAAGCGCTACGAGAAGATCCTGCTCAAGACCAAGGTCGCGCGGATCGAGTCGACCTCGGTGGGCCTGAAAGCCCACTTCGAGAGCGCCGACGGCGGTGCCAGCCCCGCTCCGGAGGTCTACGACCGCGTCCTCCTTGCCGTGGGCCGGCGGCCGAACGGCAACAACATCGGCGCCGAGAAGGCCGGCGTCACCGTGAACGAGCGCGGCTGGATTCCCGTCGACCGCCAGATGCGCACCAACGTGCCGCACATCTTCGCGATCGGCGACATCGTGGGCGAGCCGATGCTCGCGCACAAGGCCACCCACGAAGGCAAGCTCGCCGCGGAGGTGATCGCGGGCATGAGCCACCACGCATGGGAGGCGCGCACCATTCCGAGCGTCGCCTACACCGATCCCGAGGTCGCCTGGATGGGGCTGTCGGAGCCCGAAGCGAAAGCCCAGGGAGTCGAGTACGAGAAGGCGGTGTTCCCGTGGGCGGCCAGCGGCCGCGCCCTCGGCATGGGCCGCGAGGAAGGCCTCACCAAGGTGATCTACGCGAAAGGCTCGAGGCGAATCCTGGGTGCCGGCATCGTCGGCGTGAACGCGGGCGAGCTGATCGCCGAGACCGTGCTCGCCCTCGAGCTGGGAGCGGACGCCGAGGACATCGGGCTCACGATCCATCCGCACCCGACGCTCTCGGAGACGGTGTTCTTTTCCGCGGAGATCGCCGAGGGATCGATCACGGACATGCTGCTGCCGAAGAAGGCCGGCTAGCGCCTCAAGGCAGCGTCGCCGCCGCCACGATCGCGAGTGCCGCGATCACCGCGAGCCGCTCGGCGCCGAAAAATCCCCTCGCCTTCGCTTCCGCGTCGACGATGCCTGCGATCTCGCGCGTCTCTGCGATGATCGGAACGCACGCCTCCGATTGCACGCCGTCGTCGCAGACGTAGAAGCCGCCGCCCGCCTCGACGTGCTTGGCGACGTCGTCGATGACCGTAGCGCGGCCGGTGAGCCCCACCGTGCTGTTGGTGCTGCGCTCGGCGAACTGCGGGGTCAGCGGAAATTCCGCGCGGCTCGGCCGCCCCACGTAGGCCACTTTCACGAGTCGCGGCACGCCGGCCGCATCGCCGCGCCGCTGGTACACGCCCACCCAGTCCGCGCCCGTGGTTTCCCGGGCCCGCTCGACGAGCCGCTCGAGCAGCGCAAGGCGCCGGGTGGTCTGGTCGCTGCGACCGCCGAGTATCGGCGCCAGGTCGTAGGGCACCGGCGCCATCTCGTCGACCACCGAGCAGGTGCCGTCCTCGGAGAGCATCGGCACACGGTAGGTGTAGAGCGAGGCGGGATCCTGGATCGCGACCTTTTCGCCCATGGCTTCGACCAGGTCGCGCACCGCGCGCTCCACGTCGGCCTCGCGCCCGACGAGCGACTCGAGCCCGGCGAGCCTGAGGAAAGTGGAGATGCGCGCGTGGGTGGCGGAGGCACTCATGTGCGATCGTGCTCGGCGCGCAGCGCCGGGCGCTCGTCCCACTCGAACGGCAGCCCGCGCGATCTCATCCAATCGGCCACCGCGAGCCCGGTGGCGCGCTTCCAGGGCTTGAGGTCCGCGGCCTTGCAGCGCTTGTACTCGGCGAGCTCCGCACCGAGAGTGACGGTGCCGCGAGCCACCACGTGATAGCAGAGCATCACCTCGTTCTTGCGCTCGAAAATGTAGTTGCCGACGAGATGGGTCTCGACCACGTCGAGGTCGAGCTCCTCCTTCACCTCACGCGCGACCGCCCGCACCGGGTCCTCGCAGGCTTCGAGGTAGCCGGTCACGAGCGCGAAGAACCCCGCCGGCCAACCCGCATTGCGCGCGAGGATGATCTCGCCCTCGTGCTCGACGATCGCCCCGACCGCCGGCGTGGGATTGCGCCAGTGGACGAAGCCGCAGGCGCTCGAAGGGCAGGCGAGGCGATCTACGGGGCCGCCGTCGCCGTCGATGCTGCGGGGGGCGAGACGCGAGGCACAGCAAGGGCAGAAGCTGAAGTCCATGAAGCTGGCGGCTAGAGGCGCTCCGCGACCCAACCCTTCACCGACGCGAGCGCTTCAGGCAAGCCCTTCGGATCGGTGCCGCCCGCCTGCGCCATGTCGGCACGCCCGCCGCCCTTGCCGCCCACTTGCGAGGCGACGAAGTTCACCAGCTCGCCCGCCTTCACGCGGGCGATGAGATCCTGGGTGACGCCCGCGATGAGGCTCACCTTCTCGCCTTCGGCGGCGGCGAGCACGATGGCGCTCGACTTGAGCTTGCCCTTCAGCTGGTCCAGCGTGTCGCGCAGCGTCTTCACGTCCGCGCCTTCGAGCTTGGCGGCGAGGACCATGACGCCCTTCACGTCGACCGCGGAACCGGCGAGGTCCTGGCCTTGGGAGGTCGCCATCTTGACCTTGAGGCGGGCGAGCTCCTTCTCGAGCGCCTTGCGCTCGTCGCGCTCCATCAACATCTTCTTCTTCAGTTCCGCGCCTCGGGTCTGGTAGAAGGTCTCGACGAAGCGCTCGTTGTCCTCCATCGCCCAGACCTGCTGCAGGGCCACGGAGCCGGCCACCGCCTCGATGCGCCGGATGCCGGCGGCCACGCCACCCTCCGACACCACCTTGAAGAGGCCGATGTCGCCCGTCCGCGCGACGTGGGTGCCGCCGCACAGCTCGCGCGACGAGCCGATGTCGAGCACGCGCACCTCGTCGCCGTACTTCTCGCCGAAGAGCATCATCGCGCCCAGCTTCTGCGCGTCGTCGATCGGCATCACGCGCGCATTGGTGGCCTCGTTCTTGAGGATCTCGGCGTTCACCAGGGCCTCGACGCGGCGAAGTTGCTCCGGGATCATCGGCGCGTTGTGGCTGAAGTCGAAGCGCGTTTTGTCCTCGTCGACCAGCGAGCCCTTCTGCTGCACGTGCGACCCGAGCACCTCGCGCAGCGCCTTGTGCATGAGGTGGGTCGCCGAATGGTGGCGCACGGTGCGCGCGCGCTTGTCGAGGTCGACCTGGGAAGCTACGGTCTCGCCCACCGCGAGCTCGCCGGTCTTCACGACCCCGTGGTGGCCGAACGCCTCGGGGGTGATCTTCTGCGTGTCCTGCACGTCGAAGAGCGTAAGGCAGGTTCCACCCTTCGTGAGCTCGCCGCGATCGCCGACCTGGCCGCCCGACTCGGCGTAGAACGGCGTCTTGTCGAGGACCACGATGCCCTCCTCGCCTGCCGCCAGGCGCTCGACCGGCGCTCCCTCGCGATAGAGCGCCACGACGCGCCCCTCCTCGCTCAGCGTGTCGTAACCGCGGAACCCGGTCTTGGCGCCCTTGTAGTCGAGCTGCGCGCCCGCCTTGAAGCGCGACGCGGAGCGCGAGCGCTCCTGCTGCGCGGCCATGGCGGCCCCGAAGGCGTCCATGTCGATTTCGAAGCCGCGTTCGCGGCCGATGTCGGCGGTCATGTCGACGGGGAAGCCGAACGTGTCGTAGAGCTTGAAGGCGATGTCGCCGTCGAGGCGCTTCGCGTTCTTGCCCAGCGCCGCCTCCAGGATCGACATGCCGGTCTCGAGTGTCTCCGCGAAGCGCTCCTCCTCCTGCTTGAGTGTCGCGGTGATGCGTGCCTGCTCGCGTGCGAGCTCCGGATAGGCAGCGCCCATCTCGCGCACGAGGTCGGGCACCAGCTTGAAGAAGAACGGCTTCTTCTGGCCGAGCTTGTAGCCGTGGCGCATCGCGCGCCGTGCAATGCGTCGCAGCACGTAACCGCGCCCCTCGTTGCTGGGGATCACGCCGTCGCACACCAGGAAGGCGCAGGCGCGTATGTGGTCCGCGATCACGCGCAGGCTCGGAGATGCGAGGTCCTTCGCGTGCGTCTCGCGCGCCGCCGCCTTGACCAGCGCTTCGAAGAGGTCGATCTCGTAGTTGGAGTACACATGCTGCAGTACCGCCGTAAGCCGCTCGAGGCCCATGCCGGTGTCCACCGACGGCTTCGGCAACGGATGCATGGTGCCGGACTCATCGCGGTTGAACTGCATGAACACGAGGTTCCAGATCTCGATGTAGCGATCGCCGTCCGCGTCGGGCGATCCGGGGGGGCCCCCGCTCACGCCGGGGCCGTGATCGTAGAAGATCTCGGAGCACGGCCCGCACGGGCCGGTGTCGGCCATCTGCCAGAAATTGTCGCTCTCGTACTTGCGCCCGCCCGGCTTGTCGCCGAGGCGAATGCAGCGATCCTCCGGCACGCCGATGTCCTTGGTCCACAGGTCGTACGCCTCGTCGTCGGTCGCGTAGACGGTGGTCCAGAGCCTGTCCTTCGGCAGGCCGTACACGACCGTGAGCAGCTCCCATGCGAAGCGAATCGCGTCGCGCTTGAAGTAGTCGCCGAAGCTGAAATTGCCCAGCATCTCGAAGAAGGTGTGATGGCGCGCCGTGTAGCCGACGTTCTCGAGGTCGTTGTGCTTGCCGCCGGCGCGCACGCAGCGCTGCGCCGTCACCGCGCGGTTGTAAGGCCGCTTCTCGAGGCCGAGGAATACCTCCTTGAACTGGACCATGCCCGCGTTGGTGAATAGCAGTGTCGGGTCGTTCGCCGGCACGAGCGGGCTCGTGGGCACGTGGACATGGCCCTTCGTTTCGAAGAACTTGATGAACTTCGTGCGAATTTCTTGGGTATTCATGGCCTTGCGGTCCGCCCCTCGCGCTGGCGCGAAACGCGCGAGCAAAGGGTGATGATACCAAGCCGGGTGTGGGATCAGCCGCCCTGCATGTATCGGGCCAGATCAGCCGTCACGACGGAGCGGTCGAGGTAGCCGAAGGTGCCGTTCTCGCGAACCTCGCGTGCCGCTTCGATCAACCCGCTCATCGCCGCGCGATGCAGCGAAGTGGCAAGACTGATGCGCCGGACGCCCGCGCTTTCGAGGTCGGCTACGCTGAACGACTTGCCGCGGATGCCCACCATGAAATTCACCGGCTTCGAGACCGCCGAGCAGACCGCTTTCACCGCTGCGAGGTCCGGGAGCCCCGGGGCGAACAACACATCCGCCCCGGCCTTTTCGAACGCTTGCAGGCGAAGGATGGTGTCATCCAGGTCGGGATTGCCGCGCAGGAAGTTCTCCGTGCGCGCCGTCAGCATGAAGGGAAAGTCCAGCGCGCGCGCCGCTTGCACGGCCGCCGCGACACGCTCGGTTGCGTGGCCCATCGCGTAGAGCGGCTTGCCCGGGTTGCCCGTCGCATCCTCGATCGAGCCGCCCACCAGCCCCGCAAGCGCGGCAAGGCGGATCGTCTGGGCTGCGTCTTCCGGCGCGTCGCCGAAGCCACGCTCGAGGTCGGCGGACACGGGAAGATCGGTTGCATCAACGATCGCGCGCGCATGCTCCAGCGCCTCCTCGCGCGTGACTGCGCCATCGCGGCGCCCCAACGTGTTGGCCATCGCGCCACTCGAGGTGGCGAGCGCCGGAAACCCGAGGCCCGCAAGGATGCGCGCAGAGCCTGCGTCCCATGGATTGGCGATCACGAAGGCACCCGCAGCCTGGTGCAGCGCGCGGAACCGCAGCGCCTTGTCGCGTTGCGTCATGGTTCAAGCCTGCGCAGGAACCGCAGGACGTCGTCGAGCGCGAATCCGCGGCCCTGGAGGAAGCGCACGTGGCGCGCTCGCTCCTTCTCGCCGGCGGGCGGCGCCCCGAAATGGCTCGCCCAGACCGACTCGAGGTGGGATGCGCCCTCGGCGCCCGCGGCCCGGAAGCCGCTCGCGATGGTTTCGTCGTCGACACCGCGGCTGCGCAGGTGGTGCGCGAGCTTTAGCGGGCCGTAGCGGCGTGCCTTCGCACGGATCGACTGCTCCGCGAAGCGCGAATCGGACAGCCAGCCTCGCCTCGCGAGGTCATCCAGCAGGATTTCCAGGTCGTCGCCCTCGCAAGCCCTGGGGGCGAGCTTGCGACGCAGCTCCGAGCGCGAGTGCTCGCGGCGCGCAAGAAAACGCATGGCCCGGGCGCGCAGGGACGGCTGGATCCCGGCCTTGGGCCGGGATCCAATCTGTTCCGCCATGAACGCCCAAGCCATGCGTGAGTGGCTACGACGAAGAAAGACTCAGTCCGCTTCCGCGGCCTCGACCGACTGCGGCATTCCCCCCGCGATGCCGACCACCTCGCGGATCTTCGCCTCGATCTCGCGGGCGACGTCGGGATTTTCCTTGAGGAACTCGCGCGAGTTGTCCTTGCCCTGGCCGATCTTCTCGCCCTTGTAGGCGTACCAGGCGCCCGACTTCTCCACGATGCGGTGCAGGACCCCGAGCTCGATGATCTCGCCTTCGCGCGAGATTCCCTCGTTGTAGAGGATGTCGAAGTCGGCAACCTTGAACGGGGGCGCGACCTTGTTCTTGACCACCTTCACGCGCGTCTCGTTGCCGATCACCTCCTCGCCCTTCTTGATCGAGCCGATACGGCGGATGTCGAGGCGCACCGAGGCGTAGAACTTGAGCGCGTTGCCGCCGGTGGTGGTCTCCGGATTGCCGAACATCACGCCGATCTTCATGCGGATCTGGTTGATGAAGATCACGAGGGTGTTGGAACGCTTGATGTTGGCGGTCAGCTTGCGCAAGGCCTGGCTCATGAGCCGCGCCTGCAGGCCCATCTGGGGCTCGCCCATCTCGCCCTCGATCTCGGCCTTGGGCGTGAGGGCCGCAACCGAATCGACCACCACGCAATCGACCGAAGCCGAGCGCACCAGCATGTCGGCGATCTCGAGCGCCTGCTCGCCGTTGTCGGGCTGCGAGAGCAGGAGCTCGGAAGTATCCACCCCGAGGCGCTGGGCGTATTGCGGGTCGAGCGCGTGCTCCGCATCGATGAAGGCGGCGGTGCCGCCGAGCTTCTGGATGTTGGCGATGACCTGGAGTGTGAGCGTGGTCTTGCCCGACGATTCCGGGCCGTAGATCTCGACCACGCGCCCACGGGGCAGGCCGCCCACGCCGAGGGCGAGGTCGAGGCCGAGGGAGCCGGTGGAGACGACCTGGATGCCCTTTTCGACGTCCTTGTCGCCCATCTTCATGATGGCGCCCTTGCCGAACTGCTTCTCGATTTGCGACAGCGCGGCCGCGAGGGCCTTCGCCTTGTTATCGTCCATCTTGGGGGCTTCGGAAGGAGGATTGGAGATGACTTTGAGCATTGGAATTATCCCTTAGTTGATTGTTTGCACGTATTCGAGACTAGTCCTTGTGAGGCTCATGGAATGAGCTACCGGGTACGCCGTACCAGCCCGGCCATCACGCCGAAAATCTCGAAGCCCCCTCTGGGGCGGATGACCGGATATGCCTTGTTGGCGGGCTTGAGCACGAATCCATCCTTTTCCCTGTCGAGGATTTTCACCGTGAACTCGTTGTTGACGATCGCCACGACGATCTCGCCGACGTTGGCGTTCGGTTGCTGCTCGACCACCAGCAGGTCTCCCTCGTGGATGCCGGCATCGATCATCGAGTCCCCCTTCACCCGCACGAGCGAGGTTTTCGAAGGCACGCGGACGAGGTAGTCGTCGATGGTGATCAGGTCGTAGCCGTCCGAGATCGCCGGGTTCGGCAATCCGGCCTGCACGGTGGAATCGGCCAGGCGTCGCTCGAAGAACCGCGTCCCGGGCTTCAATTGCTTGTCAGGCGTCCAGTCGAGGAAACCCGCTTCCTCGAAGCGCTTCACGCACTCCGCGACCCACGACTTGGCCGAGATGCCCCACAGGGTGGCCAGGACCGAGTACGACGGGATCACCTTGTGCTCGGCGTAGTAGTCCTGGAGCTTCTCCAGGTACGTCGGGTCGAGTGAGGGCTTCTGGGTGTTCAACGCCATGCTGGCGAATCCGCTTACAGAACGATTGTTCGGTAAGCTACCGAACGAGCGTTCTGTTGTCAAGTGACGGAGTTATATACTTGACAAACGCAGACTGAAAGCCTAGAGTTGGGGTGTCGAACGGAGAACAACTATGTCCACCGCCCTTTTCGCCCAACCCCGATTCACCAACGACGCAGCCGCCCGCGCCCATCTGGAAGCCCTGCGCTGGCCTAACGGCGCGGTCTGCCCCCACTGTGGCGGGACAGAGCGCAACGTGCGGCTGGCGGGCGAATCCACCCGCCCCGGCCTGTGGTTCTGCGGCGATTGCCGCACCCAGTTCACGGTGACGGTCGGCACGGTGTTTGAGCGTTCCAAGGTGCCGCTGCACAAGTGGGTGCTGGCGACGCACCTTGTTTGCTCGTCCAAGAAGGGCATGAGCGCGCACCAACTGCACCGCACCCTTGGCGTGACCTACAAGACCGCGTGGTTTATGTCCCACCGCATCCGCGAAGCGATGGGCGACGACTCGGTTGCGCCGCTCGGCGGATCGGGTGCGCCCGTCGAAGTGGACGAAACCTACTGGGGCAACAAAAAGCGCAAGGGGTCGTGGGGC
>JALYSB010000090.1:10506-12343 GCA_030855025.1 Pseudomonadota bacterium
AGGCAAGGGTCCGCACCACCAAATGAAGATCGTCACGCTGGTCGAGCGCGGCGGGAAAGCGCGCAGCTTCCATTTCGACGTGATCCACGGCGGCACCCTGCGCGAGGCGCTTCGCAAGAACATCCCCGCTTCCGCGACGGTCCACACGGACGAGAGCAGCTTTTACAAGCCCCTCCACCGCATCTTCGCCAAGCATGAAACGGTGAACCACCGTCGCGGCGAATACTCGCGCGGTGACGTGACCACGAACACCGTTGAAAGCTACTTCTCGATCCTCAAGCGCGGACTGGTCGGCACGTTCCATCACGTCGGCGAGCAGCACCTGTTCCGCTACATGAAGGAATTTGATTTCCGCTACAACACTCGATCCGCGCTCGGCGTGGAAGATGCGGAGCGCGCCGATATTGCGCTCAAGGGCATTAGCGGCAAGCGTCTGACGTATCGGCGGACTAACGCGCAAGCCTAAAAAGGCATGAGCGAGATTCTTCATATTCACAAGCTCGATGCAGCTCGCAGGCAACTGCAAACCGCCATCACGCTTTGGTTTGCTGATGGCGATCCGATCGCTATTCACACGCTTTCCTTTGCGGCTTACGAGATCATTCATGTCGTAAGCAAAAAACGTGGGCGCACGACTGGATTGATGTTTGATTCCGAGGTTTTTAAGGACAAGCAAGAGAGGAACGAGATCAACTTGTTGATGAAGAGCGCGCCCAATTTTTTCAAACATGCCAAGGAAGATTTCGACGCGACAATTGAATTTGATCCGCGCTCCAATGAGATCCTGATCACGTTTGCCCTGATTGGGCTCGACCTCGCTGGCGAAAAGCCGCTTCCTCATGAGTCAGCCTTCCTCGCCTGGACTAGGATCAACCGTCCGCACAGGCTTGCCGACAAGGCGCTCCACCTCTTCGCGCAGACGTTTCCCGCTGAACATTTGGAGCGCGCACAGCGGATTCCCAAGGACGAGTTCCTTGAGCGAATCATGCAAATCATCATGGAGGGCAAATGAATCCGAAGAAGAGCGAACCGCTTCTGCCGATTGAGGATCAAGTCCTTGCTCGGATGCTGGCGATGCCGCCTGACCCGAAGGTGACTCCAAAGCCGAAGAAGAAGGCGAAGAAGCCCCCGAAGAAGTAAGGGGCTGTTCGCTGTCGGGCCTGTCACGCAGGCCAAGCTTGCCGGGTTTACGTGCGTTTGTCACGTATATAACTCCGTCAAGTGACCGGCGCGATGCCGGTCATCCCCGCGCAGGCGGGGACCCAATTACACAAAGTGACCCCCGCGCAGGCGGGGACCCAATCACTTATCCCAATAAGTCCATAAGCCCTTGAAGCGCAACGGCAACTGCCTGGCGGCGGACTTCGATGCGGTTTCCCCTGAAGCGGAATGCGCGCGGCTGGACCGGCCCATCGCGCACGGCCCACGCGATCCACACCAGCCCCACGGGCTTCGATCGGGAGCCGCCTGTGGGCCCGGCGATCCCGGTAATCGAGACGCTCACGTCCGAGGGGCTTTGCCGGAGCACGCCGCTGGCCATCTCGCGTGCCACCGGCTCGCTCACCGCCCCGTGAAGGCGCAGCGTGCGCTGCGAGACGCCGAGCAGCTCCTTCTTGGCGGTGTCGGAGTAAGTGACGAAGCCGCGGTCGAACCACTTGGCACTTCCCGCAATGCGCGTGATCGCTGCGGCGAGCCCGCCGCCGGTGCACGATTCTGCGACGCTGATTTCCACTTTGCGGCGCTTGCAGATGCGTCCCAGCCGCCGCGCGAGCGCGGTGATGTCGTCCTCGGTCACTGACCCTCTCCCAACCGCCCGCGGTACCAGTACACGTAGCGC
>JALYSB010000256.1 GCA_030855025.1 Pseudomonadota bacterium
GGCGGCGCGCGTGCTGACGGTGATCTACTTCCTTTTCTTCCTGCTGATGCCGTGGTACACCGCCACCGATCGGGAGCGGCCGGAGCCGCAGCGGGTGACCGGCTGATGAAAATTTTCCTCGCAGCGCTGCTCCTGGTCCCCGCCCTTGCCGGGGCGGCCGGGGTGAAAGTCCCGCTCGACCGCGCCCCGATCAACCTGCACGACAAGGTTTCGATGCAACGCGGCGCGCAGATTTTCGTGAACCACTGCCTCAATTGCCATTCGGCCGCGGCGATGCGCTACACGCGCCTGACCGACCTGGGGCTCACCGAGGCGCAGATTCGCGACAACCTGGTGTTCACCGGCGACAAGATCGGCGAGCCGATGTCCGCCGCCATGGATCCGGCTGTCGCCAAGGCCGCGTTCGGCATCGTTCCGCCGGACCTGTCCCTCGCGGCGCGTTCGCGCGGCGTGGATTGGCTCTACACCTACATGCGCAGTTTTTATCGCGACCCGTCGACCAAGACCGGCTGGAACAACACGCTGTTCCCCAACGTGGCGATGCCGCACGTGCTCTACGAGTACCAGGGCGACCAGGCGCTGCAGGTCTCGGAGAAGATGGATTCCAATACCGGGGACATGAAGCAAACCCGCAAGCTCGTCGTCGAGCGGCCGGGGACGCTCACGCCCCTCGACTACGACCGGCAAGTCGCCGACCTGGTGAACTACCTCGCCTACATGGGCGAGCCGGCGCAGACGGATCGCAAGCAGTGGGGGATCCTGGTCCTCTTCTTCCTCGCGGGCTTCTTCGTGCTGGCATTGCTGCTGAAGAATGAATACTGGAAGGATGTCCGCTGATGATGACGCTCTATTCCGGGATCACCGATCCCTTTAGCCACCGGTGCCGGATCGTGCTCTACGAAAAGGGCATGGATTTCGAGATCATCGACGTCGACCTCATGAACAAGCCCGAGGACCTGGCGGTGATGAATCCGTACAACCGCACCCCGGTGCTGGTCGAACGCGACCTGGTCCTGTACGAGTCCAACATCATCAACGAGTACATCGACGAGCGTTTTCCTCACCCGCAGCTGATGCCGGCGGACCCGGTGATGCGCGCGCGCGCGCGCCTCTTCCTGTTCCGCTTCGAGCAGGAGCTTTTCAACCACGTCCAGACGCTGGAATCGGGCACCCAGAAGGCGCAGGAGAAGGCCCGCCTTTACATCCGGGAGAACCTGATCCAGATCGCGCCGATTTTCGTCAAGCAGAAATACATGCTGGGCGAGGATTTCTCGATGCTCGACGTGGCCATCGCCCCGCTCCTCTGGCGCCTCGACCATTACCAGATCCAGCTCAACAAGCCCTCGGCGCCGTTGCTGAAGTACGCCGAACGGCTCTTCTCCAGGCAGGCCTTCATCGACTCGATGACCGCCTCCGAGAAGGCGATGCGGCGGTAGACTGTGGCATGGCCGAAGTTTCCACCAAGCCCTACTTCATCCGCGCGATCTACGAGTGGTGCTCCGATTGCGGGTACACGCCGTACCTGAGCGTGCGCGTCGACGACCGTACCCGGGTGCCGATGGAGTACGTGAAGAATGGGGAAATCGTGCTCAACGTGAGCCTGAACGCCACCCGCAACCTGACCATCAACAACGAGCTGATCCAGTTCTCCGCACGCTTCAACGGGGTGTCGCGGGAGGTGAATATCCCGGTCGACCGGGTCCAGGGCATCTTCGCGCGGGAGAACGGGCAGGGCGCTTTCTTCACCGTCGAATCCCCGGCGGCGCTGGCAGTGGCTCCCTCCGGGGCGGCTGCTGCCGGTGAGGTTGCCGATGCGGAGCCTCCCAAGCCTCCGGCGGCTGGAAAATCGCGCCTCAAATTAGTAAAGTAAGCGCCCGCTATTTGCCGGCATAGCTCAGCTGGTAGAGCAACCGCCTTGTAAGCGGTAGGTCCCCCGTTCGACTCGGGGTGCCGGCACCATCCGTCGCAGGGGGCCGATCCCCTTGGCTGCTCGCCGGGACTGGCCGCGTTACGCAAAAGCCCTGTTTCGTTTGCCAGAAACCCCCTCTTTGGTGGATAATCGAGAGTTTCGCGGAGGGGTGCCCGAGTGGTTAAAGGGGGCAGACTGTAAATCTGTTGGCCTTGCGCCTACGTTGGTTCGAATCCAACCCTCTCCACCAGTTGATGCGGGCTAGAAATCCCGCAAACGGGCGCAGGGTCAAGGGTGCAGGGCTTTCGCGGGTGTAGCTCAATGGTAGAGCAGAAGCCTTCCAAGCTTACGACGAGGGTTCGATTCCCTTCACCCGCTCCAGCAGCAAGACGCGCCCATGTAGCTCAGTGGTAGAGCACTCCCTTGGTAAGGGAGAGGTCATGCGTTCAATCCGCATCATGGGCACCAGTTTCGGCACAGCGACAGATCAACGAATCTTCAGGAAGAGCGACCATGGCAAAGGGCAAGTTTGAGCGTACCAAGCCCCACGTGAACGTGGGCACGATCGGTCACGTGGACCACGGCAAGACGACGCTGACGGCGGCGATGACCTCGGTGCTTTCGAAGAAGTTCGGCGGCGAGGCGAAGGCCTACGACCAGATCGACAATGCGCCGGAGGAGAAGGCGCGCGGGATCACGATCAATACCGCGCACGTGGAGTACGAGACGTCCAAGCGCCATTACGCGCACGTCGACTGCCCGGGTCACGCGGACTACGTGAAGAACATGATCACGGGTGCGGCGCAGATGGATGGGGCGATTCTGGTGGTGTCGGCGGCCGATGGCCCGATGCCGCAGACGCGCGAGCACATCCTCCTGGCGCGCCAGGTGGGGGTGCCGTACATCATCGTGTTCATGAACAAGGCGGACATGGTGGATGACGCGGAGCTCCTGGAGCTGGTGGAGCTGGAGGTTCGCGAGCTGCTGTCCAAGTACAAGTTTCCCGGCGACAAGACGCCGATCATCATCGGCTCGGCGCTGAAAGCGCTGGAGGGTGATACGGGCGAGCTGGGGGAAGTGGCGATCATGAAGCTGGCCGATGCGCTGGACAGCTACATTCCGACGCCGCAGCGTGCCATTGACGGCACGTTCCTGATGCCGGTGGAGGATGTGTTCTCGATTTCGGGTCGCGGCACGGTGGTGACGGGGCGCATCGAGCGCGGCATCTGCAAGGTGGGCGACGAGTTGGAGATCGTGGGCCTGAAGGCGACGCTGAAGACGGTGTGCACCGGGGTCGAGATGTTCAGGAAGCTCTTGGACCAGGGCCAGGCGGGCGACAACGTGGGGATCTTGCTGCGTGGCACCAAGCGCGAGGAAGTCGAGCGCGGGCAGGTGCTGGCGAAGCCGGGCTCCATTCCGCCGCACACCAAGTTCGAGTGCGAGGTGTACGTACTTTCGAAGGAGGAGGGCGGTCGCCACACGCCGTTCTTCAACGGCTACCGGCCGCAGTTCTATTTCCGCACCACCGACGTGACCGGGGCGCTGGAGCTGCCCGCGGGCACCGAGATGGTGATGCCCGGGGACAACATCAAGATGACGGTGACGCTGATCGCCCCCATCGCGATGGAGGAGGGGCTGCGTTTCGCGATTCGCGAAGGCGGTCGCACCGTCGGCGCAGGCGTCGTTTCCAAGATTCTCGAGTAGT
>JALYSB010000257.1 GCA_030855025.1 Pseudomonadota bacterium
AGGCGGGGGTTGGCTCCGGAAGCTCGGACGCGTGCTGCAGCAGGAGCGAGCCGAGGACGAAGGCGAGGACAAAAAGGCGCATCCCCTCCCAACGCGCGCGGGGAGCGTCGCGCCGACGCCGGTTACTTCACCTTACTTGGCCTGATCCCCGTCGGGCACGGTGCGGCCTTCCTCGGCGATCTTCTTCACGGCGAGGGTGCTGCTCGGGCTCGCGATCGCCGCGGGGTCGCTCGCGGGGAAGCTCTCGTCGAGGGCCTCGTCGACCACTTTGTCGTCATGGTCCTTGCCGGTGGCGAGGCCCGCCGGGCGGGTGCGGGTGGAATCGAGCTTGGGTGCGGGGGACGATTGCTGCGGTTTGTCGGCCATGGCGATCCTTCGGGGTATTCGATTCGGGTATGCGACGGGTTGTCCCCTATGGACCGCCACGGGCGCGCGTCGTTCAAGCTGTATGATTCCGCGCAATGAAGCCGGACTTCTGGCCCGCGGCCACCGCCCATCTCGCCCGCCGCGACAAGGTCCTGCGCAAGCTCATCAAGGCAGGTCCCGAAGTCGACCTGGCGAGCCCCGGCGACGCGTTCCAGACGCTGGCGCGCGCGATCGTGGGCCAGCAGATCTCAGTCAAGGCGGCGCAGTCGATCTGGGGACGCTTCGTCGAATGCGTCGGCAAGGTCACGCCCGCCAATGTGGCCGCGAAGGACGCAGCCGCGATGCGCGCGTGCGGTTTCTCCGGCCAGAAGGTCGTCTACGTGAAGGATCTCGCCCGCCACTTCAATTCCGGCGAGGTGAAGCCGCGCCGCTGGGCGAAGATGGACGACGAGGCGATCATCGGGGAGCTGGTGGCCGTGAAAGGCATCGGCCGCTGGACCGTCGAGATGTTCCTCATGTTCCATCTCATGCGCCCCGATGTGCTGCCGGTGGACGACATGGGCCTGCGGCGCGCGATGGAGCGCGCCTACAACGGCGGCGAGCCTCTGACCAAGGCCGAGATGCGCGCGATCGGCGAACCGTGGGGCCCGTATCGCTCGGTCGCGACGTGGTACCTGTGGCGCTCGCTCGAGCCGGCGGCGTGAGCCGCCCGCATTTCGTCGTGATCCACGGCGGCAACGGCACCGGGCCGCAGATGGAGCCGCTGGCCGCGGCGGTGCCCTGCGGCTCGGTCGCGAAGGCGTACAGCGACTGGCTGAAGATCGCGTGAGCCTGCCGGCGCTGGTCCTCCTGCATGGAGCGAACGGGTGCGCGGCCGAGCTCGAGACGCTCGCGCTGCCGCTGCGCGAATACGCGCGCGTCCTGGTCCCCGATCTTCCGGGCCACGGCGGGCGTCCGATCCCCGAGCGCCTCTCCATCGAGGGCGTGGCGACCGATGTGATCGCCCTCCTCGAGCGCGAAGGCCTCGAGCGCGCCTTCTTCGTGGGCTATAGCCTCGGCGGTTATGCCGCGCTCTACCTCGCGCGCCACCACCCCTCGCGCACGCTCGGGGCCTGCGCGATCGCGACCAAGCTGGCGCTCGATGCCACGACGGTGGAACGTTGGGTCTACCTCGCACAGCCCGCACGGCTCGCGCGGCCCGGCAATCCGCGCGCGGGCGAGTTGCTGCGTGCCCATGGCAGCGACTGGCCGAAGGTGACGCTCGCCAACGCCGCCTTCTTCGCCGACCTGGGGCGCAGGCCCGAGCTGACCGACGCGGACCTCGCGGCGATCGAGCGGCCGGTGCTGTTGGTCAACTCCAACCGCGATTCGATCGTGGGGTGGGACGAGACGGTGCAGATCGGCACGCGGGTACCCGGCGCACGGCTGGTGATGTTCTACGGCATTGCGCATCCGTTCCGCCAGGTCCCCGTGAATCCGGTGGCCCGCGCCATCGGCGCGTGGGTCGCGGAGGTTGCGGCAGCGTGAAGCGCGACGAGATCGACGCGCTGCTCTTCGACTTCGGCGGCGTGCTCATCGAGATCGATTTCGACCGGGTGTTCGCGCGCTGGGCGGAGCTGGCCGGGGTTGCGTTCACGCAGGTGAAGGAGCGCTTCGACCACGGCGAGGCCTACCAGCGTCACGAGCGCGGCGAGATCGACGTTGCGGAATACTTCGCGTCGCTGCGAGCGGATCTCCGAATCGACCTCTCGGACGACGATTTCGCCGATGGATGGGCAAAAGTCTTCGGCCCGGAGATCGCGCCCACAGTGGCACTCCTGCCGCGGCTGGCCGCGCGCATTCCGATCCACCTTTTCTCGAACACCAACGCGACCCATTACACCTACTGGTCGGCACGATACCGGGAGGCCCTGCGCCCGCTCGGACGGCGCTTCATCTCGTCAGAGATGGGGTTGCGCAAGCCCGAGCGCGAATCGTTCGAGCACGTGGCGCGCGCGCTCGACGTGCCGCTGGGGCGCATCCTCTTCTTCGACGACACGCAGGCCAATGTCGATGGAGCGCGTGCCGCGGGCGTGTCCACCGTGTGGGTGCGCTCGCCCGCCGATGTGGCGCGTGCCGTGCAGCCGTGGGTGGACTGATTACGGTAGGCACTGCTCCCGCTCCTGTGTGGGAATCCGACACCCCCAAGTCGTTGAATATCTACAAAATAATCTTAAGCGACTATTCTTTCCCCGCCGCGATCACGCACGCGCTACTTGTGCGCCCGTCATTCTGGGTGCCATGAACAGACTCTTCCTGGTACTGGCGCTCTCGTTCGCGGCGCTGCTCGTCCCCAGCGCGCAGGCGGGCATGCTGTACAAATCGGTCAACCCGAACGGCGCGATTATGTTCTCCGACGTGCCACCCGCGGGCGACGCGCGCATCCTCGAGCAGCGACCGATCTCTTCGGGAGGCGGCTCGGGCGCTCCCGTGCAGGCAGGCGTGGACGTTGCGACGCAGCTGATCGAATCGGATGCCGCCGTCGCCCGCGCCAATGCCCAGGTCGATCTCGCCGAGCATGCGCTCGCACTCGCGCGCCGCGATGTCTGGACGCCCCGCGATGGCTTGAAACTGGTGAGCAGCCGCCCCTCCCGCGTCGACGAGGAGCGCATCGAGTTCTACAAGCGCAACGTACTGGCCGCGCGCCAGTCGCTGATGGAGCTCCTCCGCGACCGCATGGTCGCCTCCCGCTAAAAAAAGGTGTCAGAGACCTTCTTCTGCCGCACGGAAAAAGGTCTCTGACACCTTTTTTCTATTCGATTCGGCCGTCGGTCATCTTGAGCTTGCGGTCCATCCGGGCGGCGAGCTCGGGATCGTGAGTGACCATCACGAACGCCGCGCCATGGCGTCGGTTGAGAGCGAGGATCAGGTCGAAAACCTTGCCCGCGTTCTCCCGGTCGAGGTTTCCCGTGGGCTCGTCGGCGAGCACGCATGCGGGATGGGTCACCAGTGCGCGCGCGACTGCCACACGCTGGCGTTCGCCCCCCGAGAGCTCCCCCGGGCGATGCCCGACGCGATGCCCGAGGCCCACTTCCTCCAGGATGGCCGCCGCGCGGTCGTGCGACTCCTTGTCTGGCGAGCGCCGGATGATGAGGGGCATGGCGACATTGTCGAGCGCCGAGAACTCCGGCAGCAGGTGGTGGAACTGGTAGACGAATCCGAGCGCCTGGTTGCGTAGCCTCCCCTGCGCCG
>JALYSB010000258.1 GCA_030855025.1 Pseudomonadota bacterium
ACCAGGTCTTCCTGCAGAAGGCGCGCAAGGACCTCGACTACAACCGGATCTTCGCCGACGAGATCGGCCGGCACCCCGTGGTCCTCGGCTTCTTCCTCGGGGGCAAGACCGACAAGTCGGGCGCGTTGCCGCTGCCGACCTTCATCGAGAAGTCGATCGGCAAGCCCGAGTGGGCGTTCATGCACAACCTGGCCACGGGCTATAGCGGCAACATCGAAAGCCTGCAGAAGCAGGCCTCGGCCGCCGGCCACCTGTACCCGTCGCTCGATTTCGACGGCGTCACGCGCCGCGTGCCGATCTTCATGAAGTACGCGGACGGATATTACGAGGCGCTCTCCTTCGCCATGGTGCGCACCTATCTCGGCAACGTTCCGGCGAAGATCCGGGTGCAGGCGCCCAAGGTGGGCAACCTCGCGTCAATCCCGGCCGTGGAGATCGGCAACCTAACCGTCCCGCTCGACGAGCGCATGAGCGCGCTGGTGCCGTATCGCGGCGCCGTCGGCGTCTACCGCTACGTGAGCGCCACCGACGTGATGCGCGGCACCCTTCCCAAGGATGAGCTGCGCGACAAGATCGTGATCGTGGGCACCTCCGCCCAGGGCCTGCTCGACCTGCGCTCGACGCCGGTGCGCGAGGACTTCCCCGGCGTCGAGGTGCACGCCAACCTCATCAGCGGCTTCCTCGACCAGACGGTCATGCACAAGCCCGACCTGATACTCGCGGTTTCGGTGCTCACCATCCTGCTGATCGGCGTGCCGTTCGCGATCCTGCTGCCGCGCCTGTCGGCGCTCACCTCCACCGCGTCGGTGTTCCTGGTTTTCCTGATTCTGGTCGGGATCAACCTGTATTCGTGGAGGTTCCAGCACTACGTGCTCAACATCGCGGCGCCCGTGGCCATGCTGGCGCTGCTCTACCTGCTCAACATGGCGTGGGGCTTCTTCATGGAGACGCGCACGCGCCGGCTCATGAGCGGCCTCTTCGGCACCTACGTGCCGAAGGAGCTGGTGGCGGAAATGTCGAAGAATCCGGGGGAGTACTCGATGCGCGGCGAAAGCCGCGAGATGACGGTGCTCTTCTCGGACGTGCGCGACTTTACCTCGATCTCCGAAGGCCTGTCGCCGGAAGGGTTGCGCGACATGATGAACGCGTACCTGACCGAGATGACCGAAGTGATCCAGGGCTCCCGCGGCACCATCGACAAGTACATCGGCGACGCGATCATGGCGTTCTGGGGCGCGCCGGTGAACGATTCAGAGCACGCGATCCATGGCGTGCAGGCAGCGCTCGCGATGCAGAAGCGCATCCGCGTGCTCGACGCGGATTTTGCGAAGAAGGGCTGGCCCGCGCTCAACATCGGCGTGGGGCTCAACTGCGGCGCGATGAACGTGGGCGACATGGGCTCGAAGTTCCGCCGCGCCTATACGGTCCTGGGCGACAAGGTGAACATCGCCTCGCGCCTCGAGGGCCTCACCAAGGAGTACGGCGTGGGCATCCTGGTGACCGAGGACCTGGTGAAGACCGCCCAGGGATTCGTCTACCGCGAGGTCGACAAGGTCGTCGTGAAGGGACGCCAGGAAGGCCTCGGCATCTTCGAACCGATCGGCAAGGCGGGCGAGGTGGGCGAGTCCGCGCTGCAGGAGGTCGACCGCTTCCACAAGGCGCTCGAGCATTACCGCAAGCAGCGCTGGGACGATACCGAGACCTTGCTGAAGCAGCTCTCCTACGCGGCGCCGGAGAACAAGCTCTACAAGCTGTACCTCAAGCGCGTGGCGCACTTCCGCCAGAACCCGCCCGGGCCGACCTGGACTGGCTTGTGGGTCTTCACGACCAAGTAACGCACCCGCACGCGGAAACCATTCCAAAGCCCGGCGAGGCCATCGCGGTCGCGCCGGGAATCTGGTGGATCCGCATGCCGCTGCCGTTTGCGCTCGACCACATCAACCTCTGGGTGCTCGAGGATGGCGACGGGTTCACCCTCGTAGATACCGGCTTCGGCGTGCAGGCCACATGGGACCTGTGGGAGATGCATTTCGCGGGCGTGATGGGCGGCCGGCCGGTGAAGAACGTGGTGGTGACGCACTACCATCCCGACCACGTCGGATCCGCGGGCTGGCTGGTCGAGCGCACCGGCGCGCCCTTCTGGATGACGACCAGCGAATACCTTTCCGCCCACGCCGCCCACGACGACTTCGGCGGCTTCGACCGCGACAACACGGTCGACCTCTACATCGCCAACGGCGTGGATCCGGCGTCGGTCCCTGCATCGACGCGCAAGGGCGGCGGCTACGCACGCGGCGTGCCCACGGTGCCCAAGCGCTACCGCCGCATGATGCACGGCGACCAGCTGCGCATCGGCGGCCACGACTGGGAAGTGATCACTGTCTTCGGCCACGCGCCCGAGCAGGCTGCGTTGTGGTGCGCCTCGAAGAAGCTGCTCATCTCCGGCGACCAGGTGCTGCCGCGCATCACGCCCAACGTCGGCGTCTGGGGCAACCAGCCGGAAGCGAACCCGCTCGCGCAGTACCTCGGGTCGCTCTCGCGTTTCTCGCACCTGCCGGAGGACACGCTGGTGCTGCCCTCCCACGAGCGGATCTTCCTCGGCCTGCACCAGCGCATCGCCGAGCTGCACGAGCACCACGACAAGCGCCTCGAGCGCCTGCTCGAAGGCTGCGCCCAGCCCCTCACCGCCTTCCAGGCGCTGCCGCTGCTCTTCAAGCGCAAGCTCGACGAGCACCAGATGATGTTCGCCATGGGTGAGGCCATCGCCCACCTCCACTATCTCGAAGCGCAGGGCAAGGTGCGGCGCGAGATCGATGGCGGCGTGCGGCGTTTTGTTCGAACCAATTAGTTCCGGGAACCACGAAGGCCACGAAGGCCACGAAGAACAGCTATCAGGGCGTCGATTCTTCGCAGGATCCGTTTTTTCACGACTTAACGGTTTTCTTCGCGGTCTTCGTGGTGGCCCGCTTTAACCCGCCTTGGTCGCGAGTTTTTTCATCGCCTCGGTGAGGCCGGCGATGGTGACGGGATACATGCGCCCGTCCATCAAGCGCTGCACGTTCTGGATCGAGGTGGTCCAGCTCCACTGATCCTCGGGAATTGGATTCAGCCACGCGGCGTGCGGCCACGAGCGCAGGAGCCGCTGGAGCCAGACGCGGCCGGCCTCGTCGTTCCAGTGCTCGACGCTCCCGCCGGGCTGCTCCAGCTCGTAGGGGCTCATCGACGCATCGCCCACGAAGATCAGCTTGTAGTCGTGCCCGTACTTGCGCATCACTTCCACGGTGTTGAGGCGGTCGTGGCGCCGGCCGTTGTCCTTCCACACGGTCTCGTAGACGCAGTTGTGGAAGTAGAAGTGCTCGAGGTTCTTGAACTCGGTGCGCGCCGCGGAGAACAGCTCCTCGACCCCCTGGATATGGTCGTCCATCGAGCCGCCCACGTCGAGGAACAGGAGCACTTTCACCGCGTTGTGCAGCTGCGCCACCATCTTGAGGTCGAGCCAGCCGGCGTTCTTCGCGGTCGAGCGGATGGTGCCGTCGAGGTCGAGGATCTCAGGCGCGCCGTCCCGGGCGAACCGCCGCAG
>JALYSB010000259.1 GCA_030855025.1 Pseudomonadota bacterium
GCGAGCGCGAGCAGGAGTCCGAAGCTCTTCATCGGCGCGATGCTACGCCCGTCGAAGTGGGCGCCGGTTACGGTTCGTGCGAGAAAAGTAACGGCAGCTTGGCAAAGTAAAACAAGGGGATTCAATCGCCCCCCATCGAAGTCGGGGTCCTCGTCGACCCGGGTGGTGATCGCCTCTCATCGAATCCGGGGTCCTCGTCGACCCGGGCCTACTCCTACCCATTGACGGGGAGGGCGGGTTCGAGGGACACCACCTCGCCAACTCCTTTGGCTTCTCCGATCTTCTTCAGGGGAGGGACCAGCCCTCTCGACGAGGACCCCAAGGATTCGATGAGATGCTCTGTGAAGGGACTTTGCCTTTTCTTTCTTTTCCTTATTCGCTGGCGCCGATCGCAGCGGTCACTGCCGCCTCCGGCTCAACTTCCCGGTGGGCGATCAGGCCCTACACGAGGCGCGTTCCTCTCGAGAGGCGGGCGGTGGTTGCTCGCAGGATCGGTGGCCAAATGCTGCAATCATTCACACCGGTCGCGCGCACGTCGAAGCGATGGTTGCCCGCAGAATCTCCGATGAAATGCTGCAAACATTTCTTCCGTTTGAACGAGAGAACCGCCGGGTCGAGAGGAACCGCCTCGGGGAGGGCCGCTGCCGGCAACCGGGTTGTTGAAGAACTAGAGCACGTATCGCGCGAGATCCTCGCTTTTCGCGAGCGAATCCAGCCGCGTATTCACGTAGGCGGCGTCGATCACGATGCGCGTGAGGTTGCGCCCGGCGTCGAACGACACCTCCTCGAGCAGCTTCTCCATCACTGTATAGAGCCGCCGCGCGCCGATGTTCTCGGTGCGCTCGTTGACCGAGAAGGCGATCTCGGCGAGCCGCCGTACGCCGTCGGCGGTGTAGTCGAGCGTGACACCTTCGGTTGCGAGAAGCGCCTCGTACTGGCGCGTGAGGCACGCGTCGGTGGCGGTGAGGATGCGCTCGAAGTCTTCCACCGACAGGCTCGCGAGCTCGACACGGATCGGCAGGCGCCCCTGCAGCTCCGGAATCAGATCCGAGGGCTTGGCGAGATGGAACGCGCCGCTCGCGATGAAGAGGATGTGGTCGGTGCGCACCATGCCGAACTTGGTGGTCACGGAGGTGCCCTCCACCAGCGGCAGCAGGTCGCGCTGCACGCCCTGGCGCGACACATCGGCGCCCTGCATCTCCCCTCGGCTCGCGATCTTGTCGATCTCGTCGAGGAACACGATGCCGTCCTGCTCGACCGAGCGCAGCGCCTTGAAGCGGATCTCCTCCTCGTTCACCAGCTTCGCCGCTTCTTCATCCGTGAGCAGCCGCAGCGCCTCGCGAATCCTGAGCGTGCGGCGCTTGCGCCGCGAGGTGCCGAGGTTGGCGAACATGCCCTGGATCTGCTGGGTGAGCTCCTCCATGCCGGGCGGCGCCAGGATTTCCATCCCCGGCGGGGCCTGCGCCATGTCGACCTCGATCTCCTTGTCGTCGAGCTTGCCCTCGCGCAGCATCTTGCGGAAACGCTGGCGGGTCGAGTTCGCGTCGTTGCCCTCGACCGGCGGCACGCCCGGCAGGAGTGCGTCGAGCACGCGTTCCTCGCCGGAGTCCACCGCCCGCGGCCGAACCTTCTGCATCTCCTGTTCGCGCGTGTTCTTGACCGCGATCTCCACGAGGTCGCGGATGATCGAGTCCACGTCGCGCCCCACGTAGCCGACCTCGGTGAACTTGGTGGCCTCGACCTTGATGAACGGGGCGTTGGCCAGGCGTGCGAGGCGCCGCGCGATCTCGGTCTTGCCCACGCCGGTGGGCCCGATCATGAGGATGTTCTTGGGGGTGATCTCGGCCCGCAGCGGCTCGGCCACCTGCGAGCGGCGCCAACGGTTGCGTAGCGCGATCGCCACCGCGCGCTTGGCTTCGGCCTGCCCAACGATGTTCTTGTCGAGCTCGTGCACGATCTCCTGCGGCGTCATCATCGAGGCGCGCTCGTCGGGGGCGGCCGCGGCGGCGGGGTTGGGATCGGGCGTCACAGGGTCTCGATCACGTGGTTCTGGTTGGTGTAGATGCACATATCGCCCGCGATCGAGAGCGCGCGTTTCACGATCTCGGCGGGCTCGAGCTGGGTGTTGTCGATGAGCGCGAGTGCCGCGGCCTGCGCGAAGCCGCCGCCGCTGCCGATGGCGAGCAAGCCATGCTCGGGCTCGAGCACGTCGCCGTTGCCGGTGATCACCAGCGAGGTCTGGCGATCGGCGATCGCGAGCATCGCCTCGAGCCGGCGCAGCATGCGGTCGGTGCGCCAGTCCTTGGCGAGCTCCACCGCCGAGCGCAGCAGGTTGCCCTGGTGCTTCTCGAGCTTCGCCTCGAAGCGCTCGAACAGGGTGAACGCGTCGGCCGTCGCCCCCGCGAAGCCGGCGAGGATGCGCTCCTGGTAGAGCCGGCGCACCTTGCGGGCAGAGGCCTTGATGACCACGTTGCCGAGGGTCACCTGGCCGTCGCCGCCCATGGCGACGCGCTCGCCGCGCCGCACGGAGAGGATGGTGGTGCCGTGGAACTGCGGGATCTCGGAAGTCATTGGGGAATGCCTGGCAAGGCTACGATAGGCCCTTCTTAGAGTCTGGCCCTCCGGCCATGGAATGAAATTGCCGTTTAACTAAAAGGCAATTTCACGTTGACTTGCGGCGCACGAGGATCGCGTAGCGGTTGACCCCCAGGGCCTCGAGGAGCGTCGCGTTCACTTCGTTCAGGTTGGTGAGGATGACGCGCTTGCCGGCGAGCTGGATCGCCTTCACCGTGTCGAAGAATGCCGAGGTGAACGCGAAGTCGATGCGCATGACCTTGCCCATGTCCACCACCACTTCGGAGCGCGAAGCGGCGCGGCCGTTGAGCTCGGCGATCTGGTCGGTGCTCGCCGGCGACAACACGCCTTTCATCTCGAAACCCGCCTCGGGCGGGGAGGGCACGGCCGCCAGGGCACTGGGCCCGGATGCCGCCTTTGCCACCGCCTGGGTGATGGGGTTCACGTATGCCTCCCAGTTCGGCGGAGAAATCTCGAAGGCGACCGCGTATTCGAGGCTGAGCTCCTCGAATTCGTCGTTCTTGCCCTGCAGGATCAGCAATTCGAAGAGCAGCAGCCAGTAGGGGCGCTGGTCCTCGGTGGCGCGCTCGTTGAAGGCGGCGCGCAGGACCGTCTCGAGGCCATCGAGGCGGTTGAACCACATCGGTACCTGCTTCTTGCGCAGCTTCCCGAGCGTGCCGGTGAGGCGGGTCGCATCCTCCGCGCTGATCGCGACCACCTTGCTCACGTCGATGCGCACCGTGCCCTGGCTTTCGGCGAAGGCATGCAGCTTGTCGACTTCCCCCGCGAGCTCGCCATCGGCGGTGGGCTTCAGCGCAAAGTAGTCCTTGCGCTCGCGGCTCTGGATGCGGCGCGGGTCGTGGCCGGCATCCCCGCTCTCCGTCCACGCCGGCGGCGACTGCTCGAACTTCACGGTGAAGAGCATCGATAGCGCGTCGTACTCCTCGCGATCGGGGGCGAGCTGGAAGAGGTCCAGGAG
>JALYSB010000091.1 GCA_030855025.1 Pseudomonadota bacterium
GGCTTCGATGACGACCCGAAGCGCTCGGGCGAGAAGATCCTCGAGGCGATCCAGGGCGCGTGGATCGAGGAGGCGGAATGATCGCCGCGACACGGTGGCTCGCGCTGCTCGCCGCGTTCCTGCCGGGCGTCGCCACCGCGCAGGATTACCCGAACAAGCCCATCCGGATGATCGTGCCGCCCGCGGCGGCGAGCGCCGTCGACAATGCGGCGCGCATCGTGACCACGCCCGCGCCGCTGCCGCAGTTCCCGGAGGTTCCGGCGGTGTCCGAGTCGGGCCTGGCGGGATTCGAGTTCAACTCGTGGTTAACGGTGATGGCGCCCGCCGGCACGCCGCGGGACATCGTCGCGCGCCTGCACCAGGAGATCCAGAAGGCGCTCGCCGATCCCGAGGTGCGCGCGAAGCTGGTCGACCAGGGGCTGACCGCGCGCGGCACGAGCCCCGAGGAGTTGCGCGCGGCCACCCGCGAGCAGCTGGCGCGCTACGCGCGGCTGATCCGCGAAGCCGGTATCAAGGGCGAATAGCGGCGGATTGGCTTCCGCGGCACGGACAGCGTAGGATTTTCCCAGCAGTCACAACTCCGAGGAGAAAAAACATGAGAACCCGCTCGTTCTGGGTGGCGGTGGCAGCCGCTTCCCTGTTGCTGCACGCCGCGCCCGCGCTGTCGCAGGCGCAGAACATCGAAAACCTCAAGAAGATGAAGCTTTCCGGCGTCGACACGAACATGCCGCCGGTGCCCCAGGAGGGACGCAATGCCGACGCGTTGCGCGAGAACCTGAAGCGCGTCAAGTTGCCGCCCGGATTCAAGATCGACCTGTACGCCGTGGTGCCCGACGCGCGCCACATGGCGGTGGCACCGTCCACGAACATGCTTTTCGTCGGCACACGCAAGAACACCGTGTGGGCGGTGACCAACCGCAACAGCGGCGACCGCGCGACCGAGGTGAAGCCCTTCGCCCCGTCGGCCAAGTTCCACGTGCCCAACGGCGTGTGCTGGACCAAGGACGGGTTCCTGATCGTGGTCGAGCACAACCGTGTGATCAATTTCCCGGCCGCGGAATTCTTCTACGAAGGCGGCGACGTCGCGGTGATCGAGGTGGTGCCGCAAGGGCAGCTCATCCCCGTGGAAGAGGAGTCCTACAACCACCACGCGCGCACCTGCCGCGTGGGTCCCGACGGCATGCTCTACATCACGCTGGGCCAACCCTTCAACGTGCAGCCGCGCGACAAGATCGACCTCTTCAACAAGGTCGGCATCGGCGGCATCGTGCGCATGAACGCGTTCGACGGCTCCAAGCGCGAGGTCTATGCCACCGGCATCCGCAATTCCGTGGGCCTGGAATTCAACCCGAAAGACAAGACGCTCTGGTTCACCGACAACCAGACCGACGGGATGGGCGATGACATTCCCGCCGGCGAGATCAACCGCGCCACCCGGGCGGGGCAGTTCTTCGGCTACCCGTGGATCCAGGGCAAGACGCGGATCACGGAGCACGGCTACGACAAGGACCCGCTGCCGGCGAACGTGACCAATCCGCAGGTGTACATGGATGCCCATGCCGCGGACCTGGGCCTCGCCTTCTACACCGGCAAGCAGTTTCCGGCGAAATACCAGGGCGGCCTTTTCAGCGCGCAGCACGGCTCCTGGAACCGCACCACGCCGATCGGCGCGCGTGTGATGTTCACGAGCCTCAAGGCCGACGGCACCGCCGACAAGACCGAAGTGTTCGCCGACGGCTGGCTCGACCCCGCGACCGGTTTGTATCGCGGCCGGCCGGTGGACGTGGCCGTGATGAAGGACGGCTCGCTGCTGGTATCCGACGATTTCGCCGGCGCGATCTACCGCATCAGCTACGCAGGCGAGGCGCCGCCGCGGTGAGGATCGTGGTTGCCGCGCTGGTGTTCGCGTCCGGCGCGGCGGCCGCCCAGCCGCAAACCCTTCCCGGAAAGGCCAAGGCACAGATGTGCGCCACGTGCCACGGCCCGCTCGGGATCAGTGTCACACCCGATGCGCCGCATCTTGCCGGGCAGCCACGCTTCTACCTGATGGAACAGCTGAAGGCGTTCCGCAGCGGCAAGCGCGCCCACGAGGTCATGAACGTGGTCGCGAAGCCACTTACCGACGCGAACATCGAAGCGCTGGCCGACTGGTACGCGTCGCTGGTGGTGGAGGCGCGCGAGAAGCGGTGAGTCAAAAAAAACGGGGCAGGTTTGACCTGCCCCACAAGGCGCACGCAAGGATATGAGCAAGGACGATGCCAATACATCGATGCTCAAGGGAATCAGGGACTTAGTTCGACCGGCGACGAACGCGGTCAGCGCGCCCTGGCGGCCCCGTCGCCGTAAAACGACACCAGCCCCGCCTTGGGGGCTGTAAGTCGTTGAAGGAGAACGTGAATCTGGTGTCGTTGTAGCACGACAGCTACGGCCTGTAGCCGACGCGCTACGGCGCTTTGACGTCCGACTTGAAGACCGCCGCTTCGATGCCGTGACGTTGCAGCAGCTTGTAGAACTCGGTGCGATTGCGCCGCGCGAGCTTCGCGGCCTGGGTGACGCTGCCCTTGGTGAGCTTCAGGATGCGCGTGAGGTAATCGCGCTCGAAGCGCTTGCGCGCGTCCTCGAACGAGGTCATCTCGTGCATCTCCACCTGGATCGCCTGCTCGACGAAAGTCTGCGGAATGATCTCGGTCGGGCAGAGCGCGATCGATTGCTCCACCACGTTGAAGAGCTGGCGCACGTTGCCCGGCCACTTCGCCTTCACCAGCAGCTCGAGCGCCTCGGGCGAAAACGCCGCCTTGTCGCGGCCGTAGCGCGGCGCGAGCTTCTTCAGGAAATAGTCGGCGAGGAGGGCCACGTCCTCGGGGCGCTCGTCGAGCGAGGGCAGCTTTAGCGTCACCACGTTCAGGCGGTAGTAGAGGTCCTCGCGGAAGTTGCCGTTGTCCTTTTCCTTCGCGAGCTCGCGATGGGTTGCCGAGACGATGCGCACGTCGAAGGGAATCGAGCGCGTGGCGCCGATCGGACGCACCTCGCGCGTCTCGATCACGCGCAGCAGCTTCACCTGGAGGGCGAGCGGCATGTCGCCGATCTCGTCGAGGAAGAGCGTGCCCTTGTCGGCGGCGACGAAGAGCCCGCGCTGATCGGCGATGGCGCCGGTGAACGACCCCTTGGTGTGCCCGAAAAGCTCGCTTTCGAGGAGTGTCTCGGGGATCGCGCCGCAGTTGATCGCGACGAACGGCTGGTTGGCCCGCGGGCTCGCGCGGTGGATCGCGCGCGCGAGGAGCTCCTTGCCGCTGCCGCTCTCGCCCTGGATCAGGACGCTCGCGTCGCCCGCGGCGACGCGCTGCGCTTTCGCGAGCAGGTCCTCCATGAGCGACGAGCGCGTCACGATGTCCTCGCGCCACACCTGGCCCACGCCCGCCTGCATCGAACCCGAGCCCCCATGCAGGGTGAGGGCGCGCTCGATTTGCGAGAGCAACTCGCCCGGGTCGTACGGCTTGGTGAGGTACCCGAACACGCCGCTCTTGGTCGCGCCCACCGCGTCCGGGATGGAACCGTGGGCGGTGAGGATGATCACGGGCAGGCCCGGGTACGCACCCTGGATCTCGTGGAAGAGCGCCATGCCGTCCATGCCCTCCATGCGCAGGTCGGTGAGCACCAGGTCGGGCCGCGACGCCGCGATGGAGGCGAGTGCGCGCTGGCCGCTTTCCACCGCGGTCACTCCGTAGCCATTCGCCTTCAGGCGGATGGTGAGCAGCCGGAGAAGATCCGGATCGTCGTCGACGAGCAACAGCGCAGCTTTTCCGTTCTTGGTCATCAGCGTCCCTGGGCTTGGCGTTCAGCGAGGCTCTTTTCGAGCTCGGTGAGCGCGTCGATCTTCTGCTGCAGCTGCGCGGCACGCTCCTGCAACGCGTCGCCGCGTTGCTTCTGGATCTCGCCCGCCCGGCGTTCGTCGCGCAGCCTCGCTCCGGCCGCCGCAGCGCTCTCCTTGAGCCGGCGGCGTTCCGCCGCCTGGACTTGCAAGAAGCTTGCCATCGCCCGCAGGTCGTCCCCGGCGGCTTCCCGCTTCGCCACCGGTTCAACCAGCGAAAGGATCTCGTTTTCCTCGGCCTGCGAAGAAAGCGACAGGGCGATAGCGACTTTCACGTGCGCGAGGTCGCTGGGCTCGCTGCGCGCCGCTATCTTCTGGCGTGCCGCCTCGGCCGCGAGGCCGCGCTCGTTCAGGCCGCGCAACCGGGCGAGGTAGGCGACCAGCTCGTTGGCCGCTTGGGGCTCCGGGGGACCGGCCGCCGGGGCGGGACGCAGCGCTTCGGGGACGACGCGCCCGACCGCCGCACACCCGGACAGAAGCAACGCGACGAAGAGGCAAGCGATGGCCCTCATGCCGCGGCCTCCTCGACATCCACCTTCTTGCGCGGCAGGCGAATGCGGAAGTGGGCGCCAGGCCCCTCGAGGATCTCGATGCGCCCGCGATGCAGGGTGACGTATTCCTTGACGATCGACAGGCCCAGGCCGCTGCCCTTGATGGCGGCGATCGGGGTGTCGGTGCCGCGGTAGAACGCCTCGAAGACTTTCTCGCGCTCGGGTTCGGGAATGCCCGGGCCTTCGTCGGCGACTTCCAGCACCGCGTCGCCACGCTCCTTGTAGAGCTTGATCGAGATGAGGCCGCGCTCGGGCGAGAACTTGATCGCGTTCGACAGCAGGTTGTCGAGCACCACGCGGACCTTGTCCTCGTCGCAGTAGGCGGCGGCGTTCTCGGTATTCAGCTCGATGCGGATGCCCTTGGCGACGATCGCGAGCTTGCGATCGTAGATCACGCGGCGCACGAGCTCGCTCAGCGGCACGATCTTGGCGTCGAGGTAGGAGGCCTGCGCGTGCACCGCGCTGTAGTTGAGCAGGCCCTCGATCAGCTTTCTCAGCTCGATCGAGTTTTCCTGAAGGATGCGCGCGATCTCGCGCTGCTCCGCGTTGAGATTCCCGACGACTCCGGAGGACAGCAGGTCGGAGCCCTCGCGCAGCGCCGTGAGCGGAGTCTTCAGCTCGTGGGACACGTGCTGCAGGAAGCGCGTCTTCTGCGCCTCGAGCGTCACCAGGCGCTCGCGCAGCCAGTCGAGCTGCTCGCCCAGCCGCACCATGTCTCCCGGGCCCTCGATCGTGATCGGCGTGGCGAAATTGCCTTCGCCCAGCCCCTTGATGCCCGCGCTCACCTGCGTGATCGGGCGTGCGATCAGGTAGGTGAAGGAGGCGATCAGCAGGATGGCGGTGGGGACCAGGGCGATCATGAGCCAGTAGACGCTGTTGCGGGATTGGACCGCCTGGGTGCGCAGCTGTTCGATCCCCTCGTCGATCACCCGGTCGCCCAGGGCGACCAGGGAGTGGGCGCGCTCGCCGAGGCTGCCGAACTCGCGCTGCAGGAACTGGGGCAGGCCCGGCGTGGGACCGCTGCGCGAGAGGTACTGGTGGATCGCTTCGGCCTGGCGCTCGATCGCCGCGACCTCGGAGTGCTGCCCGTCGGAGAGCGACATCGCATTCAGCTGGCGGATCAGCGAGTGGAAAGCGACGCGATGTCCGCGATAGGCTTCGAGGAAGGTATTCTCCCCGGCTACCGCGTACTGGCGCGCGGAGCGCTCGAGCGCGCCCACCGAGGCCACGAGCGAACGGCTCGCCTGAGTGACCTTGACCGCCGAATGCACCGCCTGCTCCGACAAGCCGGCCAGGCGCTCGAAGGCGAGCGCGTTCGAAAACAGGGCGAACAGCAGCGGCGCCGCGACGATCGTGAAGCCGATCACCAGCAGCGACAGGAAGGAGCGTGGGTAGCTAAGTCTCATCTACCCTCGATTATCCGTTAAAATGTCGATGAATCAATTGCTTGTGCGAGGCCCGGACATGTACGAGTCGGAAATCACGCGTTTCATCCGCGAGATCAAGGAAAAGAACCCCGGCATCGCGGAGCTGCAGCGCAAGAATCGCGCAACCTGGTGGGACAAGCGCCAGGACCCGGAAATCCAGAAGGAGCGCCAGGAATCGGCCGTGCCGCAGCCGGCCTACGTGTACTTTCCCCTCCCGGTCAGCCCGAAAAAAGATTGAGCACGCCGTCGAGGCCGGAGAAGTCGAGGGCGTAAACGGCTTGCGCCTTCACCACCGGCTTCGCGTGGTATGCAACGCTGGTCCCCGCCTCGGCCATCATCGGCAAGTCGTTGGCGCCATCGCCGATCGCGAGCACGCGCTCGCGGGCCAGCCCCAGCTCCCCCTTGAGCCGCGCGACGTGCGCGGCCTTGCCCTGCGCGTCGACGAGCGCGCCCGTGGTGCGACCCGCGAGCCGCCCGCCTTCAACCACCAGCACGTTCGAATAGGCGTAGTCGAGCTTCAGCCGGTCACGGACGCGATCGGTGAAATAGGTGAAACCGCCCGAGACCAGCAGGGTCTTTACCCCGGCGCGCCTCGCCGCAGTGATGAGGCGCTCGGCGCCCGGATTGAAGCGCAGGCGCTCCGAGTAGACGCGCTCGAGCGCCCCTTCTTCGAGGCCGCGCAGCGCCGCCACGCGCCGCTTGAGGCTTTCGGGCCAGTCGATCTCGCCGCGCATCGCGGCGGCCGTCACGCTGGCGACTTCTTCCTTGCGATCGGCGAAATCGGCGATCTCGTCGATGCACTCGATCGAGATGAGGGTGGAGTCCATGTCCATCGCGAGAAGCCCGAAGTCGGCGAGGCTGCGGCCCGCGGCGACGAAGCCCCAGTCCAGGCGCGATTCGGCGCAGCGAGCGGCCACCGGATCGCGGGTCGATGGATCGGCGTGCGTGATGCGAAAAGCGCTGTCCGCGACGCGCTCGATCGCCGCGCCGCGCGCGATGCGGTGCAGCTCCTTGAGTTCGGGCGTGGAGACGTCGTCGCCTTGGATAACCAGGTTCATCGGTGGGTTCAAAGCCCTAGTTCCTCAGGCAAGCTTCTTGAGGAATTGTCGCACCTCACTGGCGCGCGCCTTGAGGTCCTCGTGCTTCATCTCGATTTTCACGCGGTCGGGGCCCGGCAGGCGGTAGATGCGGCTGGATTGCACGAGTGCCAGGATCTTTTTCGGTTCGATCGGAGGCTCGGGGACGAACTGCACCGTGATCGAGGAGGGCGAGGCATCGATCTTGAGCACCCCGAGAGGCGCTCCCTGGATGCGCAGCTTGTGGCATTCGAGCAGCACGCGGGCGGGCTCCGGAAGGGGGCCAAAGCGGTCTACCAATTCCTCGGTGAGGCGCTCGAGCTCGTCATCGGTGGTGCAGTTCGCTAGGCGCTTGTAGAGCACCAGGCGCTCGTGCACGTCTGCGCAATACGTTTCCGGCAAGAGCGCGGGCGTGTGCAGGTTCACTTCTGTCGCCACGTTGAGCGGCCGGGAGAGGTCGGGCTCCACGCCGCGCTTGAGCGAGCGCACGGCGTGGTCGAGCATCTCGGTATAGAGGGTAAAGCCGATGTCGTGGATGCCGCCGGACTGGGAATCGCCCAGCACCTCGCCGGCGCCGCGGATCTCGAGGTCGTGCATCGCGAGATAGAAGCCCGCGCCCAGGTCCTCCATCATCTGGATCGCCTCGAGGCGCTTCTTCGCCGCGGTCGACAGCGCATCCTCGGGCGGGGTGAGGAGGTATGCGTACGCCTGGTGGTGTGAGCGCCCGACGCGCCCACGCAACTGGTGCAGCTGCGCCAGGCCGAACTTGTCGGCGCGGTGGATCAGGATCGTGTTCGCGGTGGGCACGTCGATGCCGGTTTCGATGATGGTCGAGCACAGGAGCACGTTGGAGCGTTGGTGGTAGAAGTCGCGCATCACGCTTTCCAGCTCGCGCTCGCGCATCTGGCCGTGGGCCACCGCGATGCGCGCTTCCGGCAGCAGCTCGATCAGCTCGGCGCGCCGGTTCTCGATCGTCTCGACCTCGTTGTAGAGGTAATACGCCTGGCCGCCGCGCTTCAGCTCGCGCAGCACCGCCTCGCGCACGATGCCGCTCGACAGCCGGTTCACGAAGGTCTTGATCGACAGGCGCCGCTGCGGCGCGGTGGCGATCACGGAGAAGTCGCGCAGCCCCTCGAGGGACATGGCGAGAGTGCGCGGGATGGGTGTGGCGGTGAGGGTGAGAACGTCGACCTCGGAGCGCAGGCGCTTCAGCTCCTCCTTCTGGCGCACGCCGAACCGATGCTCCTCGTCGATGATGACCAGCCCCAGGTTCTTGAAGCGCACGTCCTTCTGGATCAGCTTGTGGGTGCCGATCACGATGTCGATCTTGCCCTCGGCCAGGCCCTCGATCGACTTGGCGACTTCCTTGGGGCTCCTGAACCGCGACAGCTCCGCGATCTTCACCGGAAAGCTCGAGAAGCGGTCGCTGAAGTTGCCGAAGTGCTGCTCGGCGAGGAGCGTGGTCGGCACCAGGATCGCGACCTGCTTGCCGGCTACGACCGCGATGAAGGCCGCGCGCATCGCGACCTCGGTCTTGCCGAAGCCCACGTCGCCGCACACCAGCCGGTCCATCGGGCGCCCGAGCGTCATGTCGAGGATGACGGCCTGAATGGCCTCGGCCTGGTCCGGCGTCTCTTCGAACGGGAATGTCGCGGAGAATTGCTCGTAGTCCTGCAGGCTGAGCGGGAACGCGAAGCCCTGGCGCGCGAGCCGCTTGGCATACAGGTCGAGGAGCTCGGCGGCGGTGTCGCGCACCTGGCGCGCGGCCTTGCGCTTGGCCTTCTCCCATTGGCCGCTGCCGAGGCGATGCAGCGGCGCCGATTCGGGGGAGGCGCCGGTGTAGCGGCTGATGACGTGCAGTTGCGACACCGGAACGTAGAGCTTGTCGCCGCCCTCGTACTCGAGGTGCAGGAATTCCATCGTGCCCTCGCCGAGGTCGAGCGTCACGAGGCCGAGGTAGCGTGCGATGCCATGCTGGCTGTGCACCACCGGATCGCCGGGCTTGACCTCCGCCAGGTCGCGCAGCATCCCTTCGGCGCTGGTGCGTGCGCGCGCGTCGCGGCGGCGCGCCTGGCGCACCTGGCCGGGATAGAGCTCGGCCTCGGTAATCACCGCGAGCCTCTCCGAAGGCAACAAAAAGCCCGCGGCGATCGGACCGTAGGTCATCGCGACCGGATGCACCGACTCCTGGAAGCGCTGCCAGTCGTCGACCAGCACCGGATGGAAATCGTGATCGGAGAAGAACTGCGACAGGGTCTCGCGCCGTCCCGCGCCTTCGGCCACGATCAGCGTGCGTCCCTCGAACGGCTCGACGAAGCGCTTCAGGAGGCGCAGCGGCTCGACCGAGCGGCGATCGACCTCGACGCTGGGCAGGGGCTGCGCGATGAGCGGCTCGCGCGCATCGAGCTTTGCGAAAGCCTTGAGCGCGATGAACAGGTCCTCGACCGGCAGGTAGAGCTCGCGCGGCTCGAGCAGCGGGCGGTCGCGATCGCCGCGCAGCAGGTCGTAGCGCGCCTTCAAGTCGCGCCAGAAACCCTCCGCGGCGTCGGGGACGTCGCCGTGGATCACGCAGGTGGTCTCGGGCGGCAGGTAGTCGAAGAGGGTCGCGGTGCCCTCGAAGAAGAGCGGCAGGTAGGCCTCCACGCCCGCGGGCGCGATGCCGTTCGAGACATCCTTGTAGATGCGGCTGCGGGTGGGATCTCCCTCGAAGCGCTCGCGGAAGCACTTGCGGAACTGCGCGCGGCCGTCCTCGTCGAGGGGGAATTCGCGTGCCGGCAGCATGCGCACCTCGGACACCGGGTAGATCGAGCGCTGGTTGTCGACGTCGAAGGTGCGGATCGTCTCGATCTCGTCGCCCAGGAGGTCGAGGCGGTAGGGCACGGCGGAGCCGGTGGGAAAGAGGTCGATCAGCCCGCCGCGGATGCAGAATTCCCCCGGGCTCATCACCTGCTGCACGTGGGCGTAGCCCGCGAGCGCGAGTTGCGAGCGCAGGCCGTCGAGGTCCAGCTTGTCGCGCGCTTTCAGCTGGAAGGTGCGCCCGGCGAGGTAGGGACGCGGCGGCAGGCGCTGTAGCGCCGTGGTGACCGGCACGATGCCCGCCTCGAAGGCGCCGTTGGCGAATTGCCAGAGCGTGGACAGGCGCTCGGAGACCAGGTCCGGGTGCGGCGAGAACTGGTCGTAGGGGAGCGTCTCCCAGTCGGGCAGGCGATGGACGCGAAGTTTCGGATCGAGCCACACCATCTCCTCGCGTAGGCGCTCGGCATCCTGGGCGGAAGCGGCGAGGACCAGCAGGGGGCGGCTGCGCGCCGCCGCGCGCGCGAGCCAAAGCGCGTCTGACGACCCGCTCGCGTGGCCGCGCAGCCCGGTCAATTCCGACGTCCTAGACGATCGCGACAGGGATCTTGCCGATCCTCGCGCGCCACTGGGCGGGGCCGGTCTTGTGAACGGCATTGCCCGCGGAATCCACCGCGACCGTCACCGGCATGTCGCGCACGTCGAACTCGCGGATCGCTTCCATGCCGAGATCGTCGAAGGCGACGATCCGCGAGGAGCGGATCGCCTTGGCGACCAAATAAGCCGCACCGCCAACCGCGATGCAGTACACGGCGCCGTGCTTCTTGATCGATTCGATGGCCACCGGTCCGCGCTCGCTCTTGCCCACCATGCCGATGAGGCCGGTCTGCGCGAGCACCGGCTCGACGAACTTGTCCATGCGTGAGCTGGTGGTGGGACCCGCGGGACCGACAACCTCATCGCGCACCGGGTCGACGGGGCCGGTGTAGTAGATGAAACGGTTGGCGAGGTCCACCGGAAGCTTTTCGCCGCGGGCCATCATGTCGACCATGCGCTTGTGCGCGGCGTCGCGCCCGGTGAGGAGCTTGCCGGAGAGCAGCAGGCGCTCGCCGGATCTCCAGGTCGCGATCTCGGCCTTGGTGAGGGCATCAAGGTTCACGCGACGGCTGCTCGACGTGTCGAACACGATCTTGGGCCACGCGTCGATCGAGGGCGGCTCGAAGCGGGCGGGGCCGCTGCCGTCGAGCACGAAATGAAGGTGGCGCGTGGCGGCGCAATTGGGCAGGAGCGCCACCGGCTTGGAGGCCGCGTGCGTCGGATAGTCCACGACCTTCACATCGAGGACGGTGGACAGTCCCCCCAAGCCCTGGGCGCCGATGCCGAGCGCGTTCACCTTCTCGTAGAGCTCGAGGCGCAGCTCCTCGGAGCGCGTCTTCGCCCCGCGTGCTTTCAGCTCGTGGATGTTGAGCGGTTCCATCATCGCCCACTTCGCCATCAACATCGCCTTCTCGGGCGAGCCGCCGATGCCGAGCGAGAGCAGGCCCGGCGGGCACCAGTCGGCGCCCATCGTGGGCACGACCGACAGCACCCAGTCGACGATCGAATCCGACGGCAGCAGCATCGCGAACTTCGACTTGTTCTCCGAGCCGCCGCCCTTGGCCGCGACGATCACCTCGACCTTGTCGCCCGGGACCAGCTCGACGTGCGTCACGGCGGGCGTGTTGTCCCCGGTGCTCACGCGCTTGCCGTCGGGATCGGCGAGCATCGAGGCGCGCAGCGGGTTATCGCGGTCGGTGTAGGCACGGCGCACGCCCTCGTTTACGAGCTCCTCGAGCGACAGCTTCGTGTCCCAGCGCACGTCCATGCCAACCTTGATGAAGGCGATGGCGATGCCGGTATCCTGGCAGATCGGGCGGTGTCCTTCGGCGGCCATGCGGGAATTCACCAGGATCTGCGCCATCGCGTCCTTCGCGGCGGGTGACTCCTCGCGCTCGTAGGCCGCGAGCAGGTCGCGGATGTAGTCGGCGGGATGGTAGAAGCTGATGAACTGGAAGGCGTCGGCGACCGAGGCGATGAAGTCTTCCTGGCGAATCGTGGTCATTACGGACTTTCTAGCCGTGCTCGTCGGTCTTGGTGTGCGGCATGAGGCGATCGGCGGCCGCGATCGCCAAGGCGGAGAGCAGGAATGTGACGTGGATGACCGTCTGCGCGACCAGGACCTTGGTCGAATAGGTCTCCGCGCTGATGAAGGTCTTGAGCAGGTGGATCGAGGAGATGCCGATGATGGCCGTGGCCAGCTTCACCTTGAGTACCGAGGCGTTCACGGTGGAGAGCCATTCCGGCGAGTCGGGATGTCCCCGCAGGTTGAGGCGCGAGAC
>JALYSB010000260.1 GCA_030855025.1 Pseudomonadota bacterium
AATCGGCCCGGCCGCCCCGAGGCTTGCAAGGAGCGCTGCATCGGGGGGAGCGTGGAAGAGGCGTGCCAGCAGCGCGTAGAAATCGGCGCGCGCGGCTTCTTCGGGCGGAAGCGACCGGTGGACCGCAACGGGGGCGGCCATGGCTTCGACGCTCACGAGTCGGCTCCCAGCTTCAATACCGAAAGCTCGTTCTTCGACGACATCATGTCCACGACGCGGCAGTCGGCGCACATCTGCAGGCGGCGCAGCGCGTCTGCCTGCGCGAACATCGAATGCCCCGCGAGCCTTCCCGTCATCGCATCGACCATCTGCTTCGTGCCGAACGGCTTGCTGCAGCGCACGCAGTGAAACGGCTGCGTCTCGTTCAGCACTCGCGCCTCCCGCACCGCGGGCGTGAGCAACAGCCGGGGTGCAAGGGATATCGCTTCTTCGGGGCAAGTGTTCTCGCAGAGACCGCACTGCACGCAATTGCGCTCGAGGAACTTGAGCAGCGGCTGGTCGACGCCGTCCATCAGCGCCGATTCGGGACAAGATCCCACGCACGCCATGCACATCGTGCATTTGGCGCGGTCCACCAGGACCTGGCCGTAGGGCGCACCCGCGGGCAGCGCGATCTCGTCGACCCGCGTGGGCGCGTGCTTGGCGAGGTGCTCGACGGCAAACTCGATCGCCGTGCGCTTGTCGTTGGCGAGCAGGAACGTGCCCGGAACGGGGACGCCCTGCGCGGGCGCGAGCCCTGCGAGCGCGCGCGCCAGCGCCTCGGGCGTGGCCGCTTCGATCACCGCAAAGTGGGTGCCGGCGTATCCCATCTGGGACAGCACCGCCTGGCCGATCGCCATCTGCTCGCGCAAGGAGGCCAAGTATTCATCGTCCTCGGAGCCCGCCGACAGCACGATCACCTGGCTGGCCCCAAAGGCGATTGCGGGCAGCAACAGGTCCAGGCCGATGGCGGCGACGTGCCACGTCTCGAGCGGCAACGCGCGCGCCGGAAGGCCCGCCCCGGCCGTGGCGGCGGCGGCGAGCAGGTCGCGCCCGTCGGAACCGTTATGGAAAACAATGCAGGGCTCGATGCCGGCGGCGAAGCGGTAGGCGGAAAGCAGCTGCTTCAGCTGCGCGCCGCGATCGGCGACGCGCGGGTACTGGTAGCTCATGGCGCCCGACGGACACACCGTCGAGCACGCGCCGCAGCCCATGCACAGGTGCGGGTCGACCTTTACGTGGTCGCCGTCGGAGGAAATCGCCTGCGTGGAGCAGATCTCGATGCACGCGTTGCAGCCTTCGATCGCCGAGCGGCTGTGCGCGCAGATGTTCTCGCGGTAGGCGAAGTAGCGCGGCTTCTCGAACTCGCCCACCGCCCCGCGCAGCTCGTCGAGCACCGGGGCGAGCGAGGCATCGTCGGCCGGGGCGTGGAAGTAGCCTTGCGGCGGCTGGCGCATCGCGAAGAGCGCCTCGTGAGAGAAATCGAGCACCAGGTCGAACTTCGCGGGCATCGGCGTGGAGGCCGCGCCGGCCGGGGAATTCCTGAGTCCCGAAATGGTGGCCGTGAACTCGCCCAGGTAGCCGGTGAGCGATACGACATTGCCCGACCAAGCCGCGAACGACTGCGCGCCTGGCGAGTATTGCGGCTCGAGCACAGTCACGTGGAGTTGGGAAGCAAGCGCGGCTGCCGCATCGCGCGCACGCCCATTCGAGTCGCCCGCGACGATCAGCAGGTTGCCCTTGGATCCGTACGAAACGCTCGCCACGGGATCGGGCGGCGCGAGGTTGTAAAGCGACGCGAGCGCCGCGATCTTCGGCGCGCACTCTTCAGGGCGCGAAGACCATCCCCAGCTTTCGAGCGTAAACCGATCGTCGCGGATCTCTGATCCCGCGGTTCCCGCGAGCGGCGCGGCCGATGAAGACTCGAAGCCTACGGTCATGCAGTGACGTTTCCCGCCATCTCGAGCTGCCTGCTCGAAATCGCACTCCTCGTTTGTCGGCCCCGAGCTTTTGATCGGGGTGAGGCATTCGCCTTCTTGTGCAATGAGTCTACACCAGAAGAAACACCGTTAACCCGACGCTTTCCCGGCGGATTCCCGCAGCCCGGCGGGGGGCGATACAGCACCCGGGGTATGGGATGGTTCGGGCGCGGGCGCGACGGCAAGCGGTTGTTCCCGCTCGATGTTTCCGGCAGGCGGGACGGCCGGTGGGGTCGCGGCGGCAGCCTCGGCTCGGGCAGCTTCTTCGCGGTCGCGCTCGCCCCGGTCGCCCAGGTAGGCGTACTGGTGCATTTTCTCGAGCCAGCCGGCCGGAAGCGGGTCGGGCTTGGAATAGTCGTCGATGTAGACATCGAGACCGTCCATCACGTTGAAGCGCGGGTCCGTGAAGAGGGTCTTGAGCGCCTGGCGCCGCGTCTCGGGATCCACCTTGGCGTTCATGAACGGCTCGAAGTTCGATTCCGGGGTGAGGGACTCCACGGACTGGAGTGGGGGCTGGGTCCCCCCCGGCTTCAAGATTGCCGGGGCAGGCTTCGCGGGGACGACGTCCGTCGGCGGCCGGTCCTCCGGCCCCGCTGTTGACGTCGATTGGGTCCCGGCCTGCGCGGGGACGACGCCCGCGGCTGGCGGGTCCGCCGCCGCTGCAGGCGTCGCTTTTGACGCTAACTTCCGGCGCGACCAGCGGGAGAGGAAATTGTCGTCGCTCATGACGACCCCGCCTTGCGGAACTGCCCTTCCTTGCCCTCGAAGGACTGGGGCCTGCGCCGCTTCTTGGGCTCGGGGCGATAATTCTCGTCGACCCACAGGGCCATCCACTGCGTGAGCTCGGGCCACGCCACGGCGCGCTCCACCTTCTCGCCCCCGTCCATCCAGCGTGCCGCCTCATTGTAGGAAAGCGTGGCCATGAAGGGATAGGGCTCGCCCGTGGCCTCGTCGATGCGGATCGAGACGAACACGCTCGGCGCCTCGCTCGTGGCGTTGAGGTAATAGCCTTCGGCCTCGTCGCGGAAGAGCGTGACCTCGAAGCCGGGGTAAATTCGCTGCAGGGTTTCCGGCGCCTCGATGAGGGTGCGCGCCTCCCCACCCACGTCGGGAACCACGCCGAGCACCTGCCAATGGTGGCTCTCCCAGCGGCTTTCCACGGCCTCGCGCACGAGGATGACGGCGATCTTGTGGGTCGGGCGATCGGGCATCCGATCACTATACAATTCATTCCATGGGCAAAACCGTGATCCCCATTGCGCAGCGCGCGGCGCTCGCCATCCCCGCCGCACGCGGGGGGGAGAGCGGCGCGCCCGCGGACTTGCGCGGCCGGAAGCTGCGGGACCTGCGCATCTCGGTCACCGACCGGTGCAACTTCCGCTGCGTCTATTGCATGCCGCGCGAGGTCTTCGACGCCAACTACCAATTCCTGCCGCAATCGGAGCTGCTCACCTTCGAGGAGATCGTGCGCCTCGCGCGCGTCTTCCGGGCGCTGGGCACCGAGAAGATCCGGCTCACCGGGGGCGAGCCCCTGCTGCGC
>JALYSB010000092.1 GCA_030855025.1 Pseudomonadota bacterium
GATCGACAAGGCCGAGGACCGCGAGAAGTTCAAGAACGCGATGACCAGGATCGGGCTCGAGAGCCCGCGCTCGATGCTCGCGCACTCGCTCGAGGAAGCGCTGCAAGTGCAAGCCGTGGTCGGGTTCCCGACCATCATCCGCCCGTCGTTCACCCTCGGCGGTACCGGCGGGGGCATTGCCTACAACACGGAGGAGTTCGAGGCCATCTGCGAGCGCGGGCTCGACGCCTCGCCCACCAAGGAGCTCCTCATCGAGGAGTCGGTGATCGGGTGGAAGGAGTTCGAGATGGAGGTGGTGCGCGACAAGAACGACAACTGCATCATCATCTGCTCGATCGAGAACCTCGACCCCATGGGCGTGCACACGGGCGACTCGATCACGGTGGCGCCGGCGCAGACGCTCACCGACAAGGAGTACCAGATCATGCGCGACGCCTCGATCGCGTGCCTGCGCGAGATCGGGGTGGAAACCGGCGGCTCCAACGTGCAGTTCGGCATCAATCCCGAGGACGGGCGCATGGTCATCATCGAGATGAACCCGCGCGTCTCACGCTCCTCGGCGCTCGCCTCCAAGGCCACGGGCTTCCCGATCGCCAAGATCGCGGCCAAGCTCGCCGTGGGCTACACCTTGGACGAGCTGAGGAACGACATCACGGGGGGCGCCACCCCGGCTTCCTTCGAGCCCACCATCGACTACGTCGTCACCAAGGTGCCGCGTTTCGCGTTCGAGAAATTCAAGCAGGCCGACGACCGCCTCACCACGCAGATGAAGAGCGTGGGCGAGGTGATGGCGATCGGGCGCAACTTCCAGGAGTCGCTGCAGAAGGCGCTGCGCGGACTGGAGGTCGGCGTCGACGGGTTCAATTTGAAATCTGTCGACATGGACAAGATCGAGGACGAACTCGCGTATCCGCGCGCCGAGCGCCTCTGGTACGTGGCGGATGCCTTCGGGGTCGGGATGTCGCTCGAGGAAATCCATCGCTTCACCAAGATCGACCCCTGGTTCCTCGCCCAGATCAAGGACCTGGTCGACATCGAGCTCGCGATCGAGAAGGAGTCGATCGGGGATTTCGATGAGGAGCGCCTGCGCGCGCTCAAGCGCAAGGGCTTCTCGGATCGGCGCCTCGCCCACCTGTGGAAGACCACCGAGCACGAGGTGCGCAGGAAGCGCCATGCCCTCGGCATCCGGCCGGTGTTCAAGCGCGTGGACACGTGCGCCGCGGAATTCGCCACGGGGACCGCGTACCTGTATTCCTCCTATGACGAGGAGGACGAGAGCGAGCCCACCAGCCGGCGCAAGATCATGGTGCTGGGCGGCGGCCCGAACCGCATCGGGCAGGGGATCGAGTTCGACTACTGCTGCGTGCACGCGGCGCTTGCGCTGCGCGAGGACGGCTACGAGACCATCATGGTCAACTGCAACCCGGAGACCGTGTCCACCGACTACGACATCTCCGACCGGCTCTACTTCGAGCCGCTCACGCTGGAGGACGTGCTCGAGATCGTCGACCGCGAGAAGCCCGAGGGCGTGATTGTCCAGTTCGGCGGCCAGACCCCGTTGAAACTGGCTCGTGATCTCGAAGCGGCCGGCGTGCCGATCATCGGCACCACGCCCGACGCGATCGACGAGGCGGAGGACCGCGAGCGCTTCCAGCAGCTGCTGCACCGCCTCGGGCTGCTGCAGGCGCCCAACCGCACGGCGCGCACCCCCGAAGACGCGCTCGCCGCCGCGAAGGAAATCGGCTACCCGGTGGTGGTGCGCCCCTCCTACGTGCTCGGCGGGCGGGCGATGGAGATCGTGCACGCCGAGAGCGACCTGGTGCGCTACATGCGCGAGGCGGTGAAGGTCTCGAACGACTCGCCAGTGCTGATCGACCGCTTCCTGAACGACGCGATCGAGGTGGACGTCGACGCGGTGTGCGACGGCACCGACGTGCTGATCGGCGGGATCATGGAGCACATCGAGCAGGCAGGCGTGCACTCCGGGGACTCCGCCTGCTCGCTTCCCCCATTCAGCCTGTCGGCCGAGCTGCAGGACGAGCTGCGCCGCCAGACCATCGCCATGGCCCACGCGTTGAACGTGGTGGGACTCATGAACGTGCAGTTCGCGATCCAGGACGGGACCGTGTACGTGCTGGAAGTGAACCCGCGGGCCTCGCGCACCGTGCCCTACGTGTCGAAGGCGACCGGCACCCCGCTCGCCAAGGTGGCCGCGCGCTGCATGGTTGGCAAGACGCTGAAGGCTCAGGGCTACACGAAGGAAGTCGTGCCGCCGTACTATTGCGTGAAGGAAGCGGTGTTTCCCTTCATCAAGTTCCCCGGGGTGGACACCATCCTCGGTCCCGAGATGAAGTCCACCGGAGAGGTCATGGGCGTGGGCGCGACGTTCGCCGAGGCGTTCGTGAAGAGCCAGCTGGCGGCGGGCGTGCGCCTGCCCACGGGCGGAAAGGCGTTCCTGTCGGTGCGCGATGAAGACAAGGGCCGCGCGGTCGAGATCGGGCGCGCCCTCGACGAGCTCGGCTTCCTGCTGGTAGCGACCAAGGGCACGGCCGCGTCGCTCGCCCAGGCCGGGCTCAAGGTCCAGCCGGTGAACAAGGTGCAGGAAGGCCGCCCGCACATCGTGGACATGATCAAGAACCGCGAGATCTCCCTCATCGTCAACACCGTCGAGGAGGACCGGCGCTCGATCCAGGACTCATGGTCGATCCGCAACGCGGCGCTCACCCACCGAGTCACGTACTACACGACGCTGTCCGGGGCCCGCGCAGCGTGCCTCGGCATGAAGCACCTGCAGGAGCTGCGCCCCTACGACATTCAATCCCTCCACGAGTCCCTGCCCGCATGAACAAGACCCCGATCACGACCCATGGCGCCGAGCTCCTCCGCGCCGAGCTGCACAAGCTGAAGTCTTCGGAGCGGCCCGCCGTGATCACCGCGATCGCGGAGGCGCGCGCCCAGGGCGATATCACCGAGAACGCGGAGTACGAGGCGGCGCGCGAGAAGCAGAGTTTCATCGAGGGCCGGATCATCGAGCTCGAGGCGAAGCTGTCGAACGCGCAGATCATCGATCCCACGCTCCTCGACGACGACGACCGCGTGGTGTTCGGCTCGACCGTGGAGCTGATCGACACCGCGACCCGGGAAACCATGGCCTACCAGATCGTGGGCGAGGACGAGGCCGACATCAAGCTCTCGAAGATCTCCTACTCGAGCCCGATCGCCAAGGCGATCATCGGGAAGTCGGCGGGCGACGTCGCCGAGGTGCGGACTCCGGGCGGGGTGAAGGAGTTCGAGATCGTGGACGTGAAGTACCTTTGACGCCGCCGCGTCCGCCCGCGGCCTTCGCCCGCGCCCGCGTCTGCGTCGACATCGGGCCCGCCTCCTTCGGCTTGGGTGTGGGCCTGCGCACCGCCTTCTCCACCGGGTTCGCGCGGTAGATCACGAAAACCTTGCCGATTTGCTGCACCGCATGCGCCTCGAGCTGATCGCAGATCGCCTCGATCCACGGGCCGCGGTCCTCGCGCTTGGCCGCCGCTGCGCGCACCTTGATCAGCTCGTGGGCCTTCAGCGAGCGGTCGATCTCGGCCATCACGGTTTCCGTGAGGCCCTTGTCGCCGATGATCACCACCGGCGTGAGCTTGTGGGCCTCGGCGCGCAGCTCGCTGCGCCTTTTGGAGGAGAGTGGGGTAGGCATCGGGGAAGTATAAACGGGGGTCCAGTGCTTCTCCTCCCACCCCGCCCTTCGCAGCCCGGATGAAGGCTTGAAAAAATCGACCTCCAGCAAGCGTTGGCTCAAGCGCCACGTGAATGACCCCTATGTGCAGCGGTCCAAGCGCGAGGGGTACCGCAGCCGTTCGGCCTACAAGCTGATCGAGATCGACGAGAAGGACCGCTTGCTGAAGGGTGGCCTGGTGGTCCTGGATCTGGGCGCCGCCCCCGGAGGGTGGTCGCAGGTCCTGGCCAAGAAGGTGGGCGCCTCGGGGAAGGTGATCGCGATAGACCTGCTCGAGATGGAGCCCGTTGCCGGCGTGACATTCGTCCAGGGCGATTTCTCAACCCGCAAGGCGATGGCCGCGGTCGAAGCGGCGCTCGCCGGGCGCAAGGCCGATCTCGTACTTTCGGACATGTCGCCCAACATCACAGGCATCCCCATGACCGACCAGGCGCGAACCATGGACCTGGCCGAGATCGCGCGTGATTTCGCACTATTGCACCTGCAATCCGACGGCGCGCTGCTGATCAAGATCTTCCAGGGAGCGGGGTATGATGAATACTTCAAATCGCTGCGCCTCGCATTCCGGAAAGTGGTCGTCAGGAAGCCCGATGCGTCGCGCGACGAAAGCGCCGAGCTGTACCTCCTCGCGCGCGGCCTGAAAACCGGGGACAAACTCTGAACCAGGCACCGGCGAACACCAGGGTCTGTCCCCAAAAAAATACAATCGGCGCCCAGGGGCTTGATATCGCTGGGGCGCGCCCGAACTTTGTTATAGTGCCCTGCTCTAAATTGCTGAATCCCATAGCCTTTTCCGGCGGAAGGAATTGCCTGTGAACAACACCATTCGGACCATCATGGTTTGGCTCGTGATCGGAGTCATCCTGACCATGGTGTTCATGCAGGTCGGCAATCGCCAGTCGAGCGCCAACATCCTCGACTACTCGACCTTCATGGAAGAGGCGCGCCAGGGCCACATCGCCAAGGTGAAGCTCGACAGCGGCCGCACCATCAAGGCGTCCACCCGCGACGGCAAGAACTACACGGTTTACACCCCCGGCATCCAGGACCCGTGGATGGTCGGCGACCTGATGAAGTACAACGTCGTCGTCGAGGCCAAGCCCGAAGAGGAGCCCTCGCTCCTCATGAACATCTTCGTTTCCTGGTTCCCGATGCTGCTGCTGATCGGCGTGTGGATCTTCTTCATGCGCCAGATGCAGGGCGGCGGGCGCGGCGGCGCGTTCAGCTTCGGCAAGAGCCGCGCGCGCATGCTCGACGAGAACCAGAACCAGGTGACGTTCGCCGATGTCGCGGGCGTCGACGAGGCCAAGGAGGAGGTCGCCGAGCTGGTCGACTTCCTGCGCGACCCGTCGAAATTCCAGAAGCTCGGCGGGCGCATTCCGCGGGGCGTGCTGATGGTGGGTTCTCCCGGGACGGGAAAGACACTCCTTGCGCGCGCCATCGCGGGCGAGGCAAAAGTCCCGTTCTTCTCGATCTCGGGCTCCGACTTCGTGGAGATGTTCGTCGGCGTGGGCGCGGCGCGAGTGCGCGACATGTTCGAGCAGGCGAAGAAGAACGCGCCCTGCATCGTGTTCATCGATGAGATCGATGCGGTCGGACGCCAGCGCGGCGCGGGCCTCGGCGGCGGCAACGACGAACGCGAGCAGACGCTGAACCAGCTGCTGGTGGAGATGGACGGCTTCGAGGGCGTCTCGGGCGTGATCGTGATTGCCGCGACCAACCGTCCCGACGTGCTCGACCCCGCCCTGCTTCGTCCGGGCCGGTTCGACCGCCAGGTCGTTGTTCCCCTGCCCGATATCCGTGGGCGCGAGCAGATCCTGCTGGTGCACATGCGCAAGGTCCCGATCGCCCCCGACGTGGATGCCTCGATCATCGCGCGCGGCACTCCCGGATTCTCGGGCGCGGACCTCGCCAACCTCGTGAACGAGGCGGCACTCTTCGCCGCGCGCAGCACCAAGCGCCTGGTGGACATGGACGACTTCGAGCGCGCCAAGGACAAGGTCATCATGGGCGCCGAGCGCCGCTCGATGGTGATGCCGGAGGAGGAACGCAAGAACACCGCGTACCACGAGTCCGGCCACGCCATCGTCGCGCGCCTGCTGCCCAAGACCGACCCGGTGCACAAGGTCACGATCATCCCGCGCGGCCGCGCGCTGGGCGTGACCATGCAGCTGCCGGTCGAAGACCGCTACAGCTACAACCGCGATTATTTGTTGAACAACATCGCGGTGCTGTTCGGCGGGCGCATCGCCGAAGAGCTCTTCATGAACCAGATGACGACCGGCGCCTCGAACGACTTCAAGCGCGCGACCGAGATGGCGCGCCGCATGGTGACCGAGTGGGGCATGACGGAAGCCCTCGGCCCGATGGTCTACGGCGAGAACGAGGGCGAGGTGTTCCTCGGGCGCCAGGTGACCACGCACCAGAACATGTCCGAAGACACGATGCGTGCCGTGGACAAGGAAGTGCGCGCCATCATCGACCAGCAGTACGCGCTGGCCCGACGCCTGCTCGAGGAGAACCGCGAGAAGGTCGAGGTGATGACCAAGGCGCTGCTCGAGTGGGAGACGCTCGATGCGCACCAGATCGACGACATCATGAACGACCGCCCGCCGCGTCCGCCCAAGCCGGTGGCCGCGAAGCCCACGCCTCCGCCTTCCGACGGCGGCACCCGCGGCCCGGAGCCGGCCCCGGCGCCCGCGGAAAGCGCCTGAGCGCGGCAGTGATGTCGAAGCAGTCGAAGGGGTGGCCTTGCGCCACCCCTTTTCCTTGGGTCGTCGGGATCGTGAACGTTACCCCCGATTCGTTCTCTGACGGGGGACGGTTTGTCGACTCGGCACGCGCGATCGAGCAGGGGCTGCGCCTGCGCGAGGAGGGCGCCGACCTGGTGGACGTGGGCGGCGAATCCACCCGCCCGGGCGCGGATGCGGTGGAAGCCGCGCAGGAGCTGCGCCGCGTGATTCCGGTCGTGGAGGCGTTGGTGCAGGCGGGCATCGCGGTCTCGGTGGACACCATGAAGCCCGAGGTGATGCGTGCCGCCATAGCAGCCGGATGCGCGGTGGTGAACGACGTGAATGCATTCCGGGCGCCGGGAGCCGTCGAGGCCGTGGCGCCCGCCAGCGTAGGGTTGATCGTGATGCACATGCAGGGCACTCCGGCCGCAATGCAGCAGGCGCCGCACTACGATGACGTGGTTGCGGAGGTCGGCGCGTTCCTGCGCGATCGCGCGAGCACGCTCGAAGCCGCCGGCGTGGCTTCCGAGCGCATCGTGCTCGACCCCGGCTTCGGCTTCGGCAAGACCCTCGAGCACAATGTGGCTCTCTTTCGAGGCCTTCCGGCGCTCGCCTCCATGGGCTACGCGCTCCTCGCCGGCGTCTCGCGCAAGGGCATGATCGGCACACTCACCGGCCGCCCCGTGGAGGCGCGCGCCGCGGGCAGCGTTGCCGCGGCCCTCCTCGCGGTGCAAAATGGGGCGCGCCTCGTGAGAGTCCACGACGTGAAGGAAACCGTCGATGCGCTTCGCGTGTGGGCGGCGCTCAAACCCTCGGAGAACCATCCATGAGCCGCAAATATTTCGGCACCGACGGCGTCCGCGGGCGCGTGGGCGTGCACCCGATCACCCCGGATTTCGTGATGAAGCTGGGTTACTGCGCGGGCAAGGTGCTGTCGCGCGCGGATATCGCGCCCCCGCACCGCGACCGGCCGGCGGTGTTGATCGGCAAGGACACGCGCATCTCGGGCTACATGCTCGAGTCGGCGCTGGAATCGGGGCTCTCGGCCGCGGGCGTGGATACGTTCCTCGTGGGCCCGATGCCCACGCCGGGTGTCGCGTTCCTCACGCGTGCGTTGCGGCTTTCCGCGGGAATCATGATCTCGGCCTCGCACAACCCCTTCGAGGACAACGGCATCAAGTTCTTCTCCGCCGACGGCATGAAGCTGCCCGACGCGGTGGAAAGCGAGATCGAGTCGCTGCTCGACGGCCCGATGGCGCTGCCGGCCTCGTCCGCCGGCCTCGGCAAGGCCGAGCGCGTGCACGACGCCGAGGGCCGCTACCTCGAGTTCTGCAAGGGCACGTTTCCCAAGCAGCTCACGCTGCGCGGGCTCAAGCTCGTGGTCGATTGCGCGCATGGCGCTAACTACCGCGTCGGGCTGCGCGTCTTCCAGGAGCTCGGCGCCGAGGTGGTCGCCATCGGCAGCCAGCCCAACGGCATCAACATCAACGAGGGCGTGGGCGCCACCTCGCCCAAGGCGCTCGCACGCGCGGTGGGCGAGCACCAGGCCGATTTCGGCATCGCCTTCGACGGCGACGGCGACCGCCTGGCGATGGCCGACCGTGACGGCACGCTCTTCGACGGCGACCAGCTCCTCTATGCAATGGTGAAGCACCGCCACGCCGAAGGCAGGCTTCGCGGCGGGGTCGTCGGCACGCTGATGACCAACTTCGCCCTCGAGCGCCGCCTGGGCGAGATGGGGATCGCGTTCGAGCGCGCCAAGGTCGGCGACCGCTATGTCCTGGAGCTGATGCGCGAGCGCGGATGGGAATGCGGCGGCGAAAACTCCGGACACCTGCTGTGCCTCGACTGCCACAGCACCGGCGACGCGATGATCTCGGCGCTCCAGGTGCTCGCCGCCGCGGTCGGCTCGGGGCAGGGGCTCAGGGAGTACACCCGTGAGCTCACGCTGCTGCCGCAGGTGCTGGTGAACGTGAAGCTGCGCGGCAAGCCCGACCTGCAGGCCAAGCCGGTGGTCGAAGCCGTGCAGCGCGCCGAAGCGCAGCTGGCGGGGCGCGGGCGCGTGCTGTTGCGCCCGTCCGGCACCGAGCCCGTGGTGCGCGTGATGGTCGAGGGCGAGGACCGCGCGAACGTCCAGGCGCTGGCCGACGCGATCGCCGCGGTGGTGAAGGCTACTGCGGAGCCGGCGGTGGCGTAGGGCTCGTTCGCAGTCGCTCGCCCTGCGCGGCAATCAGCCGCAGCAGCTCCTCGACATCGACCGGCTTCGTCAAATGGTGGTCGAAGCCAGATGCCAAAGCCCGCGCTCGATCCTCCGGCTGCCCATAGCCGGTCACCGCGATCATGTACGGCATCGGGCCCTTCACCGTCTCGCGCAGTCGCGTGATGATCTGGTAGCCGTCCATCCCGGGAAGCCCGATGTCGCACACGACGAGTTGGGGGTGAGTATCGCGGACCAGCTCGAATCCCGCCTTGCCGTCGAACGCAGTGGAAACCTCGTGGCCCATCACCCGAAGCACCGCGTTCAGGCTGTCATTGGCATCGACGTTATCGTCGATGAGCACGATGCGCAGCGACCTTCCGGGTGCTTCCAGCTGCTCATTGCTCATCGCGGGGATTTCGAGGGGCGGATTCGCCATCAGCGGGATCACGACGGAGAACTCGCTCCCCAGGCCCAGGCCCGGACTGGTCGCGTTCACGGTGCCCCCATGGAGTTCCACGAGGCTGCGCACCACCGTCAGTCCGATCCCGAGCCCGCCCTGGGCATGGTCGAGCGAGCGGCCTTCCTGCGTGAAGATGTCGAAGACGTGCGGCAGCACGTCCGCCGCGATTCCCGAGCCGTTATCGGCCACGCGCACCTCCACGGCCCTGCCCGCGTCCGTTGCAGAAAAGCGGATCGAGCCGCCCTCGGGCGTGTACTTGGCGGCGTTGTGCAGCAGGTTGCTGAATATCTGCACCAGGCGTGTCCGATCGCCGTCCACCACCATCGGCTGGGCCGGGTAAGCGACGCTGAGGTGCTGGCGACGGCCGCGAATCAGGGGCTGGGAGGCTTCGATCGCGAAGCGCATGGTCTCGGAGACTTCGGTCGGCCGCTTCTTCAGCACGACCTTGCCGGTGGTAAGGCGGGATGCTTCGAGCAGCTCGTTCAAGAGCCGGGTCAGGTGATCGACTTGCCGCTTGATGATGTCGTGCACCCAGGTGACCGTGGGATCCGCGGAGGTCTTACGGCGCAGGATGGCCAGCGCATTGCTGATCGGCGCGAGGGGATTGCGCAGCTCGTGCGCCAGCATCGCCAGGAATTGCTCCTTGTCGCGGTTGGCGTGCTCGGCGACTTCGGTCGCCATCTGGGCTTGAAGCGTGGCGATAACGAGCTTCTCGTTCGCTTCGCGCAGCAGAGCCATGCGAAGAGCAGGCTCCGCATTCGCGCCCACAGCGGCCTGCTTCGCGCGGGTTGCTTCTTCCCGAAGCGAAGCGATTTCTTCGCGGGCCCGCGCCGCTTCGTCACGGAGCTGGGAAACTTCCTCGCCGGACAGCGCCCTACCGCCTTTTCGGTGCGTCATGCTTCCCTACAAGCGTGCCTTGGTGAAGCGATGATGCCTTTCCGACGAGCAGACCCTGGTAGCCCTTGATCGCGTCGCCGATGACGAGGCGGCCCTTGACGATCTTGAACTCGCGCAGCTCCTTGCTGTGATCGCTGTTGCGCACTTTCACGACGGCGATGCAGCGCCTCAACTCGTCCCCCAGCTGGACGTAGCGCTCCAGGATGATCGCATCGGTCAGGAACGCGGTGCCGTAGGGGCTGAACCGCAGGTCGGTATAGCGATCCTCGAGCTCCGAAGTCGCCAGGACCGAAACGCCGAGGCCCGTCAGCACCGAGATCATGCGATACATCGAGTCGCGAAAATCCTCCCGATAGCTCGGCGCCAGCGCCAGCTCGAAGCCGGACAGGGAATCGATCACGACACGCTTCGCCTTCAGGCGATGAACGGCCTCGGTGATCTCGTACAGAGTCGCATCGATCGACAGGTCGAGCGCGCGGGTGCTGACGATGGCCACTTTCCCGGCGCTCACCATGCGGCTGAGGCCCATGCTCAGCCCGAGGCCGGGACTCTTCTCGAATGCCGCGATGACGCCGTTTTCGCCCCGGCGGACCCCTTCGGCCAGGAATTCCGTGGCCATGATCGTCTTGCCGGAACCCGAGGGGCCCGCGACCAGCAGCGAATATCCCCTGGGCAAGCCCCCACCCAGCATCTCGTCGAGGCGCGCCACGCCCATGCTGATGCGTTTCATGGCGGCGCGCGCCGGCGCGGCTTTCGCCGTTTGCTCCGGTGCTGCCAGGATCGCCCGCGGAAACGCCCGCACGCCCTCGTCGGTGATGCGAATGGTGTGCTGGCCGGGGAGCGTCGCCAGGCCCCGCATTTTCTTGACCTCGAGCTTGCGGACCATCGAACCCTGGTACGTGTCCTGCGTGAGCCATATCAGCCCGTCCGCCACGGTGAATATCGGGTTGCTCTGGTCGGCCTCGTCGTATTCCCCCACCAGGAACGTGGTCGCCTCCCAACTCGTGAGGTGCATGCCGAGCTCCTGGACGAAGTGCTGCAGCTCATTTTCTCCCTTCGGATGCCCCTTGGTCGCCAGCATGATCGAGCGAAACGAGTCGACGAAGACCAGGCGCGGCGAGTCGGCTTCGACTTCCTGCAGGATGGTCTTCAGCACTTTGCTCAAATCGCCCCTGAGCAGCTCGGAGGCGAGATTCACGAAGCGAATCGATTTTCCGATCTTGTCCGGATTGAAGAACGCGAACTGCTGCTGATAGCGCAGCATCTTCAAGGGCGGCTCGCCGAGCACGGTGAAATAGAGCGCGCGGCGGCCCGCATTCGCCGCGGAGAACATGATCTGGTGCGCGAGCGTGGTCTTGCCCGCACCCGGGGTGCCGGCGAGCAAATTGAAGGAGAACTCCGGCAGTCCGCCACCGAGGATCGTATCCAGCCCGGGCACTCCGGTCTTGATGAGATGAATGGGGACTTTTTTTTGCATCGATCGATCCTCAGGTTAGTCCGCTCTTGCCGCCGTCGGTTTCATGCCACGCCCATCAGGCGGCCCGCCAAATCTTCGCCGATAAGCGCGCCCAGCAGTTCATTGAATTGAGCCATGAGCGCGCGGCTGCCCTCTGCGGCGCGCTCGGTCGTCTGGGATTCGAGGCTCGCTTGCAGCATCGAGAACGGGTTGTCCACCTGAACCGCCTCGCGGGCAAGCCACGGATGTTCGACTCGGGCTCGGTGAAGGCTGCGGGCGAAGAGCACGCGAAACCCGTCCTCACCGATGATCGGAGCGAGCCGCGACTGCACCGAACCCCAGGTGAGGATGGCGGTCGCCGCAATGGCAGGGGCATCCATACGTTTCGGTTTGCTCTTCACGGGGGGTGGGGGGGGGGG
>JALYSB010000093.1 GCA_030855025.1 Pseudomonadota bacterium
GCGTGGCTAATGCCGTGCTTGCGAAGGATCTGCGCCACAGGAACCCCGGCCTCGCCCTCCTTCAAGATCGCCACGATCTGCGACTCGTTGAATTTTGACTTCTTCATTGAACCTCCCTGGACGATAATCCTGCCAGAAAAGTCCACTTGTAGAATGTCTACCGAGCGGGGAAGCTTACGCTGACACGTGACGGCAATCGCATAGCCGCTTACTCGTGAACGAAGCCGAAACCCGCGCCGAGCACATCGATCCCGCGCTGAAGGCGGCGGGTTGGGGCGTGGTCGAAGGCAGCCGAGTCCGGCGTGAGGTCCCGATCACGCCAGGGCGCCTCGAAGGGCTGGGGCGGCGCGGCAAGGGCGCCTGTGCACTTGGTAACCGCGCATCCAACATAATCGAGCGGATTTGAGCAGTCGGGGAGATAGGTAACACTTTTGTCGGGGGACATTACAGATGGTGTCTCTTCAATCTCCCGTAAGCGTCTTCGATTCTCAGGGTTCGACGTACAATTGTTTGTCTCCACCAGTGCCTCCGTTCCGAACGACTTAAAAAGAGGAAATGACATGCGCAATTTTTCAGGTAAAGCTCCGACATTGATCGTGTGGATCATCTCGCTGATCCTCTATCTCGTGGCACTTGCTGCACATTTCGGCGTGGTTGGAATTTCCGCCCCGATTGCGGCGTGGTCTTGGATTATCGGATTCGGCCTTCTGCTGATCGCTTGTCGGGTTCGAGGGCTTTAGGCCCTGCGCGTCGATGGCGAAACGATCGGAGAGGACATGAAGCCGACAAGTAGCCCGAATGGCGAGGCCGCTTCTGCCAACATCAGCAAGCGGATCCAGGACCTCGGGGATTGGAGAGGAGAGACCCTCGCTCATGTCCGTAGCCTCATCCACGAGGCAGACCCCGACATCCAGGAGGAGTGGAAATGGATGGGAACCCCGGTCTGGTCCCATGACGGCATCGTCTGCACCGGGGAATCGTACAAGCAGGTCGTGAAGCTTACCTTCGCTCGCGGAGCCGCGATCAAAGACCCGAAGAAGCTCTTCAATTCCAGCCTGGACGGGAACACGCGGCGCGCGATCGACCTTCGCGAAAGGGAGAAGATCAACGAAGCTGCCTTCAAGCAGCTCATCTGCGCCGCGGTGGCGGCCAACTCCGCAGCGCTCGCTCAACGGGCAGCCAGGAAGAAGTAGGCCCGCCGTAACCATGGCGTCCATACAAGCGTGCAAGCTGCCCGACGATGCCCTGCTCCTCAGGTACCTGAACGCAGGGGCCTACACGGACTGCTACGTCATTGAAATTGGGAGATCGGTTTCCCTTGCGGAGTACGTCGAGGCGTTCTACACCACCGCAGTGTTCAAGCTCGAGAGGCTGCTGCTTTCGTGGCTTCTTGCGCGGCCGTCGACGGATGGCCAGGCCCGGGAGTTGGCCTCCGGCAAGCTCGCTTCGTTCGCCGCCTGGAGCGTCGAGGCTCGCGAGGTGAATCAGGTGCTCCTGTGCGACTTCCAGGGCCGCACGCGCTCATGGCTCATGAGGGCTCCGACCTCGAACAATCAAGCCACGCGGCTGTTCTTCGGGTCGGCCGTTGTGCCCATACTCGATAGGCGCTCCGGTGAGGCAAGGATGGGTCCTGCCTTCCGGGCGCTGCTCGGCTTCCACAAGCTCTACTCCCGGGTACTCTTGCGTGCAGCAGTCACTCAGCTGGCGCGTTCCCGGCCAACGGTGCAATGAGCCACGACGCACGGCAACAGGAGCCGCTCACAACGGAGAACCCAGATGAAACCATTCACCGCGATATCGATTGTGGTCTTTTCGCTGATTGCAATTCTCCAGTTGCTCCGCTTCGTCCTGGGGTGGGAGGTCTCGGTCAATGGATTCGCTGTCCCGGTGTGGGTGAGCGGGATGGCGTTTGTGGTCTTGGGAGGCCTGGCCGTCATGCTTTGGCGCGAAACTCGTGCAAGCGGCCCGGTCCCGATAGGGTCTACTTGAGCAGCCCCGGCAGCCAAAGCGATATCGCCGGGATGTAGGTCACCATCAGCAGCGCGGCGCACATGGCGCCATAGAACGGCCAGAGCTCCCGTGACAACTCCTCCATCGTGACCTTCCCGATCGCGCACCCGGTAAAGATCGTGGGGCCTACGGGCGGCGTGATGAGGCCGATCCCGAGGTTCAGGATCATGATCATGCCGAAATGCACCGGGTCGATGCCGAGCTTGAGGATCACCGGCATGAAGATGGGGGTGCAGATGAGGAGCATCGGCGCCAGGTCCATGAAGAGGCCGAGCAGCAGCAGCAGGATGTTGACCAGCAGCAGGAAGACGTACTTGTTCTGGGAGATGTCGAGGAACAAAGCCGTCACCTTCGCCGGTACCTGCATGATCGCCATCATGTAGCCGAAACCCACCGAGAATCCGATCAGCATCATCACCATCGCCACGGTCTTCACCACGCGATGGATCAGCCTGGGCAGGTCGCGCCATTTGTAATCGCGGTAGACGAGGAACGTGACCAGGAATGCGTAGACGCACGCCACGGCGGCCGATTCGGTGGCGGTAAAGATCCCCGAGAGGATTCCGCCCATGATGATGACGACCGTCACCAGGCCCCAGAGGGCCTCCACCACGATCTTCGGCACCTGCGCGAGGGCGATCGGCTCGCCTTTCGGCAGCCCGCGGCGATGCGCCGTCCACAGGACGAGCGCGATCAGGCACAGCGCGAACAGCAACCCTGGAAACACGCCCGCCAGGAACAGGTGTGAGACCGAGACGGTGCCGCCGGCCGCGATCGAGTAGATCACCGCGTTGTGCGACGGCGGAATCAGGAGCGCCTGCACCGAGCCGCAGATGGTGACGTTGGTCGCGAACACGCGCGGATACCCGGCCTTCACCATCTGCGGGATCATCACCGAGCCGATCGACGCGGTATCCGCCACCGACGAGCCGCTGATGCAGCCGAACATCGTGCTGGCGAGGATGTTCACCAGCGCGAGCCCGCCGCGGATGAAGCCCACGAATACGCGCGCCAGGTTGATGAGGCGCACCGCCATGCCGCCCTCGGCCATGATCGCGCCGGCGAGGACGAAGAACGGGATCGCCAGCAGGGCGAAATCGTCGGTGCCGTCGGAGATCTTGAGCATCACCGCTTCCAGCGGTATGTCCACCCAGAATGCGGCAACCAGTGCCGCCAGCCCCAGGGCGTACGCCACCGGCATCCCCAGCGCACACAGCAACGCGAAGGCTCCGAGCAGGACCAGGGCGTCCACGGGGCTATTCCAGCTCGACCGCCTGGTCGCTGAACATGTACGAGGTCTGCGGCGGCTCGCCGACCCAGAGGCGCTCGATCAGGAAGAGCAGGGTGATGAGGCCGGCGACGGGTATCGGCAGGTAGACGACGCCGACCGGGATCGAGGGAAACTCCGCCACCGTCTGGAAGCGCGTGACAAGGCACAGCTGCCCCCCGTAGCCCAGCATGAACAAGGCGATCGCCGCCATGCACGCATTCACGCCCCATTGCATCGCGCGGCGGGTGGGCGGATTCACGGCGTTGAGAAGCGCCTCCACTGCAATGTGCCCGTGGGCGCGGAAGACGGCCGCGCCCCCGAGGAACGAGAACATGACCATCATGATCACCGCGGCGGGTTCCGGCCAGGCGAGCGGGTGATTCAGCACGTAGCGCGTGAAAACGCCGAGCGGGATGATGAGCGTGATCACCACCAGGGCCGCCCCGGACACGGCGATGCAGGCGATATAGAGCCCCTCCATCGCCTGGGCATACCGCGCCTTCATCGGGCTACTTCGTGTCGTCGATGCGCTTGAGGAGAGCGGCGTACTTGCTCCCGTACTTGTCACGCACCGGCTGGGTGGCCTTGTAGAACGCGGGCTTGTCGGCCGCGACGAAAGTCACGCCCTTGGTCTTGAGCTCCTCGCTCGCCTTCGCGGTCTTGTCGTCCCAGAGCTGGCGCTGCTCGGTTTGCGCCTCGCGCGAGAATTTGCGCACCAGCGCCTGGTCCTCCTTCGAGAGCGCATCCCAGGTGCGCTTCGAGAACACGAAGATCTCTGGGATGATCAGGTGGCCAGTCTGGCTGTAAACCTTGGCGACCTGGTAGTGGTTCTGCGCCAGCACCGTGGGCTCGTTGTTCTCCGCTCCATCGACGACGCCCGTCTGCATCGCCGAGTAGAGCTCGTTGAATCCCATCGCCACACCGTTGCCGCCCATGGCGTTCATGGTCTCGACGAAGATCGGATTGCCCATCATGCGCACCTTCATGCCCTTCAGGTCGGCGGGCTTGGTCACCGGCTTGTTCGAGTAGACGTTGCGGGTGCCGGCATCCATCCAGCCGAGGGCCACCAGGCGCGTGTTCGGGTTGGCGGTGATCTTCTCGAGCAGCTCGGCGCCGATCGGGCCATCGATCACCTTTCGCATGTGCGCCTCGTCGCGGAAGATGAACGGCAGGTTGAACACGTTCAGCTCATCGACCACCGGGCCCATCGCGCCGACCGAGATGCGGGCGATCTGCAAGGCCCCGACCTGCGCCTGCTCGATCATCTCCTTCTCGCCGCCCAGCTGCATCGACGGGTACATCTGGATCGAGATGCGCCCGTTGGTGGCGGCCTCGAGCTTCTTGCCCATGCGCTGGATCGCTTCCACCGTGGGGTAGCCGAGCGGATGGACGTCGGTCGCCTTCCACACCGTCTTCTGTTGCGCGAGCACGACCTGCGGGAAGGCGGCGATTGCGACGACCGCAAGCGCGCAGGCGGCGGTGGCACGCATCACGTGACGACGATTCATGGCGATCTCTCCTTGGGTGAATGGCGCAGCAGTGTCACGATATATCCGGCCCCGAACCCGTCGTCAATGCCTGGAACGAAATCGTCGACACGTGGAACGAACGTTCCGTTTCTGGAATGCCATGCCCCGAACTTTTCGCCTGCAAATCCCGGGCAGGGTCACCAGACGAAGGCCGGCACGAGGTAATCGGGGCGGGCTATGGCGCCGTCCAGGAAGTGCCGCCACGCAGGGGGCTGGGGCAGGGTTCCCCACGGAGCGCCAAGGTCCTCGACGTGAATGCCGCCCGCCACGAAGGCGCTGCGCAACCCCGCGCGGATGGAGCCAAGCACGTCGTGCTCGATCGAGTCGCCGACCGTGATGACCTTGTCGCGGGGAATGCCCGAGAGGGCTTGCAGGCACGATTCGTAGATCGCGGCGTGCGGCTTGCCGTGGTAGAACACCGGACCGCCAAGCTGCTCGTAGCGCTGCGCGAGCGCGCCCGGCGCGTCCAGCAATCCTTCCGGCGACGGTCGCACGATGTCGGGATTTGCGCAGATCATCGGCAGGCGCCGCGCGGCGCCTGCCGCGAGCTGCAGCTCGTAGTCCGCAAGCTTGAGCCGCGGCGAGTCGATGCCGATCACCATCAGGAAGTCGGCATCCTCCAGGCGGGTTACGCGCTCCACATCCAGACCTTCCATCAGCGATACGTTGTCGTCGCGCGTGAATGGGAAGTAACGTCGGCCGAGCCCGGCATGGAAAGGCGACGCGCGCTTTGCGATCGCCTCGCGTGCATCCTCGCCGGCCCCTACGAAACGGTCGACGAGGCTCGGGTCGAAGCCCATGTGGGCCATCAGCCGGATGTTCTCGGCGTTTCGCCGGCCCGAGTTCGACAGCACCACGATGTGCTTGCCGGTGCGGCGCAGCTCCCGCAGGCAGTCGATGGCCCCGGGATAAGGTGTGGAGCCGTCGTGCAGGATGCCCCACTGATCCACGATGAAGCCGTCGTACAGGCGTGCGAGCGCCGCGACGCCCGAAAACGCGGTCACCCCATCGTAGGTGGCCTCAGGAGATGCGGCCACGGACGTAAGCGGAGACCGCTTCGCTCAGCAGCACGATGACCAGGATCGCGGCCAGCACCACCAGCACCTGCTGCCAGGCAAACTGGTTGATCGAGGCATACAGCTGCAGCCCGATTCCGCCCGCGCCGACGAAGCCGAGCACGCTCGACTCGCGGATGTTGATGTCCCAGCGGTAAACGGTGGTCCCGAGCACCACGGGAATCACCTGCGGAAGGACGCCGATGAGGTACACCTGGCCGGTGCCCGCGCCGGTCGCGCGCACCGCCTCGATCGGGCCGGCGTCGGCCTCCTCGATGGCCTCGGCGATGAGCTTCGCGAGAAACCCCACCGAGCGCGCGGCCACCGCGGCCACGCCCGCGAGCGCGCCGGGGCCGAAGATCGCCACGAACACCAGGCCCCAGATGACGGTGTTCACGGAGCGCGACGCCACGAGCAGGCCCCGCCCCACCGCCCAGGTGAATCCGTTCAGCGTGGTGTTGCGCGCGGCCAGGAACGCGATCGGCACCGAAAAGACCACCGCGATGAGGGTTCCGAGCGTGGCGATGTGAATCGTCTCCAGCAGGGGCGCCACGATCTTCGGCAGGTAGGACCAGCGCGGCGGCCACATGCGGCGCATGAGATCCGCGGCCTGCTCGTGCGCGTCGGCGAAGAACGCCCACTCGATGTCGAGCGCCGAGACCGACCAGGCCGAGGCGAAGGCAACCGCGGCCACGGTCAGCCATGCCACGAGCGACTCGCGCGGAGAACGCCGCCGCCAGACTTCCGGGTAGCGCTTCATGACCGCGTCGCTCAACGCATCCTCCGGCGCACCCAGTCGCTGAACCATTCGCCGAGGGCGACGATGGCGATGATCGACAGCAGGATCGCCGCGGCGAAATCGTGGTCGTAGCGCGAGAACGCCGCCGAGAGCGTCTGGCCGATGCCGCCGGCACCGACGATGCCGATCACGGTCGAATGGCGCACGTTGGCGTCGAGGCGATAGATGGCGACCCCGGTGGCGCGCGACAGTATCTGCGGCACGACGCCGTAGACGACCAGCTGCCCGAAGCTCGCGCCGGTCGCGCGCACCGCCTCGATCGGCCCGGGACGCACGTTCTCGATGTCCTCGGCGAGCATCTTGGCGAGGAAGATGGTCGAGGCGAACGCGAGCGTGAGAAGCCCCGCGACCGGGCCGAAGCCGAAGAGCTTCACGAAGAAGATCGCGATGATGACCTCGTGGAAGGTGCGACCGACCACGATGATGCCGCGCGCGGCGAGGTAGATCGGGCGTGGCGCGAGGTTGGACGCCGCTGCGATGCCGAGCGGAATGCTGAGGGCCAATCCCACGAGCGTGGCGGCGAAGGCCATCTGCAGGCTTTCGACGAGGCCCTTGATCAGAAGCTGGTGGCGCGAGAAGTCCGGCGGAACCATGCGCACCAGCAGGTCCCAGGCACGACCGAAGCCGGCGAGCGCGCGATTGGGATCGATGTTGAGCCCGGCGACCGCCCACACGCAGTAGGCGATTGCGGCAACCAGAACGACGTTCTGTCGGGCGTGCGTACCGAAGAACGGCGGCGGCCTCCACGCCGAGGGGTACACAGTGGAGCTCAAGGCGTTTCCTCGTCCGCCCGGCGAATGGTCCGGCTCCAGTCCTCCTCGCCGTAGATGTCGGTCAGGACGGCGGGCGTGAGGCTGGACGGCGGCCCGTCGAAGGCGACCCGGCCGGCCTTCAACCCGATGACGCGATCGGCGAACTCCTGCGCGAGCGCCACATCGTGGATGTTGATGAGCGCGGGACGCACTCGCTCGACCGCGAGCTCGCGGATGAGCCGCATGATCTGGCGCGCGGTCTTGGGATCGAGGCTCGCGGTGGGTTCATCGACCAGCAGCACGTCGGGGTCCTGCATCAACGCGCGGCCGATGCCCACGCGCTGGCGCTGCCCGCCGGAAAGCGCATCGGCGCGCTTGTCGTGGTAGCCGGCGAGGCCCACGCGATCGAGCATCGCGAAGGCGCCGGAGATGTCCTTCGGGGGATAGCGGCGCATGAGGGAGGCGAAGAACCCGACCGAGCCCAGGCGTCCGGAAAGCAGGTTCTCCATGACGGTCAGGCGCTCGACGAGGTTGAACTCCTGGAAGATCATCCCGATGCGCCGGCGAATCTGGCGAAGCTCGCGCCGCGGCGCGGCGACGATGTCGACGTCGCCCAGGCGGATCTTTCCCGCGGTCGGCTCGACCAGCCGATTGATGCAGCGGATGAGCGTGCTCTTTCCCGCGCCCGATGAGCCGATGACGGCGATCACCTCGGAGCGCTCGACCGTGAAGCTCACGCCATCGAGCGCCCGACTGCCGCCGCGGTAGACCTTGGTGAGCCCCTCGATGGCGAGGAGCGCGGACACGCGCCTACTCCGCCTTGGTGGAAAGCTTGCCCAGGCTCTCCTGCGTGTAACGCACGCCCGACGTTTTCTGGATGGTGCGCACGTCGCGCCAGTGGTCCTTGTAGTCGATGGGGCCGAATTTCTCGGTGTCCTTGAACTCCTTGCCGAGCTTCGAGTTCTTGAAGTCGAAAGTGAGGAAGGCCTCCTTGATCTTGGCCTTCAGCTCCGGCGCCAGGTTGTGGGGCACGCCGAAGGCGGTGCGCGGGAAGGGCGCCGATTCGTAGATGACCCGGAGGGTATCGGCCTTGAACATGCCTCGGGCCTGCATGCGCTCGACCACCGTAGAAGCCACCGGCGCGGCGTCGTAGTCCTTGTTCACCACGCCCATGATCGAATTGTCGTGCTTGCCCGAATAGAGGACCTCGTAGTCCTTGCCGGGCGTCACGCCCTTCGACGTGAAGAGCGCACGCGGCGCGAGATCGCCGGAGTTGGAGGAGGGCGTGACGTGCGCCACGCGCTTGCCCTTCAGGTCGGCGATCGTCTTGATCGGGCTGTCCTTGTGGGTGATGAGCTGCAACGTGTAGCCGATGCCGCCATCGGGGCGCACCATCGAAACCAGGGGCTCGAAGCCGGCCAGGTTCACTGCGTAGGGCGTGGGACCGGTCGCGACGCCGGCGATGTGCAGGCGGCCGGAGCGCAGCGCCTCCACCTGCGCCGCATACGACTCTGCCGGAAACCAACGCACGCGCTTTCCGGTCACCTTGCCCAGGTGAACCATGAACTCGTCGAAGACGTTTTCGTAGACCGCGGGATCCTCGACCGGCGTGTACGAGAAGACCAGGGTCGCGGGGTTCTGCCACTGCTTCGGATCTTTGGGCGCATCGGCGATGAGATTGCCGTCGTCATCGCAAAAGCGGGCGTCCAGGTCGCCGCGATTGGCGCACGCCTGGGCGTTGGCCTCGATCGCGAGGAAGCCCGACGCCATGAGTGCCGCTGCCGCCCACTTGGAAATGCCCATGTCTTCCTCCTCGTTTATTGGGTCCCGTGCCGAAATCGTATCATCTGGGCCATGACATCTACCGCGATCCGCATCCTGCTCACCTACACGCCCGAGATGCGGCGCAACTACTATGGCGAGCGTGCCTTGGCGGCGCTTAGGGCCCTGGGGGAGGTCGTGTTGCATGAGGCCGCCTCGCCGCTCGCGGGAGACGCGCTGGTGGCCGCGGCGCGCGGTGCGCAAATCATCGTCGCGGACCGCCAGACGCCGGGGGCGGCCCTGGTCTTCGAGCGCAGCCCCAATCTCGTGGCCTTCGTGCGCGGCGCGGTGGACATCCGCAACGTGGACGTAGCGGCTGCGAGCGCCGGCGGCGTGCTGGTGACGCGCGCAAGCGCAGGGTTTGTTCCCGCGGTGACCGAGCTGGTGCTGGGATTCCTCGTCGACCTCGCGCGCGGGGTATCGAGCGCGGCAGCCCACTACCATGCCGGCCGTGTGCCGCCTGCGGCCATGGGCCGCCAGCTCGCCGGCAGCACACTGGGCGTAATTGGCTACGGCGCCATAGGACGCCGCGTCGCGGCCGTGGGCGCGGCGCTGGGCATGCGCGTGCTGGTGAGCGATCCCCACGCGCGGGTGACGCAAGCCGGGCTCGAGCAAAGGGAACTGGCCGTGGTGCTCGCGGCCTCGGACTATGTGGTGTGCCTCGCCGTGGCCAACGAGCAGACGGAGAACCTGATGAACGACGCTGCGTTCATGGCGATGAGGCCCGGTGCCTGCTTCGTGAACGTTTCTCGCGGCAACCTCGTGGATGAGGCCGCACTCGCGCGCGCGCTCGATTCGGGGCACATCGCGGGAGCGGCACTCGACGTGGGGCGTGATCCCGACCAGATGCCCACGCCGGCCCTCGCCCGCCATGAAAAAGTGATCGCCACGCCCCACGTCGGCGGGCTCACCCCGCAGGCGGCGGAGCACCAGGCCCTCGAAACCGTGGCACAGGTGGCCGAGATCGTGAAGGGCAGGGCGCCGACGGGCGCCGTGAACATCCCGCAGGCCTCGCGCCTGGAAAGGCTTGCATGAAGACAGTCCTCATCACCGGCGCCGCGGGGGACGTGGCCTCGCATTTGCGGCGCGAGCTGGCCGGGCGCTACCAGCTGCGGCTCTCCGACGTGAAGCCGATGGCGAGCCTCGGCCCGGGCGAGGAGTTCATGCACGCGGATATCTCGTCGATGGAAGGCCTCGCGCACGTGACACGCGGCGTCGATGCGATCGTCCACCTCGGCGGGTTCTCGGTTGAAGGCCCCTGGGAATCGATCCTCCCGGCGAACATCGTGGGCACGTACAACGTGTTCGAGTCGGCGCGGGCGAACGGCGTGAAGCGCATCCTCTTCGCCACCAGCAACCACGCGGTCGGCTTCTACCGGCGCGACGAGACCATCGACCACCGTGTCTACCCGCGCCCCGACAGCCGCTACGGCGTGTCGAAGGCCTATGGCGAGGCGATCGGCAGCCTCTACTCGGACAAGCACGGCATGGAAGTCTTCAACATGCGCATCGGCAACGTGAATCCGAAGCCGATCGACAAGCGCCGGCTCTCGATCTGGATCTCGCCGCGCGACCTCGCGCAGCTGGTGACCATCGGCATCGAGCATCCCGGCATCCGCTTCGAGATCGTCTACGGCGTCTCCGGAAACCGGCGCTCGTGGTACGACAACTCGAACGCGACACGCCTAGGGTACAAGCCGCAGGACGACAGCGAGGCGTTCGCCGAGGAGGTGTTGCGCAACGAGAAGCCGGGAGCCGACCCGCTCGCCGAGAAATACCAGGGCGGCACGTTCGTGAGCATGGAATGAGCGCGCGCCCGAAGCTCGCCGCGCCCCCCGGCGCGGTCGACACCCACATGCACATCTACGACACGGGCATCCCGTCGGCGCCGGGCGGGCCGGCACTGCCCGGGCATTTCCCCGTCGACGCGTATCGCGAGGTGCAGCGGCGCCTCGGCATCTCGCGCACGGTGATCGTGCAGCCCAACGCCTACGTGGACGACAACCGCGTGACGCTCGCGGCGATCGCTGAGCTCGGTTCAGGAGCCCGCGGCGTGGCGGTGGTGAAGCCCGGGGTGGCCGACGCCGAGCTCGAGCGCCTCACGCGCGGCGGCATTCGCGCGATCCGCTTCATGGCGCTTCCGGGAGGGGCATTGGGGTGGGACGTGATGGACGAGCTGGCCGCGCGCGTGCAGCCGTTCGGCTGGCATTCGATCGTGCAGCTCGACGGACGTCGCCTGCCCGAGCACGAAGCGCAGATCCGCCGGCTGCCGGGAAAATTCATCATCGATCACGTCGGCAAGTTCCTGGAGCCGGTGACGCCCAGCCACGAGTCGTTTCGATCGCTCCTGCGCCTGGTGGACACCGGCCGCTGCTGGGTGAAGCTCTCGGCGCCCTACGAGGTGTCCAGAACCGGCGCGCCACTCTATGAAGACGTGGGCGCGCTCGCGAAGGCCCTGGTGCGCGCCGCGCCCGAGCGCATGTTGTGGGCGAGCAACTGGCCGCATCCCTCGGTGCCGCCCGAGCGCCGGCCCGACGACGCCGACCTCCTCGACCTCCTGCTCGAGTGGGCGCCCGATGAGCGCACGCGCCGCAAGATCCTGGTCGACAACCCCGCCAGCCTCTACGACTTCTAAACCGGGGACAGACCACGG
>JALYSB010000004.1 GCA_030855025.1 Pseudomonadota bacterium
GCCTTGGACTGGGCATCGGCCGCGCGCTGCGACAAGTCGGCGGCGTGGATCTCGGCCTGCATCCGCTCGTAGGCCTGCGAGGCGGCCTGCGCTTCGGCGATGGCCTTCGCTTCTTCTTTTTCGGCGCGCTTCTGGTCGGCGTCGATGCGGTCCTGGATCCGCGCCTTCAGCTCGCGCTCGGCCTGGCTGCGATCCTCCGCGGCTTCGCGGGCTTGGGTCGCAGCGCGGGTGGCGGCGATCGACGCCTCGATCAGGCGGGCCTCGGCGGCGAGGCGCAGCATCGCATTCTCGGACGCGTCGCGGTCGGCGCGCTCGCGCTCCCGCATCGCGGCCGCGGCCATCGCCGCTTCCTCCGCGGCCATTCTCGCCGCCGTCATCGCGGCGGCTTCCACCTCCGCACGCTTGCGTGCCGCCGCAGCCGCGGCCTTTTCGTTCTGCGCGCGCTCGGCGTCGAGGGCGGCCTGCAGCTCGAGGAGGGCGTCGTGGTCGGGCGGTGGCGCGACCGAAGCGGGAGCGTCTGCGTCGGCGGCGTGCAGGCGCGCGTCGATCTCCTCGCGCCACTGTCCCGCGGGATCGTCGAGCTTCTGCGAACTGACCGGACCCTGCTCAAGGCTCTTGCGGCGCGCGAACGCCGCATTCCTCAGCTGGTCATAGAGTTTGCTCAAGGCGCCTCACCCTGGGTGTGGCTGTTACTATCGGCGACTTCGAGAAAAGAAAAAAGAAACTTGGTGCCCAGAAGAGGACTCGAACCTCCACGGTGTTACCCGCCAGTACCTGAAACTGGTGCGTCTACCAATTCCGCCATCTGGGCGCGGAAAACAATAAATTTTACGCAATGAGCCGAAGATTGTCTAGTAAAACCAAAGACCTGGACCGGTATCCCACCGAGATCCCCAGCCGGGAGCAAATTCTCGAAGTTCTCGTGGCCGAAGGCGTCCCCGTGGCCGAGGAGCGGCTGCGCGAGCGCCTGAGCGTCTCCGACGAGCAGCGCGAGGGCTTCGAGCGCCGCGTGGGCGCGATGGAGCGCGAGGGCCAGGTGCTGCGCAACCGCCGCGGCCACATCCTCATCGCCGACAAGGCCGGCCTCATCAGGGGCAAAGTGATCGGGCATGCCGACGGCTTCGGATTCCTGAAACCCGAAGATGGCACCGACGATCTCTTCCTTGGCCCGAAGCAGATGCACACGGTCCTGCACGGCGACCTGGTGCTCGCGCGCGTGACCGGCGTGGATCGCCGCGGCCGCCTCGAGGGCTCGATCGTGGAAGTGCTCGAGCGCGCCGCCAAGAAAGTGGTCGGACGCCTCTTCGTCGAGCAGGGTGTCGCCTTCGTGATCGCGGAGAACAAGCGCATCAGCCAGGACATCCTCATCAAGCCCGAGAGCCTGATGGGGGCCAAGCCCGGCCAGGTGGTCACCGCCGAAATCACGGACTACCCCACCAAGCATTCCGAGCCCGTCGGGCGCGTGATCGAGATCCTCGGCAACTATGCCGACCCGGGGATGGAGATCGAGATCGCGCTGCGCAAGCACGACCTGCCGCACGAGTTCGGCGCGCAGGAGATGGAGGCGGCGCGGCGGCTGCCCAAGACCGTGGGCGAGAAGGACCTGAAGGGCCGCAAGGACCTGCGCAAGCTCGCATTCGTGACGATCGATGGCGAGACCGCGCGGGATTTCGACGATGCAGTGTATTGCGAGAAGCAGGGGAAGAACTTCCGCCTGTGGGTCGCGATCGCCGACGTGTCGCACTACGTGAAGCATCACGACACGCTCGACCAGGAGGCGTTCGAGCGCGGCAACTCGGTGTACTTTCCGCGGCGCGTGATCCCGATGCTGCCCGAGGAGCTCTCCAACGAGCTCTGCTCGCTCAAGCCCGACGTGGACCGGCTGGTGATGGTGTGCGAGATGGAGGTCACCGCCGGGGGCGTGGTGAAGGGCTACGAGTTCTACAACGGCGTGATCCATTCCCACGAGCGCATGACCTACACCAGGGTGTGGGAGATGCTCTCGGGCAAGCTCCCGAGCCGCCCCGAGATCGACACGCTGCACGCGGTCTTCAAGGCGCTCTTCGGCGAGCGGCAGAAGCGCGGCGCCATCGACTTCGAATCGGTCGAGACGCGCATGATCTTCGACGACCAGGGCAAGATCGAGCGCATCGAGCGCGTCGTGAGGAACGAGGCCCATCGGCTGATCGAGGAGTGCATGTTGGCGGCCAACGTGTGCGCGTCCGATTACCTCTCGTCGAACCAGCAGCCCACGCTCTACCGCGTGCACGAGGGCCCGACGCCCGAGAAGCTCGAGGCGCTGCGCGCGATGCTCAAGGATTTCGCGCTGTCCCTGGGCGGCGGCGACGAGCCCCACGCCAAGGACTACGCCGAGCTCCTGCGGCGCATCAAGGACAAGCCCTACGCCGGGATGCTGCAGACGGTGATGCTGCGCAGCCTCGCCCAGGCGGTCTATACCCCGGAGAACGTGGGGCACTTCGGCCTCGCCTACGACGCCTACGCGCACTTCACCTCTCCGATCCGGCGCTTCCCCGATCTCCTCGTGCACCGCGGCATCAAGGCGATCCTCGCCGGCAAGAAGTACGACGCGGGTGACTGGAACGCGATCGGCGTGCATTGCTCCGAGACCGAGCGGCGCGCCGACGACGCCACGCGCGACGTCGAGGCCTGGCTCAAGACCTACTTCATGCAGGACCACGTGGGCGAGGAGTTCGAGGGCACGATCAGCGGCGTCACCAGCTTCGGCCTCTTCGTGACGCTGGATGATCTTTATGTGGACGGCCTCGTGCACGTCTCGGACCTCGGCCAGGACTATTTCCAGTTCGACGCTCACAAGCACATGCTGCGCGGCGAGCGCTCGGGCGTGCGCTACCAGCTCGCGAGCCGCGTGAAGGTGAAAGTCGTTCGCGTGAACCTCGAGCAGTCGAAGATCGATTTCGTGCTGGTGGAAGCGCCGCAGCCGCAGTCGATGGGCCCGAAGGAGGCGAAGAAGAAGCCCCGCGACATCGACAAGAAGATGAAGAAGTACAAATGACCACGCTCGTCGGGTTCCATGCGATCAATAGCCGCCTGCGCCAGAAGGCGGACACGGTGAGCGAGATCTACATCGACGCCACGCGCAACGACGGGCGCATGCGCGACTTGCGGGCGCTCGCGAAGAAGCATGACATCCGCGTGATCCCGGTCGATGCGAAGCGCCTCGACGGCATGAGCGGCGGGATGCGGCACCAGGGCGCTGTCGCCCAGGCCGAGCAACTCGACATGCCGAAGTTCATCGAGGACGTGCTCGAGGGCCTCACCGAGCCGCCGCTCCTGCTGATCCTCGACGGCGTCCAGGACCCTCACAATCTGGGCGCGTGCTTGCGTGTGGCCGACGGCGCGGGCGCCCATGCCGTGATCGCCCCCAAGGACCACGCCGTGGGGCTCACCAGCGCGGCGATCAAGGTGGCTTCCGGTGCGGCCGAATCGGTGCCGTACATCGTGGTGACCAACCTCGCGCGCACCATGCGCGACCTGAAGGATCGCGGCATCTGGCTCGTCGGCGCCGACGATTCCGCTCCCCGGACGATCTACCAGGAGAAGCTCGATGGCGCCCTGGGGCTCGTGATGGGGGCCGAGGGCGAGGGCCTCCGGCGCCTCACCAAGGAGAGCTGTGACCTGCTCGTGTCGCTGCCGATGATGGGGACGGTCGAGAGTCTCAACGTGTCGGTGGCGAGCGGGGTATGCCTGTACGAGGTTCGCAGGCGACGGCTCAAGTAGGTTCGTCGGTCTGACAATTCCCGCTGGCGCGGTCTGCCACAATCACTCACCTACCCGTATCGACCCCTAAAAACCATGATCCTCCCGCGCATCGCCGCCTGCGTGCTGGCCGCCTCCCTGGGCCTTGCTCCGCTCTACGTCTCCTCCCAGCCCGCCGCCCCGGCTTCCGCACCGGCGAAGGCTGCCCCCGCAAAGGATGCTGTCACACCCGCGAAGGCGGGTGCCCAATCCCCCAAGCTCGCGCCCCCACCCCAGCTCCCCGGCCAGCGCGTCGGCAGCCAGGCCGTCAAGTTCGCCGAGGTCGAGGGCATCACCGAGCACCGCCTGCCCAATGGCCTGAAGGTCCTGATGTTCCCGGATCCGTCGAAGCCCACGGTCACCGTCAACATCACCTACCTCGTCGGCAGCCGTCACGAGAACTACGGCGAAACCGGGATGGCGCACCTGCTCGAGCACCTTCTCTTCAAGGGGACGCCCAAGCATCCCACGATCGATGCCGAGTTCAACAAGCGCGGCGCACGCTTCAACGGCACCACGTGGCTCGACCGCACCAATTACTACGAGCTCTTCCAGGCGAGCGACGACAACCTGGCGTGGGCGATCGAGCTCGAGGCCGACCGCATGGTCAACTCGTTCATCGCGAAGAAGGACCTCGACAGCGAGATGACGGTGGTGCGCAACGAGTATGAGAGCGGCGAGAACTCGCCCTTCGGCGTGATGTTCAAGCGCCTGCAGAGCATCGCCTACGACTGGCACAGCTACGGGCGCTCGACCATCGGCAACCGCAGCGACATCGAGAACGTCCGGATCGAGAACCTGCAGGCGTTCTACCGCACCTACTACCAGCCCGACAACGCGGTGCTGCTGATCGCGGGCAAGTTCGAGCCGGCGAAGGCGCTCGCCCTCGTCTCGCAGCACTTCGGCAAGATCCCCAAGCCCAACCGCAAGCTCCCGCCCGAGTGGACGGTCGAGCCGACCCAGGACGGCCCGCGGGAATTCACCGTGCGCCGCAAGGGCGACATCCAGATCGTGGGCCTCGCCTACAAGGTGCCCTCGAGCCTGCACGCCGACTCCGATTCGGTCGGCGTCGGCGGCTACATCCTGTCGCACGTGCCGACGGGGCGGCTGCACAAGGCGCTGGTCGAGACCGGCAAGGCGGCGCAGGTGTTCGGCTTCCCGGTGCAGGGCAAGCATCCCGGGCTGCAGCTCTTCGGCGCGGTGGTGAAGAAGGGCGACTCGGTCGAGGCGGTGCGCGACGAGCTGATCAAGATCGTCGAGGGCTTCGCCGACAACCCGCCCACCAAGACCGAGATGGAGCGCACCAAGCTCTCGTTCCTCAACGCCGCGGAGAAGACGCTCGCGAATCACGAGTCCATCGGCGTGCAGATGTCGGAATACATCGCGCTCGGCGACTGGCGCCTCTTCTTCCTCGCGCGCGACGAGCTCGAGAAAATGACCACCGAGCAGGTGGCGACGGCCTCGAGGGCGTACTTCCGGCGCGACAACCGCACCGTGGGCTTCTTCCTGCCCGAGGACAACCCGCTGCGCGCGGAAATCCCCGCGGCACCGACGCTCGCGGAGGTGATGAAGGACTTCAAGCCGAAGACGGTCACGAGCGTGGCGGAGGCCTTCGACCCCTCGCAGGCGAATCTCGATGCGCGCACCAAGCGGTTGGAGTTCGGCGGCGTGAAGGTGGCCCTGCTGTCGAAGAAGAACCGCGGCGAGACCGTGAACGTCGCCATCGCGCTGCATCTCGGCAACGAGCGCGCGCTCTTCGACCAGCGCACCAACGCCTCGATGGCGGCGCGCATGCTCGCGCGCGGCACCACCAAATATTCGCGCGCGGACCTCTCCGACCAGTGGGAGCGCCTCAAGGTCTCCGGCCGCGTGCAGGGCCCGTCCACGAGCTTGCAGACCACGCGCCCCAACCTGGAGGAGACGCTGCGCCTTGCGGTGCACGTGATGCGCGAGCCCAGCTTCGATGCGACCGAGTTCGAGCAGCTGCGCAACCAGACGATCACCGGGATCGAGGCGCAGCTCTCCGAGCCGGAAGCGCGCGCGGGCGAGGAGCTCTCGAAGCACTTCAACGTGCACCCGAAGGGCGACTGGCGCTATTCGCCGACGCTGGCCGAGTCGCTCGCCGAGACGCGTGCCGCGAAGCTCGAGGATGCGAAGCGCTTCCACAGCGAGTTCTACGGCGCGCAGATGGCCGAGGTGGCGATCGTCGGTGACTTCGACGAGACGCGTGTGGTCGCGTTGCTGAAGGAGCTGCTGGGGGACTGGAAGCCGAAGACCCCGTACGAGCGCGTGACCAACGAGTTTCGCGAGATCCCGGCCGCGGACAAGTCGGTCGCGACGCCCGACAAGGAGAACGCGGTCTTCATCGCGCGCCAGAACATGAGCCTGCGCGACGACGATCCCGACTATCCCGCGCTCTACGTGGCCAACTACATCCTCGGCGGGGCCTCGGGGTTCGAATCGCGCCTGATGACGCGCATTCGCCAGAAGGACGGCCTGTCGTACGGTGTGGGGTCAGATCTCTCGGTGCCGGCGCTAGACCGCGCTGCGTCGTGGTCGGCCTACGCCATCGCGGCCCCCGCCAACATCGCGAAGGTGGAAGCGGCGTTCCGCGAGGAGATTGCGCGCGCGCTGAAGGACGGCTTCACTGAGGCCGAGCTCGCGAGCGCCAAGTCGGGAATGCTGCAGGCCCGCGTGCAGTCGCGCTCGCAGGATAGCTCGGTCGCCTCGGGCTGGACCAGCAACCTCTTCCTCGGCCGCACCTACGCCTTCAGCAAGCAGTTCGAGGACAAGGTCATGGCCCTCAAGGTCTCCGAGGTCTCCGCGGCGCTGCGCAAATACCTCGATCCCTCGAAGATCACCGTCGTGAAGGCAGGCGACTTCACCAAGAAATAGATTGGGGCGCTCTGCGTTCGTGCGCAAATGTCTCCCCTACCCTCCGGATTTCGTCTTGAAGGCCTATAATCGGCATTGCTACGTATGGCGGCAGCCAAGCCAATCGAATTCAAACAACAGGAGGTCACTCGTGCATTCCCGAACCGTGGTACCCCAGTCATTAAGCGGCGCGCTGATGTCGGCGCTGCTTCTTGCCAGCGCCTTCGCCGCGGTTCCCGTGTCCGCACAGGAGCCGCCACTTTCGATGACCGCCAGGGATTCCGGACTCAAGTGGGCGCCCTGTCCCCCGTTCCTGCCCAAGGGATGTGGAATTGCCGTTCTTCATGGCGATCCGGCCAAAAACAATGCCGACATCTTCTTCAAAGTGCCTGCCGGTTCCACCATTGCACGCCACTGGCACACCTCGGCGGAACGCATCGTGTTGGTATCGGGAGAGCTTCACGTGACCTATGACGGCCACAAGACCGCGGTGCTCAAGCCTGGCACCTATGCGTACGGCCCCGCCAAGCTGCCACACAAAGCGGAATGCAAGAAGGGTGCCCCCTGCATCCTTTTCATCGCGTTCGAAACGCCTGTCGACGCGGTTGCGAGTGAAGGCGCAGCAAAGTAGCCCCATTCTTTCTTCACTACTTGGACCCCCGCCTGCGCGGGGGTGACAGTCAGGGCAGGGCCACCGCGTCGATCCACGCGGCATCCTGCCCCACGCTCACCGTCGCGTCCTTCTCGTACGCCCACTTGAGCGTGTGGGCGCCGGCGGGTAGCGGGATCGAGAAGGCCTGCCAGGCCGCGTTGGCGGTGCCTGACTATCGTGTCACGTATAATTTCACGATGGACGAGCGCGAGAAAAACGACATCCTCCGCCGCATCGAGGCTTGGCGCATCGCCAGCAAGGTGCTCGAGGACGAGCGCCGCGCCCGGCTGCGCGCCATGACCGACGACGAGTGCAGGAGCATCATCGCGAAGATCTTCAGCCCGCCCCTGCCCCCGCATCGCGAGCGGCCGACGGGACTCGTCGAGCAGCAACGGCTTTTTCGCAAGTTGCGATGATCCTCCCCGTTGGGGTCATCGGCGCCGGGCGGGAGGTGCAGGATCGGCTGTCGCGCGCCGGATTCCGCTTCTGCTTCATCGGCGGCGTCGCGTTGCAGCGCTGGGGCGAGCCTCGATTCACGCAGGATGTCGACCTCACGCTCCTGTGTCCTTTCGGCCAGGAAATTGCCGTGGCGAGCGCCATCGCAAAGCTGCTCCCGCCGCGAATGGCGGGCGCCGTCGAATTCGCGAGCGAGTCGCGCGTCTTCCTCGCCCGGACGTCGGACGGCACCCCGGTCGACATCGTGTTCGGCGCCGTCGATTTCGAGCTGCGCTGCGTCGAGCGCGCCTCGCCGTTCGACTTTGGCGGCGGCATGAGCCTCACCACCTGTGGCGCCGAGGACCTGGTCATCATGAAGGTCTTTGCGGATCGCGGCCAGGATTGGGTGGACGTGGAGGCCGTCGTGCTGCGCAGGGGCGGCGAGCTCGATTGGCCTCTGATCGAAAGGGAGCTCAAGCCCCTTCTCGAGGTGCGGGGTGGAACGCCTTCGTGGGAGCGCCTCGCCGGCCTGCGCGCGGCAACGAAGGGCTAGCCTACCCCTTCCGCACCCGATACCCGACGCGCTTCTGCCGCGCCTCCAGAGGCTTCTTCTGCGGCCTCCCGATCAGCAGCTCGGCTGGAATCCGCAGCCCCTCGCTCAGCGCCCGGATCATCGCCACGGTGAGGGGCCGCTTCCCGGCCAGCACTTCGGAGACGCGGTTCTTTCCCCCCAGCAGCGGCGCGAGGTCCTTCTGCAGCAGTCCCTGCGCCTCCATTCGGAAACGCAGCACGGCGATCGGGTCCGGATCCTCGAACGGGTAGCGCTCGCGCTCGTACTTGTCGATCAGCATGCCGAGGAGCTCGATCCGGTCGCCCGCCGGGGTGCCGATCCGGGGGTCCGCGGCCGCCAGCGACTCCGCCTCGGCGAGGTACTGGCGATGCTGCCGGTCCGATTTGATGATCTTCAACTCCATTGCGAGTACTCCGTGTGCGTGCCGATGCGCAGGTTCACGACCATTGGCTTCAACGCCGCTGCCGCCATGAGGTTAACACGGAGTTCCCAGACTGGGAACAGGCGGCGTCATCCTCGGGTGCCGCCCAGCACCGGTACCCCGGCAAGCCGGCTTTCCGGTAAAATGACATTCTCCCATCCGGCACAGGACCCTCCATGGAGCTCGTGAAAATCGGCAAGAAGGGGCAGCTCACCATTCCGAAATCGGTCCTGAAGGCCACCGGCATCGTCCAGGACGCGCAACTGCTCGTGGAAACGACGGAGGATGGCGCCATCATTCTTCGCCAGGCCGCGGTGTACCCGATCGAGCGCTACACCGGGAAGCGGCTCGGGGAATTCGAGGAAACGAACTCGGTGCCGGCCTCGGTCGAGAGGCGCGCCGAGGCCTTCCTCAGGAAAGCGAAGGGCAAGAAGCGGTAGATGCTTCTGTTCCTGGACGCCAACGTCCTTTTTAGCGCCGCATATCGCGAGACCGGTTCCGTGCGAATTCTCTTTTCGCTCGCCGAGGCGCGAGGGCACGAACGGGTCGCCTCCGCCTACGCCATCGAGGAGGCAAGGCGAAACCTCGCTGATAAGCACCCGGGCCGGCTTGGGGATTTCGAGCGGCTCCTCGACAGGCTTCGCGTCTGTCCGGAGGCCTCGCATGAGGCGGTCGCGTGGGCGGCGGCAAGAAAGCTCCCGCCGAAGGACGCTCCGATTCTTGCGGCTGCGGTCCAGGCCGGCGCGGATGTCCTCGTCACGGGGGACCGAACGCATTTCGGTGCGCTATTCGGAAAGACGCTTCGGGGGACCGAAGTGTTGCCGCCCGTGGATGCGATCGAGCGCTTGATCGCTTAAACGTCCGTCCTGGGAGCAAAGCTCGTGACGGCGGATGAGAGGCTCGCGAAAGCCGCGGCTCTACAAACGATCTGGTGAAGGTGCGGTCGTTGACCCCAGGGATTCCGCTAAACTCGCGCCACTATGCCGAAATCCACCTCCCGCAACTACTCCACCCGCCGCCGCATCCTCGTCACCGGAGGCGCCGGCTTCATCGGCTCCCACCTCTGCGAGCGCCTCCTCGACCAGGGCTGCGACGTGCTCTGCGTGGACAACTTCTTCACCGGCACCAAGGACAACATCGCGCACCTGATGGGCAACCCGCACTTCGAGGTCACGCGGCACGATGTCACGTTCCCCCTCTACGTCGAGGTGGACGAGATCTACAACCTTGCCTGCCCCGCGGCGCCGATCCACTACCAGTTCGATCCGGTGCAGACGACCAAGACTTCGGTGCACGGCGCGATCAACATGTTGGGGCTGGCAAAGCGAGTGAAGGCCAAGATCCTCCAGGCGTCGACTTCCGAGGTTTATGGCGATCCCCAGGTGCATCCCCAGGTGGAGAGCTATTGGGGGCACGTGAATCCGATCGGCTTGCGGTCATGCTACGACGAGGGCAAACGGTGTGCGGAGACCTTGTTCTTCGACTACCACCGCCAGCACAAGCTGCGCATCAAGGTGCCGCGGATCTTCAACACCTATGGGCCGCGGATGCATCCCAACGACGGGCGCGTGGTCTCAAACTTCATCGTTCAGGCGCTCAAGGGCGAGCCGATCACCATCTACGGCGATGGTTCGCAAACCCGGTCGTTCTGCTATGTCGATGACCTTGTGGAGGCGCTCATCCGGATGATGGCGACGGACGACAAGGTCACGGGGCCCATGAACGTCGGCAATCCGCGGGAGTTCACCATCCTTCAGTTGGCCGAAGAGGTGATCCGGCAGACCAAGTCCAAGTCCAAGATTGTCCGCAAGAAACTGCCGAGCGACGACCCGAAACAGCGGCGGCCGGACATCTCTCTGGCAAAGAAGGAACTGAAGTGGAAGCCGGTGACCGAGCTGGAAGAGGGCCTCAAAAAGACGATCAGGTATTTTTCCGCGCTGAAGTAGGTGCTCTGCGTTTGTGCGCGCTGCACTCCCGCAACTCCGCTGTCACCCCCGCGTAGGCGGGGGCCCAATTGTCACCCCCGCGTAGGCGGGGGCCCAATTACCTTCTCTCCGTCCTCTTCAACAACTCCACCAACCCCCTACACCCATCCTCGATCATGTCGAACGCGAGTTGGAAGTCCTTCTCCGTGCCGGAGTAAGGATCCGGAATCTCCTTCCCGTGGAATTTGTCCCCGTACTCCAATAGCAGTTCGATCTTCTGCTTGCTGCGTGTGGGTGCGATGGTCCTGAGGTGCGTCAGATTCGCGCGGTCCATGGCCAGGATCATGTCGTAGTGATCAAAATCCCCTGGGGCGATCCGGCGCGCGGTGCAGCCGGTGATGTCATACCCCCGGCGCTTCGCCATCTCGACGGCCGTAGGGAAGGGTGGCTCGCCCGCTTGGTAGTCGTGGGTTCCGGCCGATTCAATCTCGATGCGTTCCTCGAGCCCCTCGTTCGCCAACATCCGACGAAGGACACCCTCCGCGGTGGGGGACCGGCAAATGTTGGCCGTGCAGACAAACAGGATGGAGCGCATCTTGTGTCATTCCCGCGAAGGCGGGAATCCAGTCAATCCGACTGGGCCTCCGCGCGAGCGAGTCCGGCAGGTTCGACTTGGTCGATGCTCTCCCACGCGCGTTTCATCCAGAAGTGGTACGCGAAAAAGCCGAAGAAGAACGGCCAGAAAAGGGCTGCCTCGGGAAGCTGGGCCTTCCACCCGAAGTAACCCACGGCACCAAATATTACGCAGAGGCCAACCAGGATCGCCAGCGTCTGTCCATGTTTGAAACCGCGACGCAGCAGGTAGTGGTGGATGTGCCGGTTGTCCGCGACGAAGGGACTCTGTCCCGCGCGAACGCGCCGCAGCATCAGCGAGACGCAATCGGCCAGTGGCAGAAGCACAACCCACAGCGCGGCGATCGGGGGAAACGTTCGATTCGACCCCTGAGTCAAGTCGATGGCGAACCAGCCAAGCGCAAACCCGATCATGAGGCTCCCTGCGTCGCCAAGGAAGACTCGCGCTCGAGGCTGCCAGGGGAACCGCAGGTTGAAAAGCAGGAATCCTGCGATGGCGCCGCAGAAGATGAGGGCGGTCTTGAACTGGACGTCGAGATCCGAATCCACTGCCACGGCGGCGTACCAGGCGAAGGCGATCAATGCGATCGAGCCGCCCAGCCCATCGAGGCCATCCATCATATTCACGGAGTTGACCACGCCAACGACCGCGAAAATCGTGAGCGGAATCGAGAATATCCAGAGCCCGAGGGGCTTCCATCCCAGCAGGTCGCCCACAGAATGAAGTTGGATGCCCGCGCCCCAGATCATGATGGCGGAGGCGGCGATCTGGATCACAAACTTGAGGCGCGGCGAGATATCGTTGACGTCGTCCCAGCAGCCGACCGCGATCACGATGGAAAGGGCGAAGAGGAAATAGCCGGCACTCGGTGCGACTCCAAGGAACCACGCTGCCACGAGGAGCGTGACGAAGATGGCGAGCCCGCCCACGAGCGGTACTGCGTTACCGTGGACTTTGCGGCCGCCCGGGACGTCGACGAGGCCCAGGGTAGGCGCCAAGCGCGCGAAAAACATTACCGCGCCGGCCGAAATGGCGAGCGCGGCAACGAGAAATATCGCCGTGCGTTCAGCTCCCAAGCTCCCCCCTTACTTGAGCAGCCAGTATAGTCGCCTAAGTCATTATGTTGAAACGGATTTCGCCTTCATGGCGAATATTCGAGTTACAAACGCCATACGCGAAGTCCCAGCGCCTGTAGCGTCGCGCGGTCCAACGCGGACTTCACATCGATCACACACCCTGCGGGCTTGACTTTGACCAAGAGCTCCTTGAGGGGCATCGAGAGGTACTCGTGATGGGCCACGGCGAGCACAACGGCGTCGCCTTTGGGCAAAGCGTCCCATTCCAGAAGTTCGATGCCGTATTCCTTGCGGGCATCTTCCGGACGGACGCGGGGATCGTGCACGAAGACCTGCACCCCGAAAGACTCCAGCTCGCGGATCACGTCGACAACCTTGCTGTTGCGGGGATCCCCGCAGTTCTCCTTGAACGCGAGGCCCAGGACGACCGCGCTCGCGCCGCCTACCGCACTGCCGCTCGACACAATGCACTTGACCGTCTGCTCGGCGACGAATTTGCCCATGTTGTCATTGATGCGGCGGCCCGCGAGTATTACCTGGGGGTGAAGCCCCAGCATCTCAGCCTTGTGGGTGAGGTAGTAGGGATCGACTCCGATGCAATGTCCGCCCACCAGCCCTGGGCGGAAGTTGAGGAAGTTCCATTTGGTTCCCGCAGCCCTTAGCACGTCCGTGGTGTCGATTCCCACACGGTGGCAGATGATTGCCAACTCGTTCATCAAGGCGATGTTCAGGTCGCGCTGCGTGTTCTCCAGCACCTTCGCCGTCTCGGCCACCTTGATGCTTTCGGCGCGGTAGACGCCGGCCCCGATCACCGACCCGTAAAGCTGCGCGAGTCGCTCCAGCGTTTCTGGAGTATCCCCAGAGACCACTTTGGTGATCTTGGTCAGCGTGTGTTCCTTGTCGCCGGGATTGATCCGCTCAGGCGAATAGCCCACGAAGAAGTCCGCCTTCCATCTCTTTCCGGAGACGCGCTCGAGCTCCGGGATGCAGATCTCCTCCGTGGCCCCGGGGTAGACGGTCGATTCGAACACGACCGTAGCGCCGGCCTTGAGGTGAGGGCCGATGCTTCTGCACGCATGGAGCAGCGGCGTGAAATCGGGCTGCCTCGCATCGTCTACTGGCGTGGGCACGGCGATGATGATGACGTCGGCCTCGGCGAGGTCCTCCGCATTCGTGCTCATGCGAAGCTTCGCGGCGGCGGCGAATTCGGCAGGGCTGACTTCACCGGCCGGGTCGACCCGGCGGCGGTAACTATCGACTTTCTCTTTCGAGACGTCGAACCCCAGCGTATTGCGCTTTACCCCGAACGCGAGGGCGAGGGGCAGGCCCACGTAGCCAAGCCCCACGATAGCCACAAGATCCGTACTCATGCTCTTCCTCTTCCTCTGCATCGCGCGCACGGGTCAACCATACCTTGCTGTCATGGGACGCGCAATTTCTCGCCGAGGGCCGTCACGCTCCCTGGCGCACCGAGCCAGAGTTTTACCTTCAAGCCGCGGATCCGCACCGTGCCGACGCTTCCCATGAACGAAACCGGCCCTTCGCCATACTCGAACGGCTCCGAGGCCAGGAAGACGTAATCCGTTCCCGCTTCCGATTCGATCCTCACGCCGCGGCCGCCTGCCAACTCGGTGAACGCAGGACGCCGCTCCTGTTTCAATCGCGGATAGAGGACCGTGGTGACCCCGAGCCTCGCGTCGAGCGGCAGCACGATCGCGGTCTGCGTTGTCGTGACGCGGCCATATTTTCCTGCGGCCATGCCCCAGCTGGCGACGGACTTCTCCGCGAGAGTTGGCGGATCTCCGCTCTCGGGCAAGAACATCACATCCGTATCGACGTCGTCGTTGCCGGCCACCCACGCCGCACGGCCTTCGATCCTCACGCTTGCGGCGGTGAACCACTGCGTCGTTCGTGCGCCAGGATCGTTCCGGCTCGCATCGTGAATCACGAAGAAATTGGGGCCGAGCGGATCCGCATCCTTCACGAAAACGATCTGGCGTTCCCACGCGCCGCTCTTGATGCCGCGGACGTAGTCGACGCCGTCGCTCGCAATGAACTGCTCGATCCGCATGATGGCTCCATCGGGCGCCCGCGGGGACACGACCATGCTGTGCTCGGCGCCGGGAGCATGGCCGGAGTAGCCGAAATCGTTGGAGACGACGCGGCCCTTGCCCCACAGGGTGAAGCTTCCCGAGTCGCGGTCGTAGTGGCTGTGATTCGCGCCGGCGATGAGGTGAAGCTGCGTTTCGCGGTTCGTGGGGAAGCCGCTCCTCAGCATCACGCCGGTTTCGGCAAACCGCTCGCTACGATAGGCGGGAGCGCGCGCGGGAATGGAATCGTCCGCGAGGATCTGGCGATAACCCGCCAGCGTCGCAAAGAATCCACCGATTCCCGGGGTTCGGGGCGAGCCTTGCTGTCGATGCATCCATTGCATGGCCGAGCCGAATTCCGGATCGACCTCCTTCCAGAGATGCGCCATCAACGCGAACTCGCCGGTCGGCTCTCGCACGTAGGTATTGCCAATGGGCGGCAGGTGCCGGGTGCCGCCGGCGGCGGAATCGGGCGGCGTCGAGATCTTCGCCAGCCACTCCGCGACTCTCTTCATCCTTGGGTTGTGGAGGTGGTCGACGAATCCGGCGTTGCGCGCGGCGAGGAAGGCCCCCAGCAGGTGATCGAACGACACCAGCGCGTAGTGCGGAGCCTCGAGCCATCCGCCGTGGGCGTCGCTCCACGTGTCGAGCTGCCGGTCCTTGAGTTCGCGCATGCCTTCGTCCACCCACGCTCTCGCGAGGGGATGGGTTGGGATCATGCAGGCGAGAACCACCTGGAGCGTCGCGACGGTCGTGGTCATGTTGGGATTCGCGGCGTAGCCCCGCTCGGGAGACCAGTAGTCGGGCCGGCTCATCGTGTATGCGAGAAACGCCGTTTGCGCCGCGAGACGTTCTCTCGCCATCGAGGACACGTGCCCGCTCGACCATACGGCGTCGGCGAGGCTCATCGCGGCGAAGATGTTCGACTGATGGTGCGGCGCGAACCCCATCGTCACCAGGTCTTCCTGTCGCAGCAGCCTGCTCACCGCGTCCTGCACCCATTGCGTGGCCGTGGAGGCAAGGCGGGCTCCCAACTCCGGCGATCCGCTCGCCAGATACAAGGCGATGGGTTCGTCCATCGAGTATGGGGAGATTGCGGTCCCCGCGAGGCGCGCCACGGTCGCGGGGACCGCTTTGAGGGACGCGCGCAACCGCGCGACGTCGTCTCCTGTCACGAAAAGGCGAGGATGGATCACCTCCCCTGCGGTCCATTTCAGCGTGTAATCCTTGATGCGCGTCAGGGGGAAATCCCCGTGCTTGATCACGTATAGCTGCGGAAGGGGCGCGATGTGCTTCTTGGCCGCGTCCAGCGGCGCAAGCGTGTCGCGCCGCCCTAGCGCGGCGATGAGCCATTTTCGCATGCCGCCTCGCAGCGGAAATTCGAGGGAGAGGTCGTTGCCCCGGTACTGGAGGGGCAGGAGCGAAGGCGAGCGCGATTCCGCCGGCACCCCTGGATCGACCCAAAGCCCGGGCTCCAGGGCCCCGATCGCGAGCAGGTCGTCGTCGGAATCGTTGTAGAGGCCGAACCAGTTGCCCTGCCGGTCGCGCTCCCACCAGTGCAGCCACGGTTCGAGCATGAAGGGCGGTTGCGCGTCCCTCATGCGCAGGTCGGACTTCATGACCTCGCCGACGGCGTTCGCATTCGCCGCCGTTCCGCGCCCGCGGCGGTGCAGGACATAATGCGGCTCGAACGCGCGGTTCAGCACGAGGGAGAACGTCGTCGCATCGCCGAGCGAAAACGATTCCTCGACGACGATCGCGGGCTCGAGCGCCTGCAGGCGGATGCGAAGCTGCCAGGTCCCGCCCTCCGCGAACTCGACATCGCAACGCAATTCCGCGAAGACGGGACCGCGCGCGACGACGCGGGCCGAATAGGCCGCAACGCGGCGAGGAGACGCGAGCGTGGAATCCCCGATCCAGCGGCCGGAGCCGAGGCGCACACCCGCGATCGGGCCCTGCCGCCCCACGAGCGACTTGCGCACGGCGATCGCGATGCGGCCGTTGACCATGCGAATGAGCTCGGGCGTGTCATCCACTGTGAGATCGGTGGTGGGCTTGGCTTGCCCGCGCCTGAACTCGAAGCGTTTCGTCTCGAAGGGCTCAAGATCGGTCAGGATCTCGATCGCGGGGGTTTCGGAAGACACGATCTGATAGGGAACGGCGACGCCGCCCTCCGAGACGAGCGCTTCTCCAGCCTTGGCCTTGCGGATCTGTGCGAGTGAAGCGGTGAAGCGCACACTTTCATGGGACCACGCGCGACCGAGAAAATCCTGGAGCGTGAAGCCGGACTGAGTCTCCGGAGCCGCGGCCGCGAGAAGCGGCCAAAGGAGTCCCAGCCCCGCCAAGGCTCGGCGACCGACATGGATGGCGCTGTTCATTGATCCGAAGGAAATGCCTCTAGCGACGACAGCAGGCGTTCCCAATGAGCGAGGGCGATCGGCATGTCGAATCGCTCGTCGAACGATTTTCGGGCCCGCATTCCGATGCTTTCCCTCTCGGAAGGGTCGTTCCGGAGCGCGATGATCGCCGCTGCCAATGCCGCCGAATCTCCACTCGGAACGCTGACGCCAGCCCCGGCCTGCCGCAGTATGGCCGCCGTTTCGCCCTCGACATCGCCTACAAATATCGTGGGCCGGCCGGCGGCCATGATCCCATAGAGCTTGCTCGGATGAACCAGGCCCTCGAACTCGGGCCGCAGGATCGAGAGATGGACATCGCCAACACCGAGACTCAGCGAGAGCTTCTCGCGGCTCTGGTGCGGCTCAAAGCGGATGTTGGGCAGGCCTTGCTTCTCGGCGCGACTCTGGACCTCGTGCAAGCGGGGTCCGCGGCCGATGACGACAAACTGGATATCGGCGTGCGCTTTCATGCGCGCCGCCGCGTCAAGCACAGTGTCGAACTCATGTACTCGGCCCAGGTTGCCCGAGTACGCAACGACGAACGCATCGGCAAGGCCCCAGGCGTGGCGAAGGGAGTTTTCCTTGCGGTCTATTGGAGCGATCGCCTTTCCGTCGGCCCAGTTGTGGATCACGTGAATTCGGTAATCGGAATGGCCCAGCCGCCTTGCCATCCCATCGCTGATCGCCACGATGCGGTCGGCGGCGGCGAGTGTCCGATCACGCCATCGCCGCAACAGACTGCCGGTGAGGCCGCCTGCCCCCGGGACGCCGTATTCGTGCGCGGCTTCGGGGAAGAGATCCTGGAGCCAGACGACAACCTTGGCGCCCCTCGTCCTGGCGAGAGGACCGATCACCGAAGAGAGAAGGGGCGGATCGGTTTTCAGGACCGCGATGTCGCCACGCTGGACGAGCGCCCGTGCTTCAGCCCGCGCGCTGCGGTAGTAGTGAAGGTAGGCGGCCGCCCGTTGCGCGAGGCTATGAGGCGCGGTGGGGGCGTCGGCGACGCGATGAACGACGACGCCGCGAATCGTTTCCTCGCGCTCGCTCGCGCCAGGCTGGCGGCTCGTGACGACGTGAATCTCACGCCCCTGCATCGCGAGATGAAATGCGAGGTCGGAAAGTATCTGGCTTGTGGCGGAGGTATCGGGAAAGAAAAAACGATTGAAGAAAACGATCTTCACGGTGTCCGCAACACAACCCGCTCGCCCAGCACCAGGCAATCCATGTGGGTCCGAACGAAACAGTCCAACGCCTGCGCAGGGGTGCAGACCACCGGCTCGTTTTCATTGAACGAGGTGTTGAGAAGCATCGGCACGCCAGTGATGTCCCGAAATGCCTCGATCAGGCGGTAGTAGCGCGAATTGCCCTCGCGCGTGACGGTCTGCAGGCGTCCGGAGCCGTCCACGTGCGTGACGGCCGGAATCGCGGCCCGCTTCTCGGGGCGGATCGGGTAGACTTGGGTCATGAATGGGACATCATCGTCCACCTCGAACCACTCGGGCACGGCCTCCCGGAGAATCGAGGGCGCAAACGGGCGAAACGATTCGCGTCGCTTGATCTTGACGTTCAGGAGCTCCTTCATGTCGGCGCGCCTCGGATCCCCGAGGATGCTGCGATTGCCGAGGGCCCGGGGGCCCCATTCCATGCGCCCCTGGAACCAACCCACGACGCGACCTTCAGAGATGAGGCGAGCGACCCGTTTGCAGAGCGCGTCCTCGCTCGTAATCCGCTCTTGAGTGCAACGCGCGGCATCCAGCTCCTGGGCACGTGCCTGCAGGGCTTCAGCACAAGCGGCGTCATCGAATCCCGGGCCCCAGTACGCGTGGTCCATCGAAGCGGCGCGTGTCTGGGGCGAGACGCGGCTCCATGCCACCAGCGCAGCCCCGAGGGCTCCGCCCGCATCTCCCGCCGCCGCCTGGACGTAGAGCTTGCGAATGGGCGTGTTCCGATAGACCTTGCCGTTCGCGACTGAATTCTGGGCGCACCCGCCGGCCAGCGCCAGGTTGGTCGAGCCATAGAGGGAGTGCACGTGACGCAGCACGTGGAAGAAGGCCTCTTCGTAAACGACCTGCGCGGAGTGGGCGATGTCGCGGTGGCGCTGCGTGAGCTCGTCGTGTGGTTGCCGGGCGGGGCCAAGGAGTCCCTCGAGCGCGGAGGAGAAGAGCGGCCCGAATTGCGGCGATCCGCCGCTCCAGGTGAATTCGATCTTTTCGGTGGAATGCCGGAAGTAATCCAGGACGAGGCGGAACTGACCCTTCGCCTCGAGGTGAATCAGCTTCCGAAGCTCGTCCACGTGTTTCGGCTTCCCATAGGGAGCGAGCCCCATGACCTTGTACTCGTCGCCGTAGTGGGGAAACCCCAGGTACTGTGTGATCGCCTGGTACATCAGGCCCAGCGAGTGAGGAAACAACACGCGCTCTCCCACCTCCAGGCCTGGCCCGCGACCCACGCCCCACGCGGCGCTTGCGAAGTCGCCGAAGCCGTCCACCGATACGGCGAGCGCCTCAGGAAAACGTGAGCCGTAGTACGCCGACGCCAGGTGGCTTTCGTGGTGCTCCACGTGATGCACCTGGGCGTTGAGCCGAGCCCCCCCGAACGCTTCGGCGAAATGGCTTTGAATGTCGCCGCGGTTTTGGCGCCGTCGAAGGCGGTCCATCACGGCGCCGGCGCTCGGCCGACTCCTCAGCAGGAAACCCAGGCGAGGCCAGAAGTTCGCGCGCGAGTCATGGTTCACCGCCACATAGTTGATGTCCTCGAGGCCAATGGCACCCTCCGCGAGGCAGTATGCGATGGCCTTGAAGGGGAAGCCCGCCCAGTGCTTTACGCGCGTGAAGCGCTCTTCCTCCGCTGCCGCGACGATCCGACCGTCTCTCAACAAACACGCCGAAGAGTCTCCGTGAAAGGAGTTCAGGCCGAGAACCAGTGCCATGCGGTTCATTGACGAGCTCTTTGGGTTTTTGCGACTGCCGTGAGGGCATCACGCATTCCAAGTGCGATATTGGGAAGGGAATACTGCTCACGCACGAGCATTCGGCCTGCCTGTCCCATCGAGGCGGCGGCTTCGGGATTGTCGATTACCCTGGTTATGGCGCTTGCGATTTCATCGGGCCTGCAAGGCGTCACGATGCCGGCTCCGGCGGCGGCGATGTCTGGCGAGATATTGACGCGATCAGTCACCACGACCGGCTTGCCTTCCGCCATTGCTTCGACAATGGACATGCCGAAGCTCTCGAGATACGACGGCGACACAAGGAGCTCACATCGTTGAAGCAGGGCGGCCTTCGTCGCGCCCTGGACCATTCCCACATATGAAACGGAGTGCAACATGTTGAGTGTCCCGAGCTCGCGCCGTATCCCCTCGTACAGGTTGTCGTCGTCGGGCCCTGCCAGTACCAGATGCGCCGAAGGCACGGCCCGCAGTACAGCCGGCCAAGCCTTGGCCAGAAGGTCCAGGCCCTTAATGTAATTCAGCCGCCCCAGGAAAAGAACGAGTGGCTGGTTTGTTGGTACGCCGAGACGAGAAAGCTCGGTCTCCGAGTCGCACAACGCTCCCGGACTTATCTCAACTCCATTCGGAATGACGATGGACTTTGCATCCGGGAAGCGTTCGATCGCGTTGTCCCGCTCGCCTTGAGAGGTGAAGTGGACGGCCGTCGCGGCATGCAAGTGGGTTCTCTCAACCGCCGCCAGATAGATCGTCTTCCTTATGCGGCTCTTCTGGGCGATGGCGTTCCGATCCAACATGCCGCGAGGGGAAATGACGTAGGGAATGCCCTGTCTTCGGCTTTCTCTCGCGGCCGCCGCGGTCGGGTAAACGTACAGCCACGCGGCGTAAACGACGTCATACGTTTTAATGCTCTCGCGAAGCGCCGAGCCCAGTGCAGGTGCGAAAAAGTAGCCCCTTGGCCATTGAACGGGAAAGTAGGTGACTTCGATGCCATCGACCAACGTGGCCACGCCGACCGCAACCTGTAAATCGACGAGCCCGTCGGAGTTCGTCGTGAACACGTTCACCACGACTCCGAGTTCCGAAAGGCCTCGTGCCATGGAGTGGATGGATTTTATGGGGCCGCCGAAGCGGCTCGCCGGGAAATAGCCCGGCACAACAATGAGGACCTTCAAATGCGAGACGCACTCCTCTCAACGAACATGGCGTCGCTGGGTAATCCAGAACATCAAGATGTAGCTGGCGATCATGCTCTGAAGTAGATTGCCAAAGAGAATCTCGGCGCTGGTGCCAAGTCCGTTCGGGAAGAAGATGAAGAAGGCCATGAACAGGGCGTACCCACCAGGTCCCGCCTGAGGCGTCGTAAACGACCGCTGCAATACCAACAGCACCACGGCCATGAATCCCATGATCGAGACCGCACCCACCCACCCATAATTCGCATAGCCCTCTCCCACCAAGCTGATGCCGAACGTGGATCGCTCCGCGCCTTCCACTGTGGTCAATCCATAATGGACTGCAAGAGTCCGGTTCGCCGTCGCGGTTGGCTTTTCCGGCCACAAGACACGAGGGATCAGCGAGTATGCAAAGTAGGCGTACGTTTCTCCCAAGAGATAGGGCACCGAATCAGGCGTTGTCTCATGAACGTGCGCCAGAATGTCGATCATGCTCGTGCGCCGCACTAGTTGGACAGCCGCTTCGTCACTGCCGATATTCCCGCGGAGCACGTCTCCCCAATAGCTCAAACCCTTCTCGACCCAGAGAACAGCGGCGTCAATCCTGGACCCCCCTTCGTCCCCCGGTTGCCAAGCCTCGCTACGAAAATCCGCCTTCACGGGATTGAGAAGCAACATCGCGCCGACGAGAAACACGACAATCCCCTTGTTTATCCTGTGCTGATAGATCCATTGACAGGCGAACATGATGCCGATGGGTACCAGTACCGCTTCCAGGAAGCCCGTCGACAGCCCATCGATCACCGCGGCAGCGATTAGCGCGTAATAGCCAATTCGCAACGCCATGGAGGGGCTCGTGTACGTCAGCCATGCAAGGATGCCAATGGACACCAATACTTGGTTCTGCAGCACACGAAAGATCGCGGAATACTGAATTTGGGTATCCGGCGAAAGGACGCCGAGAGACCGCGAGGCCACCAGACCGAAGACTCCGAACAGCACGCAGAAAGCGAGCGCCCTGGTTCGGTTCAGCTGAAGTTGGATGGCGGGAAGCCTGTTTATCAGTCCCGCGACAATCCCGCTATAGGACACCCAGAGAAACGTGCCGATGGCCGCGATGGCAATGACGAGCGCAGTTGCAAGAGACCCTTCTTCATTTTCCTTGAAACCGCCTACCACCCAGACCGTTCCATCGCCGAAGAAAACAGGCAATGCGAATTGAATTGCGTAAGCGCCTGCGAGAATGGGCACCGCCGGAACAAGCTCTCCGCCTTCAAGGCCGTAGCGCACTGCGGGATAAAGGCAGAGCATCAGCAGAAGGAGCGCGAGAAATGCTGGGACGAACGGGGAGCCGAAGAGCGCCAGGAACGTCGCCCCAAAGAGGGAAACCGCGAGCGTGATCAGCCAGTAATCGCGGCGAAGAAAGGAATCGCGACGAGTTCTGGGTGGAATGCCGGCAATATGGGCGGCCAAGAGGGTACCTGCGGATGAAAGGGCGATGTGACCCGTAAAATGTAACATGGCAGCAAGTGTCTCTCATGCAAGCAACGAAACCACGAAAGCTACTCGGGCTGACCACATGAGAAACATCCATATCACAGGAAGTGCGGGCAATGTAGGCGGGGGGTCACAAGGCTAGTCAGTCAAGTATCCCTGGCGACTTGTCGAAGTATCGATAGCGTTTGCCGGGGGCGGCCGGTCAATCGGTCATTGGGCTGATGCAGTCCTCATCGCAGAGAAGCCACGTTGTCCATCTGCTGTGCGAGCTCACGGAATCGAACTTCGTAGCAGAGGTGGTCCTGGAAAGCTCTTTGGCCCGCGGTCGCCATCCTTTTGCTTACTTCATGCTCGAGGAACACGGAGTTTATGGCTCGGGCGATGTCCTCAGGATTAGACGGGTCCGCCGCAACACCGCATTCGAAGGACGCTACCAGACTTGCAGCGGAACTGGAGGTTGAAACCAGGCAAGGAACGCCCGAGGCCATGTATTCCAGGACCTTGTTCGAGGCCGTGCCCATCTCCACGTGGTTTATGTTCGATGGCTCGTACAATGCGTGGCCCAGATTACCGTCGAGGGTATAGCTGAGGATTTCGTCGTAGCTGATCGGTGGCATGACCACGAAACGATCATGGACGCCGAGCTCCTTCGATAGCGCGTCGAGCTCGCCGATAAAGGCTGGCTTGGAAGGCCCGATCAATACGAACCCCCAGCGACGATCGGCCCATTGAGGCATGGACCGGATCGTCGCCTCTATGCCATGGTTCGGTCCAATCCTTCCCTGCCGCAGCAGGATCTTTTCGAACCGAATGCCCACCGTCGCCAGCGTCCGCCGCAAGGCCGCTTCCTTGGGGATGGAGGACCTTGGGGGCGAGTTCGGCAACACGAAAGGAGGACGACGCAGTCGAAGCTCACGGGCGACTACTTCTGCACGCCTGCTGTCGGGAACGATTGTCAAGGCCGCCTTGCGCGCGAACAGGCGCTCGAGGCGCTTCACGACTGCGCTGCCGGCCGGAAGCTTTCTCTTGAGCTCCGAATAGTCGTGGCAGTGGTAAACGAGCGGGAGGGAGCGGAGAACGGAGGCAAGCGCCGCGGGTACAAGGCCATGCATGTCGTGGCCAGCGACAACGGACGCGTCACTTGGAGTGAGTCGTAACGCTTTCCAGGTGAAGGACAGGTACTCGCGCCATCGGTGGCTCGCATCGGAGGGTGCTCGAATCACCGTCACGCTATCGGGAAAGACCACGTCGGGATGCGTCCGGGCGTCGCGGCAAACCAGGCTTATCCGCCAGCCGTCTTGGGCCAAGCTTCTTACGCAATTGATGATCGGCGGGTAGCCGTTGGGATCGCCGTAAAAAATGAGATGGAGGACCCGTTCAGCCATCTTGGTCACTGATCTTCTTCGAGCCAGCCGGCCAGGGTTTTTGCCCTATCGATATATGTATGTCCGGCACTGATTACGAAGTCGTGAGCGGCGCTCGCGATTCGCTGGCGCTGCTCGGGCTTGGAGAGGTAGAAGGAAGCCTTGGCCCGTGCCTCATCCGGTGAGTCGAAGCATTCGACCGTCTTCCCTTCCTCAAAAAGTTCGAGGATTGCCGGTGACCGGCTCGAAAGGGCGAATGCACGGCAGGCTGGAAGTTCGAAAGAGCGCATGTTCGGTCCCGGCCACGTTATTGGGTCGAGAATATTGAGCATTATCGCCGTGCTGCCGCAGGCTGCGATAAAGTCGCTTCCGATCAACTCATGACCTGCCCACATCCTCCGTACCGCGCCGGCTGGCCGGGTGCGTTTACCCCAGTACGAACCACCCCAGACCCGGGTCTTGAACGATCCCATGGCCTCAAGCAGCGCCTCCCTTTCGGGACGCCATGTGCCCACGAATCCCACTTGCCATTCCGCGGAATTGGATCGATGCGAAACCTCCACTGGCACGTAGAGCAGAGTGTCCGCCGCGAATGGCAGGTATGCGACGTTGGGCGAACCCAGCTTCCGCAAGGCCGGCGCCCAGTCGGGCGCGGATACGCCGACGCGATCGCAAGCGACAAGGCACGCGATTCGATCCGGATCCAGGCTATGCGGGCTGTCCGGATAGGCCGCGTAGAACTTTGTGTGAGGCGAAAGTACGCGGGCTTGTGCGAGCGTGCCCACACGAAGCCCATCGGTCCCAATGACCAGCAGCATGTCGGGACGGATGCGCTCCATGACCTGGAGCAGTTCCACGTTGGCCCTGCGAATCCAAGGCTCGACACGGACGAAGCTGGCGAAGAGACGCCCCAAACTCGCGCCACGGACCGCTCTGGACGTTGCCACCGCAGGGTCCCACATGTCCACGGTCCAGCCAAGGGAAGTGAACGCGCGGCGATATGACATCTCCAGCGATTGGAGGCGGGCGGAACCCGTGATCAAAACCTTAGGCATCGCACTCTCGAATCACTGGATGAATCGCTGCCGCCTTCTTCTGACGAAGGCCGCCACATGGTGCCGGACCCGGTTGAAGATCGCTGCCGGGAAGAGTAGTCCGAAGGCGGTCACTCCCAGATAACATAGCCAGATGGCGGCTCGATCGACCAAGCCGAGCCGATACTCCGCTAGCTGCTTTGCTGGCCACAGATCGCGTGCAACGCCGAAACCCATTCCCCAGTTAGCCAACTGCCGGTATTCAAACAGCCAGTATGGATAGGTGATGGTGAGCAACTGCATATAGACGTGCCTTACCATTTTCGACGCTTGCGCTTCAGCCACGTACGGGCGGATCGCGTCGATGGTAACTCGCGCGACAGAGTCCAAGCCTGTGTGCTTTGCTCCGAATGCGAGCGGTGCATTGCGATACTTGACCCGGTACGTTTCGGGGACGAGCTCGCCGTTCAAGCGAATGTTATCGAGAACCGCGACCAGGTCCACGCCACCCAAACGCCCGCCAGATGCAAGGATTCGGCACGCCAGATAGATCTGATAATAGATCGACCGATCCCACCGATCGGTTTCGTGGCGTGCCGCCGCGACGCGATCGAAAATCAAGCCGCTGGTGAAACTGAAGGAGCGGAAGTAGTGAGTCGCTGCGGCGGGTCCATTGCCGAGAATCGAAGTCCTGTTGATTCGCCTCGTGATCGCTCCGGAATCCCAATCCTGGAAATTCGTCAAACAAATCTCCGGAAGCTCCAGCGCCGTCAGCTCAGCCTTGAGGCGGGTCAAAACGTCCGGGGTTGCCAAAGCGTCATCGTTGCCCAGCATGAAGACGTATCGCCCCCTTGCCTCCCGCAGACAGAATCGCACATTCGCGTCATAACCCAGGTTCGAGGCCTGAGCATAGTAACGATGGGGCCGATTCGATCTTGCGAGCAAACCCGGTATCACCTCATTTGAGTCGTCCGATGAGCAGTCGTCGGAGACAAGGATCTCGAATTCGGTCGAATCCTGGCCAAAGAGACTCTGGAGATTCTTCTCGAGATACCGGCGCCGTTTGTAATTGGGGATTGCGACTGTGAAAAACGGCAATTCGCCTGGGGCCAGTGTCGACGACGAGATCAATCGTACTTTTTGTTTTGACGGCATCGGCGATCAAGCGGCCCTTGCATGGGTGAGCGATTGGAGTGTCGCGAGCTTCTCGGGGCGCGAAGGGTGCACCGCGATGATCGTGCCCCAGATCCCTGTTCTCACCGGCCATCCGCGGTCCAGCTCTTGTATGGGCTGAACCATGGAGCCACTAATGCCTTGGGTACGCGCAACCAGATCGACAAGGCGAAACGCCCGGTAGCCATGCTCCTTCAACCAGTGCCCCACGGCTACGTCCTCGGCGGGAGTGTGAAGATCAATCGCAAAAGTGGGGAAGGAAGTCGAGACCCGTGAAAATCCGCGCAAGGCACGGGATTCCGCGCCTTCTATGTCAATCTTGACGAAGTCTGGGAGGGGGCTGCCATTCATCCATTCATCGAGAGTGGCGCACTCGACCTGGATGCGGACTCCACTCTCGCTTCCTATGCCAATCAGGCTGCCTTGCTTGTCGTGATGGCCCATGTGGAACTCCACTGGGCCGGAAAACTCCGATATCGCCTTGCTGACGATTCGAATGTTGGTCGCTCCGTTGAGGTCGCATGTCTGTCGAATCTCTTCGACATTTATCTCGAGAGGCTCAAAGGCGACTACCGTGCCCTTGTCTCCTACCAGCCTGGAAAAGAGCATCGAATGTATGCCCGTATTGGCTCCCAAATCCCACACTACTTCCCCGGAAGTAACAACCTTGCAGTAAAGCAATTGAGCTTCCGGTTCCCAGCGCCCAAGAATTGGCGCCCAGCCTGACTGTTCGCTGACCTTGTACCTGCATCCCCGGAGCGGTCCTCGACGGATGGTCGCAATGCTCCCTAGCGGATAGATGAGAGTTTGCAACAGTCTCTTTACGCGCTGCATTGTTAGCCTGACGACATTGACCTGCGATGACGCTATTCTATGGCGGATCGGTTGGTCAGGGTGGGAGGAGTGCCATAGCGGTCAATCGCCAGCGCCAGAAAATTTCCCCCAGTGAGTGCCACCAATTCCTGGAGGCCCGTGAAGATGAACCAGGCAGACGAGCTCTACCTGAGCTTGATGAAAAGGTGCCTTACCAACACGATCTACCGCGGGCCCGAGCTGGTCCCTGTGAGACCTCGCGGAATTATCCGAAGGGGAGCCGTGAAGGCCCTCGCTGCAGCAGGCTTGGTGTTGACCCGCTCCAGGCCAATGGCGCAGGAGCGGCGCTCGCAGGGCCTTGACAATAATCCGGGGGCCCACACGATGATCGGGCTCGAACGCCTGACCAATATCCAGCGGTGCGTTCAAAGTGTGCTCGACGAGCGGATTCCGGGTGATCTCCTCGAGGCTGGCGTCTGGCGCGGAGGAGCGACGGCCTTCATGCGCGCCATCCTGAAGGCCAATGGCGTACAAGACCGGATCGTTTGGGTGGCCGATTCATTCGAAGGGCTGCCTGAACCGGACGAACATCGGTACCCGCAGGATAAGGGCGACACGCACCACACCTATGAATGGCTGGCAATCTCGATGGAGGAAGTAAAGGAAACGTTCCGCACCTACGATTTGCTAGACGATCAGGTTCGATTCCTGAAGGGTTGGTTCAAGGATTCATTGCCGACGGCTCCCATTGACCGGTTGGCAGTTGTTCGCCTCGACGGCGATATGTATCAATCCACAATGGAAGCGCTTGTCAACCTGTATCCCAAATTGTCCATCGGGGGATACATCATCCTTGACGACTGGGGATTCATTCCGGCGTGCCGACAGGCGATCGACGACTATCGGTCGCAGCACGGCATCACGGAGCTCATTCGGCCCGTGGATGGAAATGCCGGGTGCTGGAGACGCGAGCGCTAGCCGCCCAATGCTACGGCAGGGCTGTGCGCCCGCTTATCAAGTCGTTGGCCACGGGTTACACAGTCTGTGGATTGTTGACGTTCCCGTGCAAAAGTGGTCAGAGAGACGGCAACGTATTATTCGGTCGACGGCGGACCAGATCAGAATGAAGCTTTGAGGGAGTGATCAAGCTGCTCCGATGGCTGTGCGAGGTTGCCGCCAACCTGGAGCCTTCTGAGAGATTCGAGCAAAGGGTGGCCCGCAATGTCCATCGCGTCTTCCAAGTCTGATACTCGTGTTGTTCGCTTGCTGCGCCGCATCCCCGTCAAGACTCGCGGGAAGTACCGGCTGGCCCGTTTGCTGCTGGGATCGGATCTCGATAGGAGCAACGAGCATATCGTCGACTGCTTCGGGTTTCGCTACTTGGTGCCGAGCCTGCGCGATTCAGTTGCTTTCACTCTCCTCGTTGACGGCGTCTATGAGGCAACCGAGCTCAACTTTGTTATGTCGCAAGTGGAAGAGGGCGACACGTTCGTCGACGTGGGCGCCAATATTGGATGTTATTCTTTGCCCGTGGCGCGCAAAGTGGGCGCGCGAGGCAAGGTTCTAGCGATTGAGGCTTCTCCGAAAATTTACGGCTACCTAACTGAGAACGTGCGGGAGAACGCGCTCTCGAATATTTGCGCTATCGAAGCTGCTTTGCTCGACATCGACGGCGAATCACAATTCCATGATGCGCCTGCGGATCACTCGGGCATGGGTTCAATTGCGCCGCAGTTCGGAGCGACGCCGATTGCGGTCGCGGCGCGTCGCCTTGATACCTTGGTGCGTGAGGTGGGTATCTCGAAGGTCAAAATTATCAAGGCAGACGTAGAGGGCTATGAAAGTCACGTCTTCAAGGGCGCCCAGGAGTTGCTTACCGGAGAGTCGCCTCCTCTGATCGTTTTCGAGTTCGTTGACTGGGCGGAGAACCGAGCTCTCGGAAGGGTTGGCGATGCACAGCAGGTGCTTCGCAATTTCGGGTATTTGATTTGGGTTCTCGATGACTATCTGGCCGGCCGCGCGCCCCTGCGCGAGATCATTACTAGAGGTTTCCATACCTTAGTGGCAGCGAAGTCTCGTCCGGCGTGAGTCACAATATTCGGTGAATCGGATCTTCGTCATGCTTGAGCGGGTTCTTGCCGGTGGTCTCCACATTCGGCCCGTGGATGGAAATGCCGGGTACTGGAGGCGGGAGCGCTGACCGCCCGATGCTCTTCACACTTACTGGTTCAGCATGATCAGATTGATAAAGACAAATCTGCGCGACTTTGCGGGCTTGTTTCTTTTGCCGTTCCTGATTGCCTTGCTGCCCTGGAGCTTGGGTAAGAGACTGGCGGTGTCGATTTCCCGCAGACCGTGGCTTTATCACGGTGAGGCACAAACGGCGTTGCGGGTGGCTCGGACTTACATTCCCGTTGCGGATGAAGCGCAGTGGCTGTACGAATATCGGCTGATCCGCTTTTTTGACGATATCGATCTTTATCTGTGGATTCTGCGCGGCAACGCATGGCTCAGAAAGCGGGTCACTCTCGACGGATCCTGGCCCTCTGAAAAGTCGTTTGTCAGCATTACCTTCCATTGGGGTGGCGGCATCTGGGCCGCGTGCAGCATGCGCGAAGCCGGCGTGACAATTTCCGCCGTGGCTCTTGCGCTCGAACGCGCTGATTATGGAAACGCATGGGTGCGATATTGGTACGGCAGACTGCGCACTCGGGAAACCGCCAGAATTATGGGCGGTGGCCTCAACTTTACCGGCAGTGCCGTGCGCCCGCTTATCAAGGCGCTCGCCGCAGGTTACACAGTGTTTGGATTGTTTGACGTCCCCGCGCAAAACTCGGTCAAAGAGACGGCAGCAGTTCTATTCGGCCGACGGGCACAATTTCCACGCGGCTTGGCGAGGATCGCAGTCAAGCAAAAGAAGCCGGTAGCGGTCTTTCTTTCCGGCATCGATCCGGTAAGTCTGCGGCATGTAATCACGATTGATGCGCCCGTACACTTCGAAGACGAAAACGCGCTCACTCGCCATATCGCACAGCGTTTGGAGCATGCTATTACTTACCGGCCGTCCGCCTGGCATCACTGGCAATTGCTTGACGGCTTCTATGCCGGGAAATCCCCTGGAGTTCCTGGATCTCCGACGTGAGCGGGTTCTTGCCGGTGGTCTCTTGCAAGTAGGGCATGCGGTCCTTTGCGAACAGGAAGCGCCAGTCACGAACGGACACGCATCCCCGGCGAAGAAGCCCAAGCGCGTGAACCACTCGGCCCTCACGGGCGTAGCGCGCGACGTTTCGCAGCAACATCCGGCAAAGGTTGGATTTTGCCAATCGCCTCTCCTGCGCTGATAGTGGGCAATCCGAATGCGCCAGAGCCTCCTGCCCATAGCACACATACTCGGCGAGTCCCCATCGATCCCGCACCAGGCTTTCCGAAGCTTGCCCTGGATATCGGCGCCACCACGCTAGCCCGTCGCCGATGAGCACGCAATTCGCCTTCAGCGCCAGTCGTAGCTGGATGTGGGTGTCCCCGGACCTGAATCGTGGATCGAATCCCCCGACATCTCTTATGCGATCTGTCCGAAAAATCAACTGCGTAAAGTCGCGGCCCATGACGTTAGGGCCGAGGAACTGGCACGAGAAGAATTGCTGCGGCGTGAGCTCGACGGGATAGACGAACTTGGCCGACGGGGGCTGGGCGCTCGCGAATGCCGCGCTTGGAAAGGATTCCATCATCCTCACCATGACTCCAAGCCCGTGGGGATACAAGTAATCGTCGCCATCGAGGAACATCAGGTATTTGCCACTCGCGAGAGCAACTGCCTGGTTACGATTCGCGTATTCGCCGCTGTTCGATGGATTTCGACGGGCACGAATCCGGCGATCCGAGAATTCCCCGATTAGAGGCCAGGTTCGATCGCTCGAGCAGTCGTCGCAGACCAGCAGTTCGAAGTCGGAAAAATCCTGGGCGAGAACACTTGAGATCGCACTCCCGACATAGGACTCGGAGTTGTAGGTCACCATTACGACGGTGACCAGCGGAGTCGTAGCTTCGTCAGGCATCTTCCCGCCGCGAGCCCTTATTTTCCTCTATCACGCTCCCAAACACGTCGACAAGACGCGCGGCGAAAGAGGAGTCGTCGCCTATTTTGGGCAGGCGCGACCGCCACTCGGCCAAAGTTTGTGGCCGCTCGATGACCTCCAGCAGAATCTTTCTCAGCTCGTCCGGGCTGCCGTAGGGAAATGTTCGACCGTTGACGCCGTCCTGGATGACATGTTCCATCCCCGCCGATTCGGATCGGATGACGGGCGTTCCTTGGGCGGCGAACTCCATCATGGCGAGGGACGGGGACTCATATGCGATGGAAGGGACGATGCCTACATCCGCACTCGCCATCAGCGAGTAGAGTTCGTCTTTCGAGCTGGGACGAAAAAGCCGAATGGTTCCATCGTCCAGGTGTTTTCGGAATCGCTTCTGGTTGCGAAACATTGGCTGGGCCTTCTCGGGAATGGCATCGTGCACGTGAATGACCCATAGCTCTGCTCTTGCATTCTCGGGCAGTTCCTCGAACGCTCGCGCCAGGACGTGGAAGCCCTTTTCAACACCAAGCCGGCCCACGAACGCGAGGGTCAACGGGCGTCCTACAGAAACGCCAGCAGTTCGGGGCATTCGACTTCTCCACTGCAGAGCGTCGTCGGGCAAGCATCGCTCGATATAAGCCACTTTTTCCTCAGGCACGCCATGACCGAGAAAGAATGATTGCGCTTGGCGATCGCCAATGACAAATCGTGCGACCTTCGCTCTCAGCAGGTCGAGATACGCCTTGGACTCCTGGAGATCTGCCCACACCCTGTACGGGGCGAGACGTCTTACGCGCGGCCAATGCAGCGCCCCGACAACGGCTGCTGTTTTCAGGACCCGCTGAAGAACACGGCGCTTCAATGGGTGGTCACGCGTTTCGCATGCAAAGCATTTTCCGAGTGTCTCGGGCCCCGAGCAACGTTGCAAACGTGAATCGACGAGGAAGCTGCGTGGGCAAAACCAGCTGTATTCGCCGATCAAGGAGACCACGGGAACCCGGGCATTCGAGCTGCCGGCAATCGCCCATGCGGGGCCGCTAGCGTCGTAAACGACGTCCGGAGATGAATCCCTGATTATTCGTTCCAGGGCAAGCGTTGCAAGCGGGTCCGGCCTGGATGTTGACAGGTAAGGCGACACAGGACGCGATGTTTCGTAGCCTACGACATTCAAGGGGCTTCGCTCTCCTCGGGCAGGCCGCTCGGGAGCGGCCAAAATTACCTCGATGCCACGGAGGGCGAGGGCCTCCGCATGACGCCGTGCCGTGATGGGGCCGCCGTGAGCAACGCCTGGCGATGAATACATCGCGCTGACAAGAACCTTCATCGCTCGAAAATTGTCGCGAGTCTTTCCTCGCGCTGCGCGGGGATCGCCAGCATGTTACGAACGCCCTTGCCCAGGTCGTCGCCTCGACGAAATGCCCGCAGATCGCCTGCGCATTGATCGATCGCCCAGAATGTGTATCGCGGCCCAAAGGTCGCTTCGACCGTATCGAGGATGTCTTCACGGGATTGTCCGTGGATGCTGGGCAGATACTCGAGGAAAAAAATGGGTTCGATCCCCGCGTTCGCCAGCCCTTTGCATCCGCGGATCACCGCGGCCTCCTGGCCCTCGGTGTCGATCTTCATGACCACGCATCGATCCTCTTCCAGAGGAAGGAGTATCGAGTCCAGGCGCTCGACTCTAACGGGTACCGCATCGATTTGTTCAGAAGAGATGAAAGCACCCGGCGTTCCGTCTCCGTGCAGATAGCTCGTTCCGCTCCTGTCAGATATCGCGGCCTGGACGATCTGGAAATTCTCGCCAAGGCGCGTAAAAGCCTTTCGAAGAAACGAGATGTTGATCGGGCCCGGCTCGATTGCCATGTAGCGCCCCGTTGGGCCGAGCCGACCAAAAATATGAGGCACATACATGCCCCAATGGGCGCCTACGTCCACGAACACATCCCCAGGCCGCACAAGGCGACTCATGACCGCCATCTCAAGGGGCTCGGCCGGAAGGCGGCCTGACAGATGAAGAAACTGGAGCGAGGGGATGTCGAGCCGCAATTGAACTCCGCATTCGGACCGAAAGGGAATGTCTCGCAGTCGCCGCGACAAGGCCTCTATCGCGGACAGGGAGCGAACGAACCGAACCTGACCTCTTGCGAAGGGCCAACGAAAATGCAGCGCTGAAGCGAGGCGCGCAAGAAGGCTTCCTTGGCAGCTCAACCATAACTCTCGAGGCCCGTTGTAATACGGTAGCCAACCGGAGGCACGGGAAGGAACCAGCCTGCCTTGGTCGTGCGAAATCAGGTCGGCACCAATTCTTCTCCCGCCGTCGCAGCAGGATGTCTTCCCGCCTTCACAGACCTCTTCGGACTCGGTCGCATTTGCGAAGCCTTCGTGTTCAAAGGCGCGGAACTCGATCTGGAATAGAGATCCTTCATGAAAACGGAGACGCGCTCGATGTCCGGCGGTGGACTGACTCCACGCCGCAAACGATCCAGCAGGCCATTCTCAGTTGCCAATCGGTTCAAGGCTCGGGCCCAAGCCCGCGAATCGGAGTGGAGCACGAGAAGCCCATCCATTTCGTGCGTGACTCGCTCGGCGATGCCGCCGAGATTCGAGCCTATGACGGGGGTTCCGGCACTAAAGGCCTCGAGCACCACCAGCGGGCCCGTTTCCAGCCCCTGGGATGGAGCAGCCAGGACATCGTAGCGGGCGATTGTGGCAAGCACCTGCTCGTTTGGAATGGCAGGAAGCAGCCTTACGCGCGGGTCTCTGGCAACCATGTGGCGCAAGGCCTCGCCATAGGGGTTGGCGCCGGCCGACTCGGCCCTTGCATAGATATCGAGGGTGACGTCAAAGTCGCAATACAGGGCCAATGCCTTGACCAGCACATCAAGCCCCTTGGTAACGTCGAGACGGCTGAGGGCGATGACCCTTAGAGCCCTGCGCGATGTGAGAGATTGCGTAGGGGGCAGGCAAGAGGCGGTCACGTGCGCGACGCCTTGCGGGCATAGAAAGATCTTGTCTTGCGGAACCGAGTTCGCGAGCAGGAGATTCCTTACCCATTCGGAGGGCGCAACAACGGCGTCCGGGGTCGCAAGGAATGCCCTGACAATCGCATGCTTGCGCGCGACCAGTTCGCTCATCCGAAGCGCGGTCCACATGCCACCCGCAAGATCATGCGACTTCAGAAACCTGCCGACGGTGGGCGGAAGGTGTCCCACGACCGTGGCGAGCGCTTTCGGCACTCCCCGCCCATGCAGCACGCACGAAGCGCACTTACCCGCCTCCAATGTCCCATTGCATTTCGTCTGCCCCCAGCGCAGCAATGTGCTTCGCTGGCAGGTGGCCGCAGGCGTGTGATACGTGAATACGAGGGGAATCCCCCGCGCTTTGACTTGTATCGCGAGGCGGAGCGACACCGCCGGCGAAAATGCGTGGATATGAACGAGGTCCGGGCGTTCCTCGTCCAGGACCGATGAAAAGCCCTGCGCCGCCCCTTGGTCACCTTCACCATAAAGGTATTCGAGGCTGCGTTCGACTGTCCGACCGACGAAACGACGGATCTTCAGACCAGCGTGCAGATAACATTCGCTCTTAAGGCCCGGAGCGCAAACCACCGATTCAATGCCCGACTGCTGCAGGCGCTTCGCGAGTCCCTCCACGTATATTTCCGTTCCGCCAGCGGCGTCGGGAAAGTACGTGTAGGGAACATGGATGATTTTCAAGGTTTCGGGGCCCCTACACTAATTCATCTTTCCCGCAGCTCATTCTGTCACGTCGCGCAGCGAGGCTTTTGCTATCCCAAGCCTACGAGAAAGCTTCCATCCAAATAATCTCCCCACTAGCTTGGAAGCCGGGCCCCCGCCGTGTGGGAGACCTTTTGGAAGGTTCAAGGTTTCCAATAGGCGCTCTGCCCGCTCGACAAGCTGGGGAAACTCCGGATAGGCCTGGTATTGGAAGCTCTGTATTCGAGACGCCACCGCTTTCCTTACTCGCAACGAGTCTTCCGCCGACAATAGATGGTGGGAGCAAAGCTCGTAGGAATTCAAAAGAGACTCCCACGCCCAGCAATCGGTACGCTGGCTATAGCTCATGTTCCCGGAGCGATAGTAAACCTGAGCTTCCGGTACCTGCACAACTCCCGCGCTCTGAAGAAGCACCCGGGTGAAGTACTCTGCATCGTCATTGATTCCCGTGGCGGGATTCCAGGGGCCGACGGCGTCTGCGAGCGCCCGCGGAACCAGCCATCCCAGGGGGGGCATCATGTCGCCGTCGGCCCATGCGTTCACAAGCCAATCAATACCGGTTTGGCGTGCTGGAGACCAGAGCTTTTCCCAGTGCGTCTGCTCGATCCGACGGCGGAAACGGCCCCACCTGGCCGCGAATACCCAGTTCGGACCGAGGCTTTCCGCGGCTAGAAGCTGAGCTGCGATCTTGCCGGGACTCATTACGTCGTCCGCATCGAGAAACTGAATGAAGGTGCCTCGCGCATTCTGCAGCCCAACGTTTCGGGCCGTCGCAGCACCCGCATTGGGTTGCTTGAAGTGTCTTATACGAGGATCGACGAATCGTTGCAGAGCGGCCCATGTTTCATCCGTGGAGCCATCGTCAACTACAATGACTTCGAGATTGGAGTGAGATTGGTTTGTAACGCAATGCAGCGTCTCCTCGATCCAGGGAGCAGCGTTGTAACAAGGAATGATTACGGACACCAGGGAAGTCATCGCGCTACTTTAAAGTGCTTTGGCAGGCGCTTACGGCTTCGACGTAGAACGATTCTATGGCCCGCGCAGGGGTGTCGATGAGCAACTTCGGGTCGCGACCCTGCATGAAGGATTCGAGCCGAATGTCCTGAAACCCTTGGCGCTCAAGCATCTGCCGCAGCGTGTTGAAGTCGTAGATAAATTGATGCCCGTAATCCCGGAAGACTCGATTCACCGAAAACATGGCGCTCATTTCATTTTCGCCGTAGGGCAGCGGCTCACCAGCCGCGTACCGCCTGAGGTACAGGGCGCCATCGGGCATGACGATTCGCACGATACCGCCGGGCGCGAGCACTCGCCGAAATTCCGAGAGCGCGAAATCACAGACTTCGAATGGAACGTGCTCGAGACAATGCTCCGAGAAGATGCCGTGCAACGTCCGGTTTCGAAATGGCAGGGGCTTCGCGACACTCCAGCACACATCAATGCCCGGCCGCCAGTCGTAATCAAGGTTGATGAAATCGGAATGCGGGTGCATGCCGCAACCCACGTCAAGGTATTCCCGCCCACGAATGCGGCGTCGATCGATGAAGATTGAATGCCCGCGAAACAGCCACGAAAGCAACTGCATTATGCCAATGGCCGAAAGTGCCGTCTGCACTTTGGAGTAGCTGAGCGGGTTGCGGCGAAGCGATATGCGGGTGCGTGCGAAGTCCACTCGGGCATCCTATGATTGGATCGCTTTCGCCAACTCTCGACTCCATCCCCTTGCTCGGCTTAACAACGAACGTACACTCAGAAATACCTCGTAGGGCACGAGTCGAGCGACACCCCACACCATGAGTTCCCTATGTTCCTGTCTCAGCAAACAACCTAGATACCAGCAGACGCGCTTAGGGACGTCTGCGGACCACCAATTACCGACCATTCTGTTCATTTCAATCTGCCTGGCGACCGCGCGTTTCATTTCATTCGCGAGCGGTAAGTCAATCATTCTATTTTTCAGTGCAGTGTCGATATCCCGCTCATATCCTATAAGAACAGTCACCCACCTTCTTGCTCTTTCCTGCGCAATTTCCTCCAGCCTTCTGAAGCCCGATACGCTTCGATCAACCGTCCACGCTCTGTTCCAGATGTTGTGCGTATGCTGGCGATACGACACGAGTTGCTCGGGAAAGAAGTGAATACCCTTTAGAAACCATGCACGCAGCGAAATAGCATAGTCTTCCAACCATACGTCTTCTTGGAGAGGCCCGAAGTTCTCAAAAACATCCCTGCTCCATGCCTCAGTGCAACCGATCAATGCTGGCTTGTGTGTCTTGATGAATCGTAAAAGCAAGCTCGATTTAAGTCCACTTGCATCTTGTGGGAACTGAGCGAGAGAGAACCAAGCCTTTCCATCCCCCATCACGGCTCCACTTTCATCGACACATACGAATCCCGAGCACAGCGCGGATGGCTTGCTATTTGCTAGCCACTGCTCTACCAGAATCGCGGCTCTGCCGGGAACCGAAACATCATCCCCCGCCGCCGCGACAATCAACTCACCCTTCGCCAAATCCATCAACCGGTTGACATGCGCGCCGACTCCCAAATTCCGCTCGTTATGATTCAGCAGGATTTCGTGCGGCCCCCGGTACTCGATTGCCATGTCCTGCATGATCTCGAAGGTGCGATCGGAGGACCTGTCGTCGGATAGGATGATTTGCAGAGGTGAATACGTCTGCGCCAATGCCGCTCCCACCGCCTCACGAATGAATTGCTCTTGGTTGTATGCAAAAAGAGCAAATGTCACCAATGGGGATCTAGTTTCCGCCGCGCTAGGCATCCCTACCTCGTTCATCCCGCGTTCCATGCCGGACAATCAGCCACTTTCCTCCTGGCAACCTGCAGCACATTCGCGCAAGGGGATTGTCACTTCCGAGCCGCGCCGAAAGGCCTCGCAAGCTCGCAATTGTGCCTGCGAGTGCAATGACACCGCCAGCAACCATACCTTGCCAACCCGGTATCAAAGTCCTGGCGCCAATGCCTGCCAATACGAACACGGCGGAAATCAACAAAAGCCGCTTCACGTCACTCGACCACTTGAATCCAATCACTTCAAACGCGACCCATGACATTCCGATAGTGAAGGCAAAGTATGCAATCGCAAATGCATAGGCAGCACCTACCACGCCAAAACCCGGAACAAGCCAGAGGATCAGCCCTAACTGAAACACAGAGAACGCGGTTTCCGTTGCCGCGAACCAGCGGGAGGACCCCTTCGCCAACAGGATGTACCCCAGAGGCCAGGACACGACCCGACCAAAGACGCCGAGCAGAAACCAAGGCAAGAGCTCAGCGCCCGGGAGAAAGCGCTCACTGTAAAAGATTTCCATGACCAGGGGCGCAAACGCCAAAGTTCCCAGCAGCCCGGGCAATGCGAGCAACACGCCGATCTCGGTTTGCTCATTCACGATGCGGGCCGCCTGCGCGTGATCGTGGATAGCGCTGGTGAGCCGCGGGTAAAAGTCCGTCCCCATCGCGGTGAGGATGAATCCGGCAAACATCCCCGAAAGTGCCCAGGCTGCCTGGTAGTAGCCAGCCGCATCGACACCATACTCGCGGGTGATGATGGTTCGGGTAAGCATATCGATTCCTGCTGTCAGCAGCCCGCTCCACATGAAAGCAGCGCCGAGGCCGATCAGCCGGCGCCCGCCTGAAAGCGTTTCCGACCAGCTCAGGGCTACGGGCTCCACTTTGATGCGCCGTGCAAACCACCACGATACTGCGAGCGATACCAATGATGTTGCCAACAGCACTGGCACGATGCCCCGCTCTCTGAGCCACGCATAGAGGCCGATCGCCACCACCGTATTGATCAGCATGCCCACCACGTTGATGCGGGCCAGATCGCCAATTCTTCGGACCCCTTGCAGCAGCGCTGACTGGCCGCTGCTTACCGCCCCCAGCAGTAAGGTCAGGCCGAGAATAGCGATTGCCATCGTATGCTCGGAAGACCCGAATACCAGGTTGCTGATTGGCTGTGCAAAGGCCGCCGCGAGCATCCAGCCTAGTAAACCTGTGCCCCAGGAGACGCGACGCATGATGCGCACGGTACGTGCTGCCTTCGCCGGGTCTTCCTGGCTGTAGGCCTGCGAAACTTCCCGCACTCCGCTAACGCCAATGCCCAATCCTGAAACGGCGCCGATCAGACTGATGGCGGAAGAGTACAGGCCGATTAGGCCGACCCCTGCGGGGCCAAGAAGCACCGCAACGATCTTTACGCGAATGAGCCCGACAAGGAAATTCAGTCCATGGGCGCCGCCCATGATCGAGGATGAGCGAAGGATCTGGCGGTACGAATCTGCCATCCCTTTAAATTTCCTTGATCACTCTGGCAGGGTGCCCGCCGAACACAACTCCGCCTGAAACATCCCTTTGTGACCACACTTTCTCAAGCATTTGATGAAGCCACTCGAATAATGTGATCAATGTCGCTTTCACTCAAATGCGGTCCTATCGGCAGGCTCAACACTTCATCCCCCATGCGGGACGCGCGCGGTAAGGCATCCGCAGCCACACCCGCGTCGGCATAGGCCTGCTGCTTGTGCGGCGGGATCGGGTAATGAATCAGAGTGTCAATCCCGGCTTCAGTCAGGCTCTGTTGCAGTGCGTCGCGCTGTGGGTGGCGCACCACGAACAGATGCCACACCGGATCAGCCCATTCAGGTACCTGCGGCAGCGTCAGTCCGGTGTCTGACAAGCCTTCTAGGTACAGTGCGGCCGACGCCCTGCGCCGTGCGTTCCAATCATCTAGGTGATGCAGCTTCACCCGCAGCACCGCCGCCTGCAACGAGTCGAGCCGGCTGTTGAGCCCCTTCACTTCGTTCACGTATTTCACGCGCGAACCGTAGTTGCGCAGCACGCGAATGCGGTTTGCAATTTCAGGGTCGTCCGTGGTGACGGCACCACCGTCACCCAGCGCACCAAGATTTTTGCCGGGGTAAAAGCTCCACGCCACTGCGTCCCCGTGCGCACCGATGCGCTTGCCCTTGTAGCGCGCGCCATGCGCTTGCGCGCCATCTTCCAGAACGCGCAGACCGTGCTTGCGAGCAATGGCGAGAATCGGATCCATGTCAGCGGGCTGGCCGTAAAGATGCACCGGCAGGATGGCCTTGGTGTGCGAGGTGATGGCTGCTTCGATCAATGTCGGATCGAGGTTGTAGGTGCCCTCGACCGGTTCCACCGGCACGGGCGTTGCGCCGCACTGGCTTACGGCAAGCCAGGTGGCGATGTAGGTATTGGATGGAACAATGACTTCGTCACCAGCCCCCACGTCCATTGCGCGCAGGGCGATATGAAGGGCATCGAGGCCGTTAGCTACTCCGACCGCATGATTTGCATTGCAGTATCCTGCGTACTCTGCCTCGAAAGCCTCGACCTCGGGACCGAGGATGTACCAACCCGACGATACGACGTGGTCGATGGCAGCTCTGATCTCGTCTCGTAGCTCTACATGAGGCGCCTTGAGGTCAAGAAAGGGAATCACTTGCCGCCCCTCACCAGCGACAGAAATTCGTTGTAGTCGCGCACATAGTCGGCGGCATCGTAGTAGTGCGATGCAAACACGAGGAGCACGGCATCCGGCGAATACTTGTACTGGATGCCCCAGACCATGGGGGGCAGATGCAGTCCGAGGTCAGGCCGATCCAGCAGGAACTCCTCCCGATTCCGACCATCGTCTGCTACCACCGAAACCGTGCCACGCAGGCAGATGAGGCACTGGTGGCATTCGCGATGCGCGTGCTCTCCACGCGTTTCAACGCTGGGAACATCGAATACCGTGAAGTAACGCTTGACCTCGAACGGAATCGAGCGCTCGAATTCGCCGACCGCAAGGCTGCCACGGATGTCGGTGACACGATGCAGCGCTATAAGGCTTACGCCTGCCACTTTTGAGGAGCGGGGGGAGTTCGTTGCTCCGATCGTAACGTCGGTATCGCTTTTCGTCCCGCCCTGGGCATCAACGTAGCCAACGATACGTGCGGGGTTTCCGACGACGATGGCGTTGGCGGGCACCGAGCGCGTTACGACTGCTCCGGCCCCGACCATCACATTTCGCCCTATCCTGAGCCCCGGAAGAATTGTCGTACCGGCACCAAGTGAGGCTCCAGATTCGATTTCTGTGCGCAATACTTTGCCCTGATATTGCTTGCTGCGCGGAAACTTGTCGTTTGTAAACGTGACATTTGGTCCGATGAAAACGTCATTCTCTATCCGGATGCCATCCCACAATTGCACGCCGGACTTGACTGTCACCCTGTCGCCGACGACGACGTCATTTTCGATCAAGCAGTGGGAGCAAATATTCGCGTCGGAGCCAATCACAGCCCCCGGAAGGATCACGACAAACTGCCAGATCCGTGTGTTGTCACCGATGCGCGTCGTCTGGACATCGGCAAGCGGGTGTACGAAGAAACTCATGAAGGCCCGATCTTTGAGCGGCTATTCGCCTAGCTGGAATTCCCATTTCGGTCGGAAGTAGATTATTCCCAATTGGGAGAACGGCATGACACCGGTATGGTAGACGTCCGCTTCATGGATGGTCAGGCTGAGCACGCCGATCACGGCATCGAGATCCTCGGAGCCATCTCCTAAACCGACGTCCAGTGAATACTGTCCTCCCAGGAGAGGAAGTCCTTCCAGATTGCACACTATTTTGCCCCTGCGAAAATGGCCCTTTGGACTGGGCCCAGTCATCCGTGTGCTGGCGCCGCCCACCGCGCCCTTCATTGCGCTACTGATTATCACTTCAAGGACAGGGCGCCCGATCGGATTATCCGGGCTTTCGAATGTGATTTCGATCCCGAACGAGTCGCCCATGAAAATTGCGTCGATCGATTCACCTGCGGCATTGACAACGCGACATCCCGTGATGAGCGGTCTTGCCCATCTTGCACGACGCGGGTCGTCTGTCGCCAATGACGATGCAGGCTGATTATCGAGTTGCCCGGTGGACGTGTACAGAGCCAAGCCTTGGTCGGCGGGTCCGTCGTACTGGATTGCGCCGTCCTTCAGGAGGATGATGCGCTTGCAAAGGCTCGACACGAGGCCCAGGTTGTGGCTGACGAACAGAAGCGTCCTGCCGCTTTGCTTCGTCACCTCCTCCATTTTGGCCACGCACCGACGCTGAAACTCCACATCGCCCACCGCCAAGACTTCATCTACCAGCAGCAGCTCGGAGTCCAGATGCGCCGCGACCCCGAAGGCCAGCCGCACATACATTCCCGAGGAGTAACGCTTGACTGGTGTATCGAGAAATCGCTCGATCTCCGCGAACGCGACGATCGCGTCGAACTTGCGCTGCATCTCCAGTATCGACATGCCCAGAATTGCGCCGTTCAGGAAGATATTTTCTCTTCCTGTCAACTCCGGATGGAAGCCTGTTCCGACCTCCAGCAGGCTCGAAATTCGCCCGTGGATCGTAACGCGGCCCAAGGTGGGTTCCGTAATTCGACTGAGAATCTTGAGAAGCGTCGACTTGCCGGCTCCATTCCGCCCAACGAGTCCGATGCGCTCGCCGGCACTGGCCTCGAAGGACACGTCCCTGACGGCCCAGAATTCCTCGGTTCCCCTTTCGACGGCATTCGGCATCTGCGAACGGACCCTTCGCATGACCTTGGGCCACATTGAGCGGAAATGCGAAGTGATCACGTCACGAAGCGCCACATAGCGCTCGCGATTTTCGTGTCTTATGGTGTATGACTTGGCGAGATGCTCAACGCGGATGGCGACCGTCATTCGCTAAATCACATCCGCGAAGGTGCGTTCGGTTCGCCGGAAATACATGATTCCGGTAACGAGGAGGAGGGCCACGATGACCAGCGACATGATGAAGCCCGGCATGTAAAGCGGCGCTTTGCCTCCCAGTAGAGCCCATCGGAATCCATCGATCACGCCGACCATGGGATTGACGGAATAAAGCAAGCGCCACTTCTCCGGCACTATTGCACTGGTAAATCCGACCGGCGAGAGGTATAGGCCGAATTGCACAATGAACGGCACGACGTAGCGGAAGTCGCGATACTTCACATTGAGGGCAGTAAGCCAAAGGCCGGCGCCCATCGCTGCCGCGAACGCTATCAATACAAAAAACGGAAGAGTCACAACGCGCCAATCGGGCCAGAACCCGTACCAAGCCATCAGGCCCAGGAGAATGACACTTGCAATCAGGAAGTCGACGAAACTGGTGATCACTGCGCTTGCCGGGATTATCAGGCGTGGGAAATAGACCTTCGAGATCAGGTTGGCATTGCCAATGAGGCTACTGCTTGCCTCCGAAAGCGAGCTTGCGAAAAACTGCCACGGCAGCATCGCCACATAGACCAGGATGGGATAAGGCACGCCGTCGGAGGGAAACTTGCCTAGAATTCCGAATACGATCGTGAATACGATCATCGTCAGCAAAGGGCGCAGGACAGCCCACGCGATTCCGATCGCGGTCTGTTTGTATCGAACCAGGATGTCGCGCCACGCGAGGAAGTAGAAGAGCTCGCGGTAGCGCCATAAATCGCGCCAATAATGACGCTCCGTCCGGCCAGCCTCGATGATCAGGACTTCATCGCTCATTCAAATACTCTCGGCATCGAGCATGGACCGTACGACTTCCGTCATTGTCTTTCGAGCCTGCCAGCCAAGGCGTGCACGGGCCTTTGAAGGGTCGGCGCAGCTGCGCTGCACTTCGCTGGGACGAGAAAGCAAAGGATTGGAAACGACATGATCCTGCCAGCGCAGCCCGGCATGTGAAAACGCCGCCGATAGGAACTCCTCGAGTGTGTGCGTTGTGCCCGTTGCAATGACATAGTCGTCCGCGGTTGCTTGCTGCAGCATTTGCCACATCGCGATCACGTACTCTGGCGCCCAGCCCCAATCCCGGGAGATGTTGGTGCTTCCTAGCTCCAGCTTTTCCTTGCTTCCGCGCGCAATGCGTGCTGCTGCTGCGACGATTTTTCGAGTGACAAATCGGTTTGGGCGAAGGGGTGATTCATGATTGAAAAGGATGCCGGAGCACGCGAATAGCCCATAGGCCTCCCGATAATTCACGACTTCCCAATGGGCAGCCGCCTTCGCGACCGCATAAGGGCTGCGAGGCCTGAATGCCGTTTCTTCGTCCGCTCTCTTCGTCCCGGTATCGCCAAAGCACTCGCCGGAGCAGGCGTTGTAGAACTTTGTGGGCCCTTTGAGAAAGCGGATCGCCTCGAGGAGATTCAGGGTCGCAATGCTGATGCTTTCCAGCGTTTCGACCGGTTGCTCGAACGACAATCCCACGGAGCTTTGCCCCGCGAGGTTGTACACCTCGTCAGGCTCGATTTTCGCGAGCGCCTGCAACACGCTGCGGAAGTCCGTCAGGCTTACCGATTCGACCTCGACACGATCGCGAACGCCGAGCTTCGACAGATTGCTGAAAGTGGCGATCTGCGCGTCTCGCGAGCTTCCATGCACCCGATAACCCTTCTCCAGGAGAAGGGCCGCCAGGTACGCGCCGTCCTGGCCGGAAACTCCGCAGATGAGCGCTTTTTTCATGTTCTGTTCAGGATCTAATACGCGAGTATCAAGTGGTTCACGATGGCATGCGAGCGCTTCTCGAAGTTTTCGAACGAGAAGTGCTGGAGGCCTTCAGGAACCACGCCGGCCTTGCTTGCGAGGGCCTCCAGGATGCCGCGCCTGACGTCGGTAGGGTTGTCGGGGTCGACGAGTACGCCCAATCGTCCCTCCAATACAGCCTCCTTCCCCCCATCGAGCTTGCTGGCGACCACGGGGATTCCGCATGCCATGGCCTCGAGGAATACGAACCCAAATCCCTCGCCGCGACTAGGCATCACAAAGGCATCGGCGAGCCGGTAGTGGTCCGCTTTCTCCGCCTCCGGGATCATCCCGGCAAATCGCACATGCTCGGCGAGACCCAGCTCGCTCGCCTTCGCCATCAAGCGATGCTTGTCAGAGCCGTCACCGACGATCAGATAGACGAGGTTGGGTAGCTTGGCCACCAGGCCGGGCATCACGTCGATCACTTCGTCGAATCCCTTGTATCGCTCCGAAGAGACGAGCCGGCCGAGGGTCATGATGACTGTCTTGTCATGCAGGTTGTAGCGAGCCACCAGGTCTGGATTCCGCGGCCCGACGCCATACCACCCGGTGTGAATCGCATTGGGAAGGAGAGTGACCTTCTTCTTGCGAACGCCTGACCAATTCTGGAATTTCCTGCGCGTTACATCGCTGATCGAAACGAATTGGTCGACTTCCCGAAGAAGAAATGTCTTCAGGTCGGAGAGGGGCTGCCACGCGTCGACTCCGTAAATGAGCGTCATCAGAGGCGCGTTGAATCGAATCTTGGCGGCGATCGCCAGTACAAGCAGGTTGATGTGGCAGCAAATGATCAGGTCGAAGTGCTGGCGGCGTGTG
>JALYSB010000094.1 GCA_030855025.1 Pseudomonadota bacterium
TCGTTTTGTTGCCTTTTTGCAACATGCTTCAAAACCAGCAGCACTTACCGGTTAACCTACTCGCAAGCAAAGAAAGTTTCACCGTGCGCCGTATCAGATTGAAAACATTAATATTTTTGTAGGCCCCACCAGTAGCCCACTGCAAAGGGAATCTCAAATGGATCACGCCAATATTGAAATCGCTTTCGTTGAGAAGACGGTTGAAGACGCAGCCCGTGACCAGCTTCGCGAACTCAATGACCTCCAGCTCGCCCTTGTCGGTGGCGGTGGCGGCGATGTTGTCTTTGCTTAAATCAACCACCAAACCAAGGAGACTCAAATGGAACACAACAAGGCTGAAGTCGTCCTGCTGGAAATGACGCTCGAAAAAGTTAACGACCTTCACATGCAAGCACTGGATGAGCTTCAACTTGCACTTGTGGGCGGTGGCGGTGGGGACGTTGTTTTTGCTTAACTCAATTAAATAGGGGATGACGAAAATGGAAATGACCAAGGTTGAGGCGATCGTGTTGCAAAAGGCCACTAACGAAGCAACTGCTTATCAGCTTGCGGAGCTCAGTGACTCTCAACTGGCATTGATAGGTGGTGGCGGTGGCGATGTGGTTTTTGCCTAGATTCTTAACCCGACCAGGAGAGAGAAATGGAAACCAACAACCTTGAGGCTCTCAACGTTCAACAGGCTAACGATATTTCAGCGGTCGAGTCGTTGTGTGAATTGAATGAGTTTGAACTCGCCATTGTTGGCGGCGGCGGCGGCGACGTGGTTTTTGCCTAGATCAATTTCTCGAAAAGGAAAAGAATATGGAAAATATCGCGATCGAAATCTTGCAACTTGAAGAAGTGACTGCGCGGGCGGCAGAGGATCAGCTTCAGAAGCTGACGGATCTACAGCTTGCAATCGTTGGCGGTGCGGGTGGCGATGTGGTGTTCGCCTAGTTTTAACGCTGCACGTTTGGTTGAGGCGATTTGAGAGGATGCTCCAGTACTAGACTCCGGACGGACGATAAGACGGTTTCGGCGCGATGGCTAACGATTAATAGAGAAACACTTTTGCCGGATAACTCAGAACTAATCCGCCGTTCAAGAGCAACATCGATCTGATCAAACGCCTCATCCAGGAAGAGTATTTTTGGGATTCTATAAAGTGCGCGTGCCAAAAGGACTCTTTGTTTTTGACCGCCGGATAGCGCCATTCCGAGGCTACCGACGATGGTGTTGTATTGCATGGGCATCGCCATGATTTCTTCGTCGATCATGGCGGCGCGGGCACATTCGCGAACTCGAGCGGGATCATGCTCCGAGTCGAAGAAGCTCACGTTGTCCTCGATTGTGCCGACGAAGAGTTGATCGTCCTGCATAACCGCCCCGACGCGGGCGCGGTACTGGGCCTTGTCCCAGTCGGCGAGGTTGCGGCCGTTCACCCGCACTTCGCCTTCCGTGGGCTGCAATAGCCCCAGCAGCACCTTTAGAAGCGTGGTCTTGCCGCTGCCTGATGGCCCAACGATGGCGACGGTCTCGCCGGGGTCCACGGTCAGGTTCACGTGCCGGAAGACGAACCCCTCGGGCCCATAGGCGAAACCCAAGTCTTTGGCCTCCAAAGTGAGGGGCGCGATCCCGGTTTCGCCCGGAAGCGTGGGCTTCGATCCCTCGGGATCCGCGAGCGCGATGTCCGCAATGCGATCGGCATGCAGGTCGAGCATCCGGAACTCATTCCACTTGTCGATGAGGTTGATGACGCGAGTCAGGAAGAGCAGCTTGAAGCCGATGAAGGCGTAGAGCATCCCCACCGTGAATTTGCCCTCCATGACCAGCAGCGCCGCCAACCAGATCACGATCACGTTCTCGAGGCCGAAGATGAGGGCATTCGAGCCGCGCTGCAGGATGCCCACGTTCTGCACCCTTACTCCCGCATTGGTCTGGTCGACAACCAGGTTCTGGTAGGCCGAGCGCCGCTCCGATTCGCGCAGGTTCAACTTGATCGCCATCATTCCGCGCAGCGTCTCGATGAAGTGCGTCCCCGAGCGCGCTTCGTGGGCGATCTGTTCATCGGTCGCGTAGCGCTGCGGGTAGTAGAAGGTCCACCGCGCCACGCCGTAGAGCAGGGCGGCGATTGCGACGATCGCGGTGAGGGTGAGACTGTAGTACGCCATCACGACCAGGGTTAGCACCACCATCACGCCGTCGACCGCCGTCTCCACGAACGTCGAGGACAACGTCCTCTGGATCGCGTCGACGCTGCGAAACTTGGACACGATATCGCCGATGTTCCTCTTCTCGAACCACGATAGCGGCAGCCGCAGCATGTGGTTGAACAGATTCGTGAGCAGCCTCAGGTTGATGTTGGTGCTGAGGTAGACGCCCACCCATGCGCGAACCGCCGTCACCGCAACCTGGATCACCACCAATATGCAGAAGGCAATTCCCAGGACCGTGAGCAGGTCGCGATCGCGCCCGACGAGAACGCGGTCAACCGTCAGCTGCAGGAAGAACGGCATTGCGAGCGCGAAGACCTCGAGCGCGAAGGACAGCACGAGGATCTGGGCAATCGTCCCCTTGAGACCCGAGGCCACCCCGAGCAGCTGCCACGAGCTGACTTTCTCGCGCTCGTCCTTGTGTTGGAACTCGGCGGTCGGCGTGAACTCCATGGCCACGCCGGTGAAATGGCGCGAGGATTCCTCCAGCGTCAGGACACGCTTGCCGCGCGCCGGGTCGTGGACGGTGATCTTGCGGCCCGACACGTCGACAAGGACCACGAAATGGTTCATATCCCAGTGCAGCACGGCGGGGAGGCGTAGCTTGCCCAGTGCCTCAAGCGGCACCTGGACGCCGCGCGCCGTCATTCCCATCGTCTCGGCGATCTGCGCGATGTGCTTGAGGGTCACCCCCTTGAGCGAGGTCGAGAGCCGCAAGCGCATCGCCGAAAGATCGGTCCGATGGCCGTGGAACGAGGCGACCATCGCAAGGCATGCGATCCCGCATTCCGGTGCTTCGCTTTGCAGGATCAGCGGTACCTTGGGGCTCAACAGATCCGAAAGGAATCCCACTAGAAGCGCCCCTTGAGCTGCAGGACCGGCTCGAAGATCCACTCCAGCAGGGTTCGCTTTTCGAGCAGCAGGTCGGCATTCACCAGCATCCCGGGTCGCAGCGGAAACTCCTGCCCGAGCGCGGCGACCGACTGCTTGTCGAGGGACACATCGACGCGATACACCGGCTCCTTGGCGGACAACGGGCCGATGCGCTCCCCCTGCGTCCAGACGTTGCGGCCGATGTCCGTGATGACGCCGCGATACTGGCCGAAGCGCTCGTAAGGGAACGCCTCGTAGCGAAGCACCACTTCCTGACCCTTGGTGACGAAGCCGATCGCACGCGTCGGGACCAGCAGCTCGACGTGCAAGCCACTGCCTTTCGGAAGAACGGTCACGAGCGGAGCGTCGGCGGCGATCGATTGCCCGCGGTTGACCGCGACGTTCGTCACGACGCCCGCCATGGGCGCTCGGATCACGGTCTCGCGCCGAGCCTCGACCTGCGACATGCCCTCGCGCAGCTCGCTTAGCTGTCGCGACACCTGTTCGACCTGGGCGCGCGACCGCAGCTGGATCTGCGGCTCCTCCATTTTCGCCGCTCCGAGGTCGCGCTCCACCTGCGAGCGCTGGCGCCGGAGCGCCTGCAGCTTGATCTCCTGGTCCGTGACGTCGTCCTGTTTCTGCTTGGCGGCGACGTCGGAGACGAATTTTTCGCCCGCCAGTGCCTTGTATCGATCGGCTTGCTCGCGGGTGGACTTGACCCGCGTCTCCTGCAGGCGCATCTCGCGATCGACCTGGGTGAGCTCGTTTTCGTGGTCCTTCACGCGGCGGCGAAGCTGCTCGACTTGCTGCGTGCCGAGGTCGCGCCACTGATCCTGTTCCTTTTCGAGGATCGCGCGCCGGCTCTGCATTTCGGCCGCGATCGCCTCGTTGGTGGAGCCTCCGGCCAGGTTGGCGCGCTCCAGCGAGATCTTGGCAAGCGCGTCGCCCGCCTTGACCTCATCGCCTTCCTTGACCAGGAGCTCGGAGACGCGACCGGAATCCTGGACCAGCACGCGCGCGGCGCCGGTATCGAGCGCCAGGTAACCCTCCACGCGCTCGCGCCGCGTGTATTGCCCCCAGACGGCAACTGCGATCAGCAGGATCGCGATGCCGGCGGCAAGCGTTGTGAAGACCCAGAACGGGACGGGACGGGCAATGGTCGCCTCGCCGAGAAACTTCTCGCGCTGGGCGTCGATCGCCTCTTGTCGAAATAGTTGGCGGGGCATGGCGCAGAGGGATTGTAAGGCATGGCAGAATTGCGCGGCAGAGAGAGTCCACAACAAAACCGCATTCGAGGAGGATCACCGTGACCCGTCTTGTCCGCCTTGCCGCCCTCGCGGCCTTCGCAACGTTTGCCGCCGTCGGTTCGGCGCTCGCCGTCGACTATCCCACCAAGCCCGTGAAATGGATCGTGCCGTATCCGCCCGGGGGTACGACGGACGTGCTCGCGCGCATCATCGGCCAGTGGCTCTCCGAGAAGATGGGCCAGCAGTTCATCATCGAGAACAAACCCGGTGGCGGCAACAACATCGGGACCGAGCTGGTCGTCAAGGCCGCGCCCGACGGCTACACCATGCTCCTCGTGAACCCGGCGCACGGCATCAACGCCACGCTCTACAAGAACTTGAACTTCAACGTGATCCGCGACATCGCCCCGGTCGCGGGCCTCATGCGCACGCCGAACGTGATGGAGGTCACCAACTCGTTTCCGGCGAAGACCGTGAAGGAGTTCATCGACTATTGCAAGGCAAACCCCGGCAAGGTGAACATGGCGTCGTCCGGAAGCGGCACCTCGGTGCACATGTCCGGCGAGCTGTTCAAATCGATGACGGGCTGCGACATGTTGCACGTGCCGTACAAGGGTGCCGGCCCCGCGATCGCCGACCTCATCCCGGGCCAGGTCCACGTCCTCTTCGACAACCTTCCGTCGTCGATTGGGCACATCAAGGGGGGGAGGTTGCGCGCCCTCGCGGTGACCTCCGCCGAGCGCGATCCGGCCATGCCCGACACGCCGACCGTCGCCGAGACGGTCCCGGGCTACGAGGCTACTGCGTGGTTCGGAATCGGCATGCCGAAGGGCACGCCGCGCGACATCATCGACAAGCTGAATGCCGAGGTGAACCGCGCGCTCGCCGATCCGAAGATGCGCGAGCGCCTGGCCGAGCTCGGCGGCAAGCCGATTTCCGGGACGCCCGAGGATTTTGCGAAGGTGATCGCCGCGGAAACCGAAAAATGGGCGAAGGTCGTGGTGTCTTCGGGCGCCAAGGTGGAATAGCACGCCCTCAGACGGGGCGGCCTTCCTGGTCGATGAGAACGGTGCGGCTCAGCTCCGGCAGGTGCTCGCGCAAATGCATCGGCCGAAAGATCCAATGGGTTCCCTCGGTCGTGTGGCGCAGCTCCTCGATGATTCGCCAGCCCTTGTCGGGTGTGAGGCCGAGGTCGTGCATCTCGGCGAGCAGCGCCTTGCGCGCTGCCCCCAGGCGCTCGAAGACATCCGTGGCCAGGGACTCGACGTGCTTGTCTTTCATTCAGCAATTCTACGCGGTGGCAATGCTGCGAATCGGTCACGCGGGTTTCAGGCGTCATAATCCGCTTCGGCAGATGATTCACCGCATCCGTGGAAGAGACCCGCTCCGATGGCGCTGAAGCAACTGAGCAACGAAGAGATCCGCGACTGGACGCGCGAGCAGAAGGACCGCTGGTGGCTCGAGAACGTGTTTCGCGGCGACATGCCGCAGCTCACGCTGCGCTCGGCCGCGACGGGCTTCCTGCTGGGCGGTGTCCTCGCGGCCACGGCGCTCTACATCGCCGGCAAGACCGGCATCACCATCGGCGTCGGCCTCACCTCGGTGATCCTTGCCTTCGCGATGTACCGCATGATGAATGCCGCCGGCCTCGCGCAGGATTTCACCATCCTCGAGAACAATTGCACCCAGTCGATCGCGACCGCGGCGGGCTACATGGTCGCGCCGCTCATCTCGGCGCTGGCGGCCTACATGCTGGTGACCAATACCATCATCCCCGCGTGGCACATGATCGCGTGGATGGTGGTGTGCTCGATCATCGGCGTGCTCCTCGCGTTCCCGCTCAAGCGCCGCTTCATCAACGACGAGCAGCTGCCGTTTCCCGAGGGACGTGCGGCGGGGGTCGTGCTGGACGCGCTCTACACCGGCGCCGCGGCCGCGGGGGTCTACAAGGCGAAGCTGCTGGCCTGGACCGCAGTCGCCGCGGGCTCCTACCAGCTGCTGATCAGCGACGGCTGGATGCGCCTGCTGCAGTTCAAGGTGCTGCGCATGCACCAGTGGCTGGGGATGAAGGAGCCGTGGACCTTCCACGAGCGACTCGATTCCTACTACTACGCCGCATCGACCTACATCCCGAAGATCCTCGGCACCGACATCCGCCAGCTGGGGCTGCGGCTGACGCTCGACGCGGCGATGCTCGGTGTAGGCGGCCTCATGGGGATGGCGGTCGCGACCAGCGTGTTGCTGGGCGCCTTCGTGAACTTCGTGATCCTCGCCCCCCTCATGATCCAGGCGGGGGACATCGCGCCGCGGATCGGCCCGACCGGTGCGCTGGTGCCGATCTCGCGCGCGGAGATCGTCAACCAATGGTCGCTATGGTGGGGAGTGACCATGATGGTCGTGGGCTCGCTCGTGAGCCTCTTCGCGCGTCCCAAGCTCATCACCAGCGCGTTCACGAACCTGCGAAGCCGAAAGGAGCAAGGCGCGGATGTCCTGAAGCACATCGAGTTTCCGCTCTGGATCTCGGCGGTCGGAGTCCCGCTTTTCAGCGTATTGGGAGCATGGGTCTCGCACGCCTTTTTCGGCGTGCCGTGGCTGCTGGCGTTCATCTCGCTGCCGCTCATTTTCGTCCTGGCGGTGATCTGCACCAACTCGATGGCGCTCACCTCGTGGACGCCCACGGGCTCGCTCAGCAAGATCACCCAGTTCACCATGGGCGCGATCGACCGCACAAACCCCGCGAGCAACCTGATTCCTGCCGGCATGACCGCGGAGATCGCGTCCAACGCGGCGAACCTCCTCTCCGACATCAAGCCGGGATACATGTTGGGTGCCAAGCCGCGCCAGCAGGCGATCGGCCACGTGATCGGCATCTTCGCGGGCGCTATTTGCTGCGTGCCGCTTTTCTACCTGCTCTTCCTGCCTCCGGACGCCAACGGCGTGCGCTCGACTTCGACGATCATTTCCGAGCAATTCGCGATGCCCGCGGCGCTGCAGTGGAAGGGCGTGGCGGAGCTGATCATGAAGGGCGTGAGCAGCCTGCCCACGTCGGCCGTCGTCTCCATGATCGTGGCAGCAGCAGCGGCAATCTTTATCGAGATCATGCGCATCGTCACCAAGGGGCGCTTCCCGCTCTCGGCGGTGTCCATCGGCCTGGGCGTGGTGCTGCCGCCCGAGGCCACGTTCGCCATGTGGGTGGGAGCGACGATCTTTTGGCTCATGGGACGCAAGCACAAGACGCCCGGTACCAAGGGGCACGAGTTCTGGGTGGAAGGAATGGAGCCGATCTGCGCGGGTCTGATCTCGGGTTCCGCGCTGGTGGGGATCGGGAATGCGATCGTGAATGTGCTGCTCTGAGGGCTTGCGAGCCGAAGCCGTACTAAGGTACAGTTTCGGACGATGAGCCACCTCGCCTGCAACGAGTGCCGCACAGGGCCGCGCGAGGTCGAAGGGCATGCCGCTCTTGCGCTACGGGTTTCCCCGGCCGGCGAAGATGGACCGAAGAAAGCGATATTCCAATGCGGTTCGTGCGGAGTCGAATGGATCCGAACGTACATGGGCAGCGGCGTCTTTACCTGGCATCGTGCCGGCTAGAATTGAAAAGCGCCGGTCGGAGCAGACGCAGATCGAAGGAAAAGCGCCGAATGGCCTCGAGCTCAACGCCCCCCATCTGCGCATGTGCGACGTTGATCACGTAATTCCTCTCTTCCGGCACGATCACCGAAGGCACCGCGAGGGCGAGCGCGCGCGCCGCCGTGCACCAATTCCTTCCCCATGCCTGACAATCCTCGGAGGGCAGAGGACTTGCCCAATCCGCGGGCAGCTCGTCGAGCTTCGGCCGCTCGATTGCGGCCTCGGCGGGGAAGTCGATCGCCACGAGCACCAGGTCCACCGGGGGCTTGCGCGCATGCACGAGGTATTCCAGGCCTGCGAGCGCGATCGAGCTCGCGGCGTGCAGCACGCGCGTTCCGGGCGGCGTCCAGCGGCCGCCTGACAGAAACGCGCCGGTTCCCTCGCGATCCCGGCAAAAGGGCTCGCGCGCCAGGCGCCACACGCGCATCAGGCGATGCCGCCGTAGTCCAGGGTGCCAAGGATGCGGCGCACCTGTGCGGCTCCGGCCTCGGTGTCGATGAGGGACAGGGGAGAGCCGCCTAACGCAAGGTTCTCCGCCGTGAGCCATTCCCGCGCGGCCTTCGCGTTGCCAAAGGTCTGCTCGGCGCGTCGGGCGATATCGCCGAGGCGCAGGACTTTCTCGCTTTCGGCGGGCGACAGGGTGTCGTTGGCTGCGAGCCGCCGATGGAAGGTGCTGACGGGGATTCGCAGCGCCGCTAGCAGGTCTTTCTGCGCGACCGACATGTACGCGACGGCTTCATCGATCGTGCTCGCGGGCAGTCCCTGGCGCGCGGTCGCGATCGCCTGCGCCGGGTCGGGCGCGCGCGCGACGAGCTTGCGGAAGCTGAGGACATGGGCCACTCGCTTGGCAGCGGGGCGCTTGGCAGGGCGGGCCATCGTTCCCATATGGTAGTCCAATAATTCCCATTCGGGAATCGGAGCGCGCTGCGCGAGGGGAGGTTGCGCAATCGCCCATAGGTGATAAGATTATCACCATTCATGGAAACCGCCCTCACCGCCCGCCAGGCCGAGATCCTGGAGACGATTCGTGCCTACATGGCCGAGCATCGCCGGCCGCCTTCGCGTCCCGAGCTCGCCCGCATCCTCGGGTTGGCTTCCACCAACGGTGTGTTCAAGCATTTGATGGCCTTGGAAAAAAAGGGCGCGATCGAGCTTTCCCCCGGCCTCGCCCGGGGAATCCGTATCCGGCAGGAGGAGGGGCTCGCCCTCGTGGGCCGGGTAGCCGCCGGCAGCCCGATCCTCGCCCTCGAGAACCTGCTGGGCCACTACCCGGTCGATCCGGGTCTCTTCATCCCACGGGCCGATTACATGCTGCAGGTGAGCGGCCTCAGCATGAAGGACGAGGGCATTCTCGACGGCGACTGGCTGGTGGTCCACCGCACCACCGAGGCGCGCAGCGGCCAGATCGTGGTGGCGCGCATCGGCGAGGAAGTCACCGTCAAGCGCTTCAAGATTCGCGGACACAAGGCCGAGCTCATACCCGCCAACCCCGCGTTCGAAACCCTGCACCTCGACCTGAACCGCGACACCCTCGCGATCGAGGGCGTCGCGGTGGGCGTCATCCGCAACCTCAACGCGTCGCGCTGACGATGAAGGCCACGGTTGCCGAGCTCGTGCAATTGCCTGGCGTCTGGCGGGGAGGCGAGCTCGAGCACGTCGTGCATTCGGTGGTTGCCACGGGTCACGCTCACCTCGATGCCGAGCTGCCCGGAGGCGGCTGGCCGATGGGCACGCTCTCGGAGGTCCTGCACGATGGCGCCGGAATCGGCGAGGTCTCGTTTCTCTGCGCAGCCCTCGCGCGCGCAAGCCAGGGCGGCCGCCTGCTCGCATGGGTGAACGCGCCGTACCTGCCCTATGCACCGGCGCTCGCACAGGCGGGAATCCTCCTTGATCGCTGCCTCGTCATTCGCCCCGCGACTCGCGAGGACGCGCTGTGGGCGGCAGAACAGGCGCTGAAATCCGGCGCCTGCGCAGCGGTGATGCTGTGGATGGAGCGCTTTGCCGAGGAATACGCCTGGCTGCGCCGCCTGCAGATGGCCGCCGAGACCGGGCGCACGATGGCGGTGCTGTTTCGCTCCACGGCCGCCGAAAGACACTCCACGCCGTCGCACCTGCGCATCGTGCTGTCGCGCGAACGTGGCGTGCTGAAGGCCCGCATTCCGAAGCGGCGCGGCCCGCCGCTCATCCAGGCCATCCCATGCTCTGGGTCGCGCTCGAGCTCCCCGACTTTCCCCTCCAGATCGCTGAACGCGCCGGTGCTGGTCGCCAGCCGCTCGTAATCGCGGAGGGTCCCACGCAGCGCCCGTTCGTCGCGTGCGCCAACGCGGCTGCGCGCGCAGCGGGGATTCGCGCGGGCCAGGCGGTGGCGGCCGCCCGGGCACTCGCAGGGGAAGTGCGCGTGATCGATCGCGAGTGGGGCAGGGAGCGCGAGGCGCTCGAGCGGCTCGCCGCCTGGGCTTGCCAGTTCACGCCGATGGTGAGCCTCGAGTCCCAGGGGCTGGTGCTGGAGGTGGCGTCGAGCCTGCGGCTTTTCGAGGGGCACGCGAAGCTCACCGCCGCCATCCAGCGCGGCATCCGCGCGCTGGGCTTTCATGCGGCTTTCGGGGTCGCGCCCACCGCGCTCGCCGCACGCCTGTTTGCTCGCGCCGAAGCGCAGGGGCGCGGAGTCCGCAGTTGCCTCGAGATCGAGGATCTGCGCGAGCGTCTCGCCGATCTTCCCCTCTTCCTCCTCGACTGGCCCGAGAAGACGCTCGCGCACCTCACCGACCTGGGGATACTGCGTCTGCGGGACGTGCTCGACCTTCCTGCGGAAGGGCTCGCGCGGCGCTTCGGCCCGGAGATCGTGGTCGCGCTCGACCGCCTGATGGGCCGGCTCGCCGACCCGCGCGCGCCGTACGCCGCGCCCGCGCGCTTTCGCTCCCGCCTCGAGCTGCCGGCGGAAACCGAGGGTGTGGAGGCGCTGCTCTTTCCGCTGAAACGCATGCTGGTGGAGTTCGAAGGCTATGCGCGCGGACGGGGTGCGGGAGCGCAACGCCTGGCGCTGCGCCTCGAGCACAGCCGCAAGGCGCCCACGCGCCTCGAGCTCGAATTCGCCTCTCCCGAGCGCGAGGCCGACTTCATCCTCGCGATCGCCCGCGAGAAGCTGGGACGCCTCAAGCTCCCCGCCGCAACCCTCGCTCTCGATCTGCGCGCTGAAGCGCTCCTTGCGTATACCCCGCGCTCCTGCGCCTGGCTACCGGGCCCGAAGGAGCAGCAGCTCGATGGCGAACGGTTGTTTGAGCGCCTGGCCGCGCGACTGGGGCGGGAACGAGTTTTCGGAATTGCGCTGGCAAACGACCACCGCCCGGAGAAGGATTGGGCCGTCGTTGGGGACCGTCCCGGAGTTTCGCGAGAGCGAAAACCGGGACTGTCCCCGGTTTTAGGTCCCCGGCCTGCCTGGTTGCTGCCGCGGCCCCAGCGCCTCATTACCGCCGAGGGCCATCCCACGCTCCAAGGCGCCCTCGCGCTTGGCGCGGGCCCGGAGCGGATCGAGGCGGGCTGGTGGGATGGCGAGGAAGTCCGGCGCGACTACTACGTCGCCACCAACGAGCGCGGTGAGACGTTCTGGATCTTCCGCGAGCACCGCGACCTCTCGGCCTGGTTCCTGCACGGGGTCTTTGCGTAAGCGACTGTGGAGCGCCAAGGAAATTCAATGACCCCGGGTTACGCGGAGTTGCACTGCGTCACCAACTACACTTTCCTGCGCGGCGCCTCCGACCCCGAGGAGCTCGTCCGG
>JALYSB010000095.1 GCA_030855025.1 Pseudomonadota bacterium
GCAGCCCAAGGTGCTCGTGTTCGCGCCGCTGTCGGGGCACCACTCCACGTTGCTGCGCGACACCGTGCGCACGATGCTTCCCGACCACGACGTGTGGGTCACCGATTGGCTCGACGCGCGCGAGATCCCGATCGCCGTGGGCCCGTTCACCTTCGACGACTATGTGGGGTACGTGCGCAAGTTCATCGCCCACGTGGGACCCGAGTGCCACGCGATCTCGGTGTGCCAGCCGACGGTGCCGGTGCTTGCCGGCGTGTCGCTGATGGCGGCCGCGGGCGAGGCGATCCCGCGCTCGCTCACCATGATGGGCGGGCCGATCGATTCGCGCCGCAGCCCGACCGCGGTGAATACGTTCGCCACCAAGCGCCCGCTGTCCTGGTTCGAGGCGAAGGTGATCCAGCGCGTGCCGATGCGCTATCCGGGGTTCATGCGCCGCGTGTATCCCGGCTTCCTGCAGTTCGCCGGGTTTGTCGCGATGAATCCCGACCGGCACATGGAATCGCACATGCAGTATTACCAGCACCTGGTCGCGGGCGACGGCGACAGCGCGGATGCGCACCGCCGCTTCTACGACGAGTACAACGCGGTGATGGACCTTCCCGCGGAGTACTACCTCGAGACCGTCGAGCGCGTCTTCCAGAAGCACCTGCTGCCCCAGGGCAAGCTCACGGTGGCGGGCGAGCGCGTGCGGCCCGATGCGATCAAGCGCACCGCGCTCTTCACCATCGAAGGCGAGATCGACGACATCTCGGGCAACGGCCAGACCGAGGCCGCGCATCCGCTGTGCAAGTCGATCCCGGCGCGCGATAAGCAGCACTTCCTCGCCAAGGGTGTCGGCCACTACGGCATCTTCAGCGGGCGCAAGTACCGCGAGATGATTTATCCGCGCATCCGCGAGTTCATCGCCAGGCACAATTAGGGGCGGGAGTGACGCGGCCGCAAATCTGTGAAACCGCAGATGGCCGCCGATGAACCCCCGATAGCAGCAGATGAAGAGCCACTGAGGTTCCGACCATGACCAAGCCAGTGACACCGCAAGACATGTTCGACCTCTGGCAGAAGATGGTGAACCCGGGCGCCTATCCGCTGCAGAGCCTGATGTTCCCGGTGCCCGACGCCAAGGAGATCGAGAAGAAGCTCGCCGAGCTCGAGGTCGTGGAGCACTGGCTCAAGGCGAACGTGAACATGCTGCAGCTCACGATGAAGACGCTCCAGTACCAGCTCGCGATGCTCAAGGGCGGGGAGAAGGCGCAGGCGGTGTACGCGGCGATGGGGAAGGAGGCGAAAGCCGAACCCGGGCGCACGGGAGACAGGGCCGCCGATCCGCCGAACCCCGCGATGTGGGCGTGGAACATGATGGCCGAAGCGTCCAAGGCGCCGTTGCGTGCCGCTCCGGCGAAAAAAAAGAAGAAGTCCTAGCCCGAGGCTACTTGTCGTAGAGTGTGAACGCCGCGTCCCAGTCGGGGGCGGGCGGCTTTCCCTCCAGGTCGCGAAGGTATCCCAGGTAGATCTGAACGAGCCGCTCGTAGCCCTCATCGCCCGCGAGGGATTCGAAACCCGAGCGCGCCGCGGGCCATGCGCCGTTGCGGAAAAATTCGAGCGACCGGTGCCAGCGAGCCAGGCGCTCGATTTCCCCGGCGGCGATCTCCCCCTCCCGCCCGAGCGGCTCGAAGATGCGCTCGGCCACCGTCCTGCCGCGCACCCGCACCTTGTCGAGCTCGCGAAAGACGATGTCCAGTCGCGTACCGTCACGAGTGCGGGAACCGGCCACGATCGGAACGAGATAGCGCTTGGTGAGGCCCTCGAGGCGCGATGCCAGGTTCACGCCGTCGCCCAGCACGGTGTAGTTGAGGCGCGTGGGCGAGCCGGTGTTGCCGGCGATCAGGCGCGCGGTATTCAGGCCCACCCCGACCTTGGGGTGCGGCAGGCCGCGCGCGGCGAGGTCGGGGCCGAGCGCGTTCACGCGCCGGCGGATTTCGAGTGCCGCCTCCACCGCGCGGTGGGCGTCGTCGGGGCGCGTCACCGGAGCCCCGAAAATCGCCATCACGCCGTCGCCCAGGTACTTGTCGACCACGCCGCCATGCGCTTCGACCACCTCGCTGATGGTGGTGAGGAACTGGTTGAGGAGCTGGGGGCTCTGCTGCGGGGAGAGCGTCTCGCAGATCGCCGTGAAGTTGCGCATGTCGGTGAACATCACCGTCGCGTCCACTTCGGTGCCGCCCAGCTCGATCTGGCCCTCGAGGAGCTGGGTCACCACCTCGCTCGAGGCCACCTTGCCGAGCACGTCGCGCATGTGGTCGCGCTCGGCCAGACCTCGCGCCATGCCGTCGAACGCGCGCGCGAGCTCGCCGATCTCGTCCTTGCCCTCGAGGCCCACCCGGACCTGGTAGTTGCCGCGGGCGATCTCGCGGGCGGCCCCGGCGAGCGCCGACACGGGGCGCGTGATGTTGCGGGCGATGCGCATTGCGCCGGCGAGCGTCACCGCGAGCGAAATCGCCGCGATCACGAGCAGTGCCGCCTGCAGGGCGAGGTAGGGCGCGATGCCGTCGGACACCGAGCGCTGCAGGATCGCGTAGACGCCCACGCCGCGGGCATCCTCGAGCGGGGTCGAAAGCGCCTCGTAAGCCTCGCCGGCGAGGGTCACGGTGATGCCATCGCTTCCCTCGGCCACGATGCGACCGGCTTGCGCGGGGAGGTCGCGGCGGCGCAGCGGAGGCAGGGTGGTTGCGAGGATCGCGGGCTGCGCGCCTGCGGCACGCAGGACGAATGTCACATCGGAGGTGGTCAGCCTTTGCAGGTCGTGCGCGGTGTCGTCGTCGATGATGAACTGCATCGACACCCAGGCGATCGGCAGCGGCGCAAGCACCGGCACCACCACGACCTGGAAGGGCTTGCCCTCGACGATCCGCACGCCCGAAGTGCGCCCGAGCTGTGCGGCGCGGGCGATGAGCTCCGGATGGGGATAGGCGAGGCCCGCATTCGCGGGCGCCAGCGTGTCGGCCACCACGACGCTGTCGAGCCCGATCACCGCCATCCCGCTCGCCTTGATGCGCCCCGCGTGGTTGGTGAGCGCTGAAAGGATTGTCGGTCGGTCGCGGCTGGCGATTGCCTCGCGGAAGCCGAAGTCGTAGGTGAGCACGCTGGTCGCCTCCACCAGCTGCTGGCTATTCTGGTCGAGCAGGCGGCGGAAGACGCGCGCGCCGGTGCGCAGCTCCTCGCGCAGCGTGTTTTGCGCCGTGGCCTCGATCGCGTAGCGAATGAAGTAGAAGCTCGCGAGCTGCACGATCATCAGCAGAACCACGAAGAAGACGACGATGCGGTCCTGGAGCGTGGCTCCGTGGAGGCGCGGCAGCTTCACTTCGCGATCGGGGGCGGCGGCAGGGCCTTGGTGGAAATTGCGAACACTGCCCCGAGCGCTTCATCGCCCCGGAGGCTGGCCGCCTTCGAGTCGACGGCGGCGGCTTGCGCGTAGTGCCATGCATGCAGCTCGTAGTCGCCGGTGGGCAAACCCTCGATCCGCGCACGCCCGTCCTTGCCCGACTTGGCGAAGAACGGCGTATCCACCACGTAGAGGTAGGCGATCATGTTGTCATGGATGTTGCAGCCGAGCACCACCTCCCCCGGCTTGTCGAACAGCACGGGTGCCGCGGGCGTGCCGGCGTATAGCTTGATCTCGAAGGTCTTCGGCGTCGAGAACGAATACACGTGGTGGCGGATCTCGTCGCGATTGGGAAAGCGAACCTGTGTGCCGGTCTGCACCACGGTGACCAACGGGGCGAACTGCTTGGCCACCTGCTCGACCGCGGCCTCGCGCTTGGGCCGGGCTGACAACGGGAGTTTGGGCATCGCCCACACCACCGCATCCACCAGGGGTGCGCCGCGGGCATCCGTCAGCGTCGCGTCGATGCGCGCGGCCTCCGCGGAGACGGCGGCGAGGCAGGCGCATGCGGAGTACCACGTCGCGAGTTTCACGTCGTAGAGGATATCATTGCGCAATCCCCCAACTCCTCAGGAGACGCGCAAATGCGCTTGTTGACGATCGTGCTGCTGTTCGTGGCCGCTACCGCCGCCGGATGTGCCACCTCGGATCGCGAAGCCGAAGGGCCGCTGCGCAAGGAAACCATCGTCGCGGTGACCGAGGGCGGCGTGCTGCTGCGCTTCAACGCCGGCCAGCCGCAGAAGGTCACCACGATCGGCACGATCAAGGGGCTCGGCGCCAACGAGCGGATGGTGGGCATCGATTATCGCGTGGCGCGGGGCGTGCTCTTCGGGCTGGCATCGTCGGGACGGCTGTACACGATCGATACCAAGACCGCGGAAGCCCGTCCCGTGGGCGCCGCGCCGCTCGCGATCGCGCTGGCGGGTGGCGAGTTCGGCTTCGACTTCAACCCGGTGGTCGACCGCATTCGCATCGTGAGCAACACGGGACAGAACATGCGCGCGCATCCCGATACCGGCGCCTCGGTCGACGGCAACGCGACCCTCGAGGGCCTCCAGGCCGATGGGGAGCTCGCCTACGCAACCGGGGACAAGAACGCGGGCCACTCGCCGCGCGTGGTCGGCGCCGGCTACACCTACAACAAGCAGAACGACAAGATCACGACCAACTATGCGGTCGACGCCACCACGGGCGCGCTCATCATGCAGGGCTCGAAGGAGGGCGCCACACCCGCGGTCTCCCCGAACACCGGCCAGCTCTTTACCGTGGGGAGCCTCGAGGTCGCGCGCTTCCAGCGCGCGGGTTTCGACATCTCCGACGTGAACAACGCGGCGTACGCCTCGCTCAACCATGACGCGGCGAGCGCCACGCGCTTCTACTCGGTGGACCTGGCGACCGGCAAGGCGACTTTCATCGGGACGGTGGGCGGCGGCGAATTACTTCGCGGAATCGCAATCGAGCCCTGAAATCAGGGTCCGTCCCCGGTTTTCAGCAGCCCGGGGCGCGCGCGCTCGAGAACGCGGCCGAATTCGGCGCGAATGCGCGCCAGGGCCGCGTCGGAATCGGCTTCGAAGCGCAGCACGATGACCGGTGTGGTGTTGGAGGCGCGCATCAGGCCGAAGCCGTCGGGATACTCCACGCGCAGTCCGTCGATCGTATTGATCTCGTCGGCGCCCTCGAAGCGCGCGCTCTTCTGCAGCTCCGCGATCAGCGTGTGGTTGTCGCCCTCGTGGGGCAGGGCGATGTTCAGCTCGGGCGTGGAGATCGAGTCGGGGAGCGACTCGAGCAGGCCCGTGGCGTCCTGGGTGCGCGAGAGCAACTCGAGCAGGCGCGCGCCCGCGTACAGGCCGTCGTCGAAGCCGTACCAGCGGTCCTTGAAGAAGAGGTGGCCGCTCATCTCTCCCGCGAGCGGGGCGCCGGTCTCCTTCAGCTTCGCCTTGATGAGCGAGTGCCCGGTCTTCCAGAGCAGCGGACGGCCACCGTGCTTTCGGATCCAGGGAAAGAGATTGCGCGTGCACTTTACGTCGAAGATGATCTCCGCCCCGGGATTGCGCGACAGGACGTCCTGGGCAAAGAGCATCAGCTGGCGATCGGGGAAGATGATCTTGCCGTTCTTCGTGACCACGCCGAGGCGGTCGCCGTCGCCATCGAAGGCGAGGCCGACTTCCGCTTTCGACTCTCCCAGCTTCGCGATCAGGTCCTCGAGGTTTTCGGGCTTCGACGGATCGGGATGGTGGTTGGGGAAAGTGCCGTCCACATCGCAGAAAAGCTCGATCACCTCGCAGCCCATGCGCCGGTAAAGCTCGGGCGCAAACGCGCCGGGCGAGCCGTTGCCGCAGTCCACCGCGATCGTCATCGGGCGCGCGAGCTTCACGTCGGAGGTGATGCGATCGAGGTAATCCTCGGTGATATCGGCGGTAGATTGGGCCCCGGCCTTCGCCGGGGTGACGAACTTTCCTTCCTCGACCACGCGCCGCAGGTGCTGGATTGATTCGGCGGCGAGGGTATCCCCGGCCACCATCATCTTCAGGCCGTTGTACTCGGGCGGGTTGTGGCTGCCGGTAACCATCACGCCGCTGCCGGTGGCGAAATGGTGCGTGGCGAAGTACACCATCGGGGTGGCGACGACACCGATATCGATCACGTCGATGCCGGTGGCATTCAGCCCGCGCGCGAGGGCGGCCGAAAGCCGAGGGCCGGAGAGGCGCCCGTCGCGGCCGATCACGAAACGATTCACCCCTTTTTGCAGCGCGATGGTGCCCAGACCGCGGCCGATGGCCTCGGCGCCGGCCTCGGTGAGGGTCTTGTCGACGATGCCGCGGATGTCGTAAGCCTTGAAGATCTCGGGTGCGATGGGGGTCATTCTCGGGAGTCGAAGAAGTGCAGGAGCCGTTGGGGAAGCCACTCGATGTGGCCGGGGAAGGGAGCCGTCACGAAGCCGACGTGCCCGCCGTGTTCGGGGAATTCTAGCTTGACCGCGCCGGAGACCTCGCGTTCCGTCGGCAGCGCGCTTCCGGGCAGGAACGGGTCGTCGCGAGCGTTCACCAGGAGAGTCGGCACGCGGATGCCGGCGAGGTGTGGCTTGGCGCTCGCGCGGGTCCAGTAGTCGTCGGTGTCGCGAAAGCCATGCAGCGGAGCGGTGACCACGTTGTCGAAAGCGCGCAACGTGCGCGCGCGGCTCACCGCGGCGCCATCGTAGAGGCCGGGGAAGCGGTTGAGCTTGTCGAGCGCCCCGCGCCTGAGCGAACCGAGGAAATTCCACGCATATACGCGCGCGAACCCGCGGCCGAGGGCCTCGCCCGCCGCCATGAGGTCGAGCGGCGCGGACACTGCCGCGGCGCGCTCCACGATCGCCCGGGCCGACTCGCCGTGCTCGCCCAGCCATTTGCAGAACGCGTTCCCGCCGAGGGACACGCCGGCGGCGAACAGGGGCGCCGCGCCGGCGAGTGCCTTCACGCGGGCGAGCGACCACCCGATCTCCTCCGTGTCGCCCGAATGGTAGGCACGCGCCAGGCGGTTGGGCTCGCCGCTGCAGCCGCGAAAGTGGAAGACGCTCCCGCGCCAGGCGCGCTGTCGCACGTGCGCCATCAGCATGCGGGCGTAGGGCGAGTTGGAAGACCCCTCGAGGCCATGATAGAGGTGCACCCAGGGCGCCCTCTCGGGACCGTCGACAAAATCGACGTCCACGAAATCACCGTCGGGCGTGTCCCAGCGCTCCCGGCGGAACGCGACGCGCGGCGCGGGAGCGGCGAGCGCCCCGTAAAGCGTCTGCAGGTGCGCATTGGCGAGCCAAGGCGCCGGCACGAACGAGCCGGGCCTCACCGCGCTTGCCAGGAGAGCGCGCGAGCGCCGTCGGGCCGGGCGGGGCCGAGCAGGTTCAGGAGGGGCTCGAGCGCCTGGGCCGCGGCGGCTTCCGCGCGTGCCTCGCCGGTAAACGCGAAGCGCGTCGGCGGCGTGAGCGTGCCGTGGCCCGTGACGCGCAGCCGCCCCTCGAGCGTGCTGACCGTGACCTTGCCGGCATGGCCCTCGGCCCGGATCTCGGCACGGTAGGTGCCCAGGGGCTTCACGTCCGACAGGCCGACCGCCGCGCCCTTCCACTCGACGCGCGCATCGCCCTGGAGTTCGCGACCGTCGGAGGAGAGCTCCGCGCTGGTGATCGCCACCGTGCCCTCGGGGCGCAGGGGTACCAGCCACGGCAGCAGATGGGCCATCGCGGGGGCGGCACCGCGCACGTCGAGGTTGCGCACGGTCCAGCGGGTGAGCGACCGCGCGCCTTCGTAACGGGCCTCGATGCCGGCAGCGGATGCGCCAATGTCGAAGGCGATGCGGCCGAGGGCCAAGCGCGCCGGCAGCAGGCGCCACTCGACGCGGTCGATAGGCACGATGCCGCCGGGCGTATTCAGCGCGACCTTCGCGCGACCATGCCACGCGGTGCCGTGCGCCTCGCGCACCTCGAACTTGTCCGGCTGCGCATCCTGCGCGCGCGCGAGCACGAACGCGGCCGGCATCGTGGCGACGAGGAAGACGCCATAGGCCACGGCGCCGAGGGCCGCGATCGCCGGCAGCCGCATCGCTCAGGACCGCGCCAGGACGAGCTCGGCGCGCACGCGCCCCGCGGCGGGCAGTGCGTCGAGGCGGGCGGACTCCACGCGCATTCCGTGGGTGAGCTGCGCGTTGCGCAGCCATTCGAGCAGGGCACCAAAGCTCACGTCCGCGCCCGTCAGGCGCACGCGCCGCTCATCGATCACCGTCATTTGCGCGCCGGCGAGGCCGCCCGCGTTGGTGCCGAGCGACGCGAGCGGCGCCCCGCTCGCAGGTGCGGCTGCGGGAAGCGCACGCAGGCGCCGCACCTCGTCGGCATCGCGTTGCAGGCCTGCGATCGAGGCGCGCAGCCGCGGTACCTCGCCCTCGAGCCGTGCGCGCGAGCGCTCGAGCGGCAGCCACACGAGCGTCGCCAGCAGGAGGAGCGCCAGGAGCGAGGCGGCAAGGGTTGCCGCGCGCCGCTCGCCGATGCTTCGCGCATGCCATGCCTGAACGAGGCGGCTCATCGCGTCGCGAGCTTTCCGTTGGCGTATTCGATCGAGCGAAGCGGCCCGTTGGAAGCGCGCGCGGCCTCGGTCATCCGCACCAGGAACTCATCGCCGGCGGCAAGCCCGCGGGCGCGCTTGAGATCCGCCAGGTTGCGCGCCATCTGCAGCTCGGAATCCACCACCACGCGCGCCTCGGGGAAGGCCGTGCGGAAAATCGCTTCGCGGCGCGCCTCGAGCGCGGAGCGCTCCTGGCGAAGCCGCCATTCGTCGCCGGCCGTGAACGCCAGTTGCAGCACGAGGATTGCCGCCGCGAGCCACGCCGCGGCGCGCGGGATGCGGGCAGAGGCGCGCCCGGAGCCCGGTGTGAACTCACCTTGCAGGAGGTTGATCGAGCCCGCCGCAGGCTGGCCCGCGGCAAGCGCCTCCCAGCGCGTGCCGGGAGAAAACGCAACGCCTGTCTCGCTGCTCCACGCCGCGAGGTCCGGCAAGGGTTCGTCGGCCACGGTGTGCACGCGGACCGACGTGGGGCGCTCGCCGCGCTCCCCGGCCTCGTCGATCCCCAGGCGCACGGCGAGTGGCAGGCCGGGAGCGCGATCGAAGATGGCAGCGACGCCCTCGTCGTCGACCAGCATGCCGCGTCCCGTTCCCCAGACGACGTGCCAGTCGCCGCGGCCGCCGGCGAGGAGCGCGCTCTCGCTATACGCACGTGACGGACGGTGGCCGCTCCGCGCGAGGGCATCGACCATCGCCTGCAGCCAGTCGCGGTCCACCACCGCGACCACGGTCTCGCCGCGCGCGTTGCGACTGCCGGCGACGGCGTGGATGTGCGACGGATCTGCGAGCAACCGGTCCTCGACTGCGAACGGCAGCAGCTCGCGGATCGTGGACGCGTTGACCTTCGGCAGCTTCAGGCGCGCGAAGAGGACGCGCTCGGCCGGCAGCACCGCCTCTACATCGCTCGCTCGCGGGATGTCGGCCAGGGTCGACGTGTCATCGCGCAGCAGCTCGTGGCGCGCGTCGAAGAGCTTCCATGCGAAGCGCGCGGCGACCTGGGGGCGATCGGTTGCGGGGAGGAAAATGCGAAGCTTCATCGCCTTCAGTACCGTGGGCGGCGCCAGATTATAGCGGTCGTGCCTCGCGCGGCTGCCTCGCGCTTCAACAGGGATTCAGTCGCTACCCGGACATCGTCCTGGGTGACCTGGATGCGCGCGAAGAACCAGCCGCTCTTCACATCGAAGTCGTTCACCGGAATGAGCCCCGCGCGCTGGGCGCGGTCGACGAAGGCCGCCTTGTCCGCGAAGGGCTTGAGGCGCCGGTCCGCCAGCAGCTCGGCGGCCTTCTCGCGCGGCACGCCGAAGGCTGCGGCCACTACCACCTCGCTCGCCGTGTTCACGTTGATCGCGGTGCGCTCGGGCAGGGCGGTCACGAAGGGCCGCAGCCGCGCGACGCTTTTCGCGTCGAAGCCGCGTACCCGGTAGAGCTCGTCGACCTGCATCATCGGCGCATTGGCGGCGCGGTACGGGCGCCCAAGCCCGAGGTAGTAGCCATTCTCGGCGCCGGCCGCGCTGGTGAGATCGTCGTTGCGGTCGATCCAGTCGACCACGGCGTCGGCGAGCTCGGGCGAGAGCTCCAGCAGGGCCAGCAGCTGCTTCAGCTGCTTGATGTCGGGCTCGCTGCGCGCCTCGCGGTCGATCACGTTGTTCAGGTTGAACTTGCCCTGCTCGTCGGCGATGTCCCCCGCGACGACCGCGCGCTCGATCGGCATGCCGGCGATCGGCCGCGCCCAGCCTTCCTCGAGGGTGTCGGTGCTGGAGGTCTTGCCGTCCTGGAGCAGCACGCCGCGCGCCCAATCGAGCCCGGCCTGCGCATACACGTCGGCCTGCGCGCGCGAGGAGACGAGAATCGTCTGGTCGAGCATCGCCGACTGCTGCGCCAGCATCAGCGATGCGGCGGCGGCGGCTACGGCCACGATGAGGATCGCGGTGACCGCTGCCACGCCCGCCTGGCCGCGCCCGCGGGCGGCAGGTTGCCCAGGCCTCATGGCGCCCTTGGAAGGTCGACCAAGCGCACGATGCGCTCGCCGCTCGCCAGAGTGAGGGTCATCTCGACGGCGGCCGGCAGCTTCTCATCGGTGCCCGGCAGGCCCCAGGTAGGGCGCCACTCGTCGCTCTTGGGATCGAGGAAGCGGAAGGCGAGCGCGCCGACCGAGCCGAGGATCGCGGTCGCGGTGGGCTCCTCGCGAGGCGCGGCATCGACGCCGGCCCACGCGAGGCGCTCGATGCGACCCTCGCGCAGTCGCCAGGCGACGCGCTGGGGGGCGGAGAGTGTGTTTTCGAGGAGCGCGTTGCCCGAGCGGGTGAGCGCCATTCCCTGGGGGCCGGAGCTCGCATCGAGCGCGGAGGAGAGCGGCGCCAATGGCGTACCCGAGGCTCCCAGCGCCATGCGCGGGAGTGCGGCGTTGAGGTCGCGCTCGATGCGTCCCACGAAGAGCGCCACATCGCGCCACTTGCGGGATTCGGCCTGCAGGGCAACGCGGCTTTCGAGCATGGAGGTGAGGCCGCGGTATGCGAACCCGCTCATGAGCGCAAAGATCGCGAGCGCGACCAGCAGCTCGACGAGGGTGAATCCCCTATTGCGATACATAGGCCGTGAGCCTTCCCAGCACGCGGGCCGGCGCGCGCGCGTCGGCCACGGCGAGCTCCACACGGCGGATCGTGGGATTGGGAGTGTCGGTCACAGTCTCGTCGATCACGAGCGCGAGGCCGCCCTGCTCGGTGGTCAGGCGCGTGCTCGCCACGGGAGGGTAGAGGCGCCGCGCGCGCAGCTCGGCCACGCGGTTCTGCGCGGCCCAGGTGGCCAGCAGGCGCTGGCGCGATTCGAGGGCGCCGTCGGTGGCGAGGCTCGCGGCGCGCGTGGTCGCCGCAAGCGCGACCGCGAGGATCGCCACCGCGACCAGGATTTCGATGAGAGTGAAGCCGACTGCGCGGCTTCGGCGCAGTCGTCCTCGAGTCATATCCTGCCCCGGCAGTCTTGAAGCCGGGGGGGCCCAATTTTCCGGTTCATCGTTCCACCATCGTCACCGCGCCCGCCGCATCGCCTTCGACGGCCCACGGCAACCCGCGCACTTCCAGCGCGACCTTGAAGGGGATCCCGAGGCCGTCGGG
>JALYSB010000261.1 GCA_030855025.1 Pseudomonadota bacterium
TGTGCCGCGATGTGCGGCGCCATCGGCTCGCGCAGCAGGATCGGAGTCGCGAGGCCCGCGGCCGACGCATCGATTCCCGCCGCCGCGAGCAACGCAAGCGTGTCCTCGTTGACCCAACGCCCTGCGCGTTCAACCGCCCCGGCGGCGATCGGCTTCATCGGTGTCGCGCGGACCCCGCTTGCGGCGAACGCATGGATCAGCGCGCAGCACGCGAGCGTCTTGCCGACGCCGGTATCGGTGCCAGTGACGAAGACGCCGCGGGTCATGACCGCGCCCGCGGGAAGTCGATGATCTGCCGCCCGTCCGCGACGCGCTTCGGCGCGGCTCGCCATGCGTGCCCGTAGATCACCTCGTAGGTGGCGGGCAGGACGCCCCCGCGGCGCTCCTTCTCGTAGGCCGCGATCACGTCGCGCCAGCGCCCGCGCCCCGACAGTCCCCGCGGGCGCCCGGGCAGGGAATTGCGTGCGCCGATCGCCTTCAAGTCGCGCGCCACCGCTTCCACGCTCGCGTATTCGAGCGTGATGACTTCCATCTCCATCACCGGATCGACGAAGCCCGCGTGCACCAGCGCGTCTCCCAGGTCATGCATGTCGACGAAAGTGTTCACGTGCTGGTAGCCATCGACCGCCGCGAAAGCCGCGCGCAGCTCTTTCAGCGTATCCGGGCCGAAGGTCGAGAACATGAAGAGGCCGCCGGTGGAAACGACGCGCGCGGCCTCCTCGAAAACCCGCTCGGGCCGCGTCCATTGCAATGCGAGGTTGGAGAAGACCAAGGACGCCGAGGCATGGGCGAGCGGCAGGCGCTCGGCGTCGCCACAGACGAGCCGGGGATGCGGCCGTCGCAGCGCGCGCGCGATCCACGGCGTGCGCTTCGCGGCAATCTCGAGCATCGGGCGCGCGATGTCGACGCCCACGAGGTCCGCGCGCGGAAAGCGCTCGCGCAGCTGATCGAAGAAGACTCCCGTGCCGCAGCCCACATCCACGACGAGCGCCGGCTCGATGCGAATCGGATCGAGGTGCTTGAGCAAGCGCAGGCCCACCTCGCACTGCAGGACGCTGTTGCGGTCGTAGGTCTTCGCGGCGCGCTCGAAGGAGCGGCGCAGCGCGCGCTTGTCGGGAATCGGGAGCTCAGCCAACGAAGGACTCCACGGCGCGCACGAAAGCGTCGCGGTGCGTAAAAAACGGGAGGTGCGCGGCGTCGGCGAGCTCGAGCGCCTCGGCGCCGGGAATGTGCGCGGCGAGCCACCGGCCGGCCGCGACGGGTGCCAGCACATCGCGCGCGCCGTGGATCACCAGCGTGCGCGGCAGCTTCTGAACACCGGATCGCAAGTCGGTCTCGCGCAGCCATTCGAGCGTGCGGGCGAGGGCGTGCACCGTGGGAGCCCCGCGCTCGGAGAGGCGCTGCGTGAAAGCGCGAATCGCCTCGCGTCCACCGGCTCCGTGCAATGCGTTCAAACGCACGAACCTGGCGAGAGTGGCCTCACGGTCGTGGTCGAGCCCCGCGGCGAATGCATCGAGCGTCCCGTCCTTCATCGCATGGGGCCATCCGGGGCGGGCGGTAAAGCAGGGTGTGGCGCTGACCAGGACGAGCGCGCGGACCTTGTCGGGTTGAAGGTGGGCCAAGCGCTGCGCCACCAGGCTTCCGAGGGACCATCCACAGACAACCGTTGCCGGGGGCAGCTGCGCCGCGATGAGCTCGGCCGCGCCATCGAGCGATTCCACCGTCGCACTCGCGGAATGACCGTGGCCCGGCAGGTCGATGGCATGCACGCGGAAGCGTTGCGCGAGCGCGGGGAGCGCTTCGGCCCAAATGCCCGAATGCAACCCCCAGCCGTGAAGCAGCGCGAGGTCGGGGCCCTTGCCATGGCGCTCGACGTGCAGCGTCACGAGGCAAGGCACCCGGCCAGCGCGTTGGCGAGCCCCTCCACGTCGGCGCGCGAATGCGCCGCCGAAAGCGAGACGCGCAGGCGAGACGTTCCTTCGGGCACCGAAGGCGGGCGGATCGCGGGCACGAAGTAGCCGCGATCGAGGAGGCGCGCACTGGCCGCGAGGGCGAGTGCCGGCTCATCGAGCACGATCGGATGGATGGCGGTCATCGACGGCGAAATGCGCAGCCTGGCGGCGCCGGCGGCGGCACGGAACTCGGCGATGCGATCTCGTAGCCGCGCCACGATGGAGGGGTCGGCTTCGAGGAGATCCATCGCTTCGATGGCCGTCGCGGCGGCCACCGGTGGCAGCGCCGTCGAATAGATGTAGGTGCGCGCACGCTGCACCAGCCACTCGATCACCTCGGCCGAGCCGCCGACGAACGCCCCGTAGCCGCCCAGCGCCTTGCCCAGTGTGGCCATGTAGACAATGCGCGGCGATGCCAAGCCGAAGTGCTCGAGGCAGCCGCGGCCCCGCGCCCCAAGGACGCCGATGCCGTGCGCGTCGTCGAGCAGCAGCCACGCGTTGTGGCGCTCGCAGAGCGCGAGCAGCTCGGCCACCGGGGCGAGGTCGCCGTCCATGCTGAAAACCGCGTCGGTGGCGACCAGTCGTACGGCCGCCCGCGATGCGACGAGGCGCGATTCAAGCGTGTCGAGATCGAGGTGCGGATAACGCGTGAATTTGGCGCGCGACAGCAGTGCCCCGTCGATCAAGCAGGCGTGATCCAGCCGGTCGGCGAAAATCTCCGCGTTGCGATCGCAAAGCGCGGCGATGACGCCGAGGTTTGCCGCGTACCCGCTCGAGAAAAGCAGCGCCCGGGCGAGCCCCGTGAAGCGCGCAAAACGCAGCTCGGCCTCGTGGTGCACGCGCATCTGGCCGCTCACCATGGGAGAGGCGCCACTGCCGACGCCCCACGCATCAAGGGCGGCGTGCGCCGCGGCGCGCATTTGCGGATGGTTGGCGAGTCCCAGGTAGTCGTTGCTCGAGAAGTTGAGCACCGCGAGCCCGTCGACGGTGATGCGCGTGCCCTGCGGCGAATCGAGCACGCGGCGCGTTCGGATGAGGCTTTCGCGCTCGAGCGTGGCGAGGCCGTCGGCCAGCCGGTTGGCAAGCCCGCCCATCGAGCCCTACGACGACTGCAGGCCGAGGGCCGCGAACAATGCGTCGTCGCTGGCCACCTCGGGATTGCCGGTGGTGAGCAGCTTCTCGCCGTAGAAGATCGAGTTGGCGCCGGCGAAGAAGCAGAGCGCCTGCTGGGCCTCGCTCATCGCGCTGCGCCCGGCCGACAAACGCACCATGCTTTTCGGCATGAGGATGCGGGCGACCGCGATGGTGCGCACGAACTCCATCCACGGCAGCTTGCCCGTGCCCTCGAGCGGCGTTCCTTCGACTTGGACCAGCTCGTTGATGGGGACCGATTCCGGCGGCGGATCGAGGCTCGCGAGCTGCGCGATGAGGCCGGCGCGTCCCG
>JALYSB010000262.1 GCA_030855025.1 Pseudomonadota bacterium
ACCGTGGTCTGTCCCCGGTTTTCCTCTGACGCCAGTTTGCGCCCCGGATTAGAATCTCCCCATGAACGCTCCCGACACCCCATTCCCCTTCGACGCCGCGGTCGCGGCGGCCGCCGACAAGGTCGAGCCCCGGGTCATCGCCTGGCGCCGCGACTTCCACCAGAACCCCGAGCTCGGCAACCGTGAGGTGCGCACCGCGAAAGTCGTGGCCGAGCACCTGCGTGCCCTCGGCTTCGACCAGGTGCAGGAAAAGGTCGCCCACACCGGCGTCGTCGGCATTCTCAAAGGCGGGCTTCCCGGGCCGGTCGTGGCGCTGCGCGCGGACATGGACGCCCTCCCCGTGGTCGAGGAAGTCGACGTGCCGTTCAAGAGCGTGGTGCGCACCGAATGGAGCGGCCAGCAGTGCGGCGTGATGCACGCCTGCGGCCACGATGCGCACACCGCGATGCTGATGGGCGTGGCCGAGATCCTCGCCGGCATGCGCGAGCGCATTCCCGGCACGGTCAAGTTCCTGTTCCAGCCCGCCGAAGAGACCCCGCCCATCGGCGAGGATGGCGGCGCGCGACTGATGGTGGCCGAAGGGTGCCTCAAGAATCCCGATGTCGGCGCGGTGTTCGGCCTGCACGTGACGTCGATCTTCCCCACCGGGATGATCGGCTATCGCTCGGGGCCGTTCATGGCCTCGGCGGACGATTTCCGCATCTTCGTGCGCGGTACCCAGACCCATGCCGCGATGCCGTGGCGCGGCGTCGACCCGATCGTGGTGAGCTCGCAGATCGTGCTGGGCTTGCAGACCGTGGTCTCACGCCGGATGAACATCACGCACGAGCCCTCGGTGGTGACGGTCGGGGTCTTCCATGGCGGAGTGCGCCACAACATCATCCCTGACGAGGTGCGGCTCGAAGGAACCATCCGTACCTTCGACGAGGAGCAGCGCAACGAGATCCACGAGCATGTGACGCGCATCTCGGAAATGATCGCGGAATCCGGCGGCGCGAAGGCGAAGGTGCATATCCATCGCTGGTACGATGTGACGGTGAACCACCCGGGCCTTACCGAATGGTCGGTGCCGACGCTGTCGCGAATCGCGGGCGAGGTCAACGTGCAGGTGGTCGACAAGGTTTGCGGCGCCGAGGATTTCTCGTTCTTCCAGAAGGAAGTGCCGGGATTCTTCTACTTCATCGGGTGCACGCCCCTCGACCGCGACGCCGCCACCGCGGCCCCCAACCACAGCCCGCGCTTCTACGTGGACGAGACCTGCCTGAAGATCGGGGTGAAGACCATCACGGCGCTCGCGCTCGACTGGCTCGCGGCCAACGCAGATTGAGTCGTCCTCGCGGCCAACGCAGATTGAGTCGTCCTCGCGGCCAACGCAGATTGAGTCGTCCTCGCGGCCAACGCAGATTGAGTCGTCGCCCCCGCGATCGAGTCGTCGCCCCCGCGTAGGCGGGGGCCCAGTTTCATGGAATCCGCATCCCTCGGGCTCTACCTCGTCGCATCGATGGCGCTCATCGTGACGCCGGGGCAGGACATGCTGTACGTGATCTCGCGCTCGCTCGCCCAGGGACGACTGGCGGGCGTGTGCTCCGCGATCGGCGTGTGCCTCGGGATACTCGTGCACACGGCGCTCGCGGCACTCGGCGTGGGCGCGATCCTGATGGCGAGCGAGGCGCTGTTTCTCGCGCTCAAGCTCGTGGGCGCCGCGTACCTGGTCTACCTCGGCATCCGTTTGCTGTTCTCACGCGAAGCCGCCCCGCCGGCCGCCGGATCCGCACCGCCGCTCGCCCCTTTGGCGTTGGTCTGGCAGGGCATGCTCTCCAACGTGACGAATCCCAAGATCGTGATGTTCTTCTTCGCGTTCCTGCCGCAGTTCGTAAGCCCCGCGAGCGCGCATCCTACGCGTGACCTCGTGTTCCTCGGCGTGCTCTACGCGCTGCTCGCCCTCCCCGTGAAGGCCGCGGTCGGCCTCGGCGCGGGTAGCCTCTCCGAGCGTGTGATCGGCCGCCCCGGCGCGATGCGTTGGATCAACCGCGCGAGCGGGTCGGTCCTGATCGCGCTGGGATTGCGGCTCGCGGCCGCGGAGCGGCGCTGAGGCATGGCTTCGAAGTCTGGACGACACCCCTTCTTCTCGATCCATCGACAGGGGTTCGTGCGCGTTGCGGCGTGCACCCCGCGCATCCACGTGGGAGATCCCGCATCCAACACCGACGAGACGCTCGCGCTCATGCGGATCGGAGAAAAGCGTCGCGCCGACCTGATGCTGTTTCCCGAACTGGGACTGAGCGCCTACGCGATCGATGACCTGCTGCTGCAGGAGGCGCTGCTCGACGCGGTCGAAGTCGGCATTGGCAAGCTCGTTGCGGCTTCGCGCAGGATGCGGCAGGTCTGCATCGTGGGCGCGCCGGTGCGGCGCAACCAGCGGCTCTACAACTGCGGCGTCGTGTTCGCCCGCGGCAGGATCCTCGGCATCGTCCCGAAATCGTTCCTGCCCAACTACCGGGAGTACTACGAGAATCGCTGGTTCTCGCCGGGCGCCGACGTCGCCGGCCTCGAGGCGGAGCTCGCGGGGCAGTCTGCGCCCTTCGGCGTCGATCTCATTTTCGCGGCCACCGACCTCGCGGACTTCACCTTCCACGTGGAGATCTGCGAGGACTTCTGGACGCCGACGCCCCCCTCGACGCGGGGTGCGCTCGCCGGGGCGCTGATCCTCTGCAACCTCTCGGCCTCGAACGTCGTGATTGGCAAGGCCGAGGACCGCGCCTTGCTGTGCGCCTCGCAATCGATGCGGTGCCATTCGGCATACGTCTATTCCGCGTGCGGACCGGGCGAGAGCACTACCGACCTCGCGTGGGACGGACAGGCCACCATCCACGAGATGGGCGCGCTCCTCGCCGGCACGGAGCGGTTTCCGCGCGAGAGCCAGCTTGCGCTCGCCGACGTCGACGTCGAACGGCTGCGCCAGGAGCGCATGCGCACCGTGACCTTCAACGCCGCGGCGGCGAACGCGGGCCATCCCGAGAGATCATTCCGCCGCATCGGCTTCGAGCATCGGCCCTCGATGGACGACGTGGGGCTCGAGCGCCGCATCGATCGCTTTCCCTTCGTGCCCGACGACCCGCTGCGCCTCGACAAGGATTGCTACGAGGCCTTCAACATTCAGGTGCAGGGCCTGACGCGCCGCCTGCGATCGACCAACGGCGAGCGCGTGGTGATCGGCGTCTCCGGGGGGCTCGACTCGACACATGCGCTGCTGGTGGCCGCCAAGACCTTCGATGCCATGGGATTGCCGCGCGCCAACATCCTCGGCTTCACCCTGCCGGGGTTCGCGACCTCCGCGGGCACCAAGTCCAACGCGTGGAAGCTCATGAGAG
>JALYSB010000263.1 GCA_030855025.1 Pseudomonadota bacterium
CATCGCTCATCTCCCTTAGCTTTGTTTCAACCGGCCAAACCTGGAAACACGGAGTCCACGGAGGAACACGGAGGTCACGGAGGAAACCCTTCGAATGTGTCCTTGGCGTTCGTCGGCGCCGCGGACATGACACAAAAGGTCTTCTCCGTGCTCTCCGTGCTTCTCCGTGCTCTCCGTGTTCCTGGCTTTCTTGATCTTCATCAGCGCAGCTTCAGCGTCGAAAGGCCGACGAGAACCAGCATCATCGTGATGATCCAGAACCGGACCACGACCTGGTTCTCTTTCCAGCCCTTCAGTTCGTAGTGGTGATGCAGCGGCGCCATTCGAAAGACGCGCTTGCCGGTCAGCTTGAAGCTCGCCACCTGGATGATCACCGAGAGCGTTTCGACCACGAACACGCCACCCATGATCAGCAGCACGATCTCCTGGCGCACCACCAGCGCGATCATTCCGAGGGCGGCCCCGAGGGCGAGGGCGCCCACGTCGCCCATGAAGACTTCCGCGGGGTAGGCGTTGAACCAGAGGAACGCGAGGCCCGCGCCCGAGATCGCGCCGCAGATCACCGCGAGCTCGCCCGCCCCGGAGATGAGCGGGAACGAGAGGTACTTGGCGAACACCGCGTTGCCCGAGACATAGGCGAACACCGCGAGCGCCGAGGCGATCATCACCGTCGGCATGATGGCGAGCCCGTCGAGGCCGTCGGTGAGGTTCACGGCGTTCGAGGTTCCCACCACCACGAAATATCCGAGCACCACGAAGCCGATGGTGCCGAGCGGGATCGCGACGGTCTTGAAGAACGGCAGGATCAGCTCGGTCTGCTGCGGCAAGCGGGCGCTGTAGGCCAGGTACGACACCGCCGTGATCGCGATCAGCGACTGCCAGAACATCTTGGAGCGCGCGGAGAGCCCCTTCGGGTTGCGGTGGACGACCTTGCGCCAGTCGTCCACCCAGCCCACCGCGCCGAAGCCCAGCGTGGTGAGCAGCACGATCCACACGTAGCGGTTGCCGAGGTCCGCCCACAAGAGCGTGGTGATCGCCACCGACACGAGGATCAGCGCCCCGCCCATGGTGGGCGTCCCGGTCTTGATCAGGTGGGTCTGCGGGCCGTCGTCGCGCACCGCCTGGCCGATCTTGTAGGCGGTGAGCTTGCGGATCATCGTCGGCCCGACGATGAACGAGATCACCAGCGCGGTGAGCGCCGCCAGCACGACGCGCAGCGTGATGTAGGTGAACACGTTGAAGGCGCGGACGTACTGCTCGAGGTACTGGGCGAGCTCAAGCAGCATCGACGTCCTCCGGAAGGACGAGCGCGTCGGCGACGCGCTCCATCTGCATGAAGCGCGACCCCTTCACGAGCAGCGTCGCGCCGCGCGCGGCTTCGTGCCCCGCCTCCTCGATGAGCCGCGCCGCGTCGTCGAAGTGGCGCGCGCCCGCGCCGAACGCCTCCACCGCCGCGGCGCTGGCGGAGCCGAGCGCAAGCAGCGCGTCGATGCCGGCGGCTTTCGCGAAAGCGCCCACCTCCCCGTGCATCGCACCGGTGCCGGGCCCCAGCTCACCCATGTCGCCCATCACGAACACGCGCCGGCCCGGCTCCGCGGCGAGCACTCCGATGGCCGCCCTCATCGACTCGGGATTCGCGTTGTAGCTGTCGTCGATCACCACCGAGCCCGAGCGGCCCGGCCGGCGCTGCAGCCGCCCCGGCACGCCGCCGAAATGGTTGAGGCCGTCCTGGATCGCGTGCGGCGGGATCTCGAGGGCGTGCGCGGCGGCGCACGCGGCGAGCGCGTTGCGCACGTTGTGCTCACCCGCCACCTGCAGCCTCACCGCGAACGCGTCGGCGGGCGTGACGAAACGCACCTCGGGTCCGTCCACCGTCGCGCGCACCTGCGCGCCCTCGCCGAGCCCGAAGGTCACCGTGCGCCGCGCCGAATTGAGCGCTGCCCAGTAGCCCGCGAAAGCGTCGTCGGCGTTCACCACCGCGATGCCCGAGGCCTTGAGTCCCGCGTAGATCTCGCCCTTGGCGCGCGCGATCGCCTCCACGCTGCCGAGGGTGCCCACGTGGGCACGCTGCGCGTTGTTGACCAGCGCGACCGACGGCTGGGCGATGCGCGCGAGGTAGTCGATCTCACCCGCGTGGTTCATTCCCATCTCGATGACGGCATAGCGGTGCACCTCGCGCAGCCTGAGCAACGTGAGCGGCATGCCGATGTCGTTGTTGAGGTTGCCCTCGGTGGCGAGCACCATCGAGCGCTCCCCGCAGTGCGCCCCGAGGATCGAGGCGAGCATCTCCTTCACCGTGGTCTTGCCGTTGCTGCCGGTGAGCGCCACCAGCGGGAGGGCAAAGCGCGTGCGCCAATGCGCCGCGAGCCGGCCCAGGGCGATGCGCGTGTCGGCGACCACGACCTGGGGCACCGGCCCTGCCGCCTCGACCACGCGCGAAGTCACCGCGGCCACAGCGCCTCGCGCCAGCGCCTCGGCCACGTACTCATTGCCGTCGAAGCGCTCGCCCCGGAGCGCCACGAAGAGATCGCCGGCAGAGACCTTGCGGCTATCGGTGGTCACGCCGGAAAAGGAGGCGGGCGCGCCGTGCATGCGTCCTTCCATGGCGCGCGCCGCTTCGTTGAGATCCATCATCACCTGCGGGTTCACCGGGTCCGATCCATTCATCCGCCGCCTGCCTCCCATTGGGCGAGCGCGGCGCCTGCGACCTCGCGATCGTTGAACGGGTGGCGTGTTCCGGCGATTTCCTGGTAGGTCTCGTGCCCCTTGCCGGCCAGCAGCACCACATCGCCCGCCGTAGCGCGATGCACGGCGGAAAAAATCGCCACCTGGCGATCCTCGATCGCCTCGGCCCTGCCCTGCGGAATGCCCCCGAGGATCTGCTCGATGATCCGGTGCGGATCCTCGGTCCTGGGGTTGTCGCTGGTGACGACGATCTCGTCGGCCAGGCGCGCGGCGGCCTCGCCCATCAGCACCCGCTTGCCCGGGTCGCGGTCGCCGCCGCAGCCGAATACGCACACCAGGCGATGCCCGGCCGCGACCATCGGGCGCAGCGCCGCGAGCGCTTTTTCGAGCGCATCAGGCGTGTGCGCATAGTCGATCACGACGAGCGGCGCGGCGCCGCCGCCCAAGCGCTCGAGGCGACCCGGAACGGGTTGCAGGTGTCGCACGGCCGCGACCGCATCGTCGAACGCGATGCCCTTTGCGATCAGCGCGCCCAGCACCGCGAGCAGGTTGGACACGTTGAACGCGCCGAGGACGCCGCACACCACCTCGCCCGAGCCCCAGTCGCTCTCGACGCGAAAGCGCACCCCAGCCTCGGACAGGCGAATGTCATGCCCGCGGACGCGGGAACGACAACCGTAG
>JALYSB010000005.1 GCA_030855025.1 Pseudomonadota bacterium
GCGCTGCGCCGGGCGCGGCCGCTGGGGCCGCAGCAGGGGCTGCAACGGGGGTAACGACCGGCGTGCGCACCGCCTGGGCCTGGCGACGCTGGATGACCTCATTGCGCGAGGGAAGGACGATCGACGGCGCGGCGACCTGCACTTGGCGCGCCACTTCGGGGCGCACGGCGACAAGGGCCTGCTGCACCGGGCGGCTGTCCACCACGACATTGCGATTGACGACGGTGACGCCGCGCTCGCGGCTGAGCTCGCGCCACTCGGCGCGCCGGTCATCGCGCGGCGGGCTGTCGCGCACGATCACGTTCACCTGGCTTACATAGGTCGGGCTGGCGTTGTACCAGGGTTGATAGCGATCCCACGGTGAGAGCGGATACCAGCCCACCGACGGGCTCCCGCTGGACACGCCCACGCTGAAGTTCGACCCGCCCACAAACGCGACCAGCGCCGGCGCCCAGGTCGGACGCACCTCGCGGCGGCCCGGACTCCAGGCCCAACGGTCGCCCACGTGCACCCAGCGGCCGTAGTGGAACGGTGCATAGCCCCAGGGCGCGTCATCCACCCAGGTCCAGCCCCACGGTCGCACGTAGTCCCAACGGCCATGGCGATACGGCGCCCAGTCGGCGGCAACGCGCGTCGGAAACCACAGCGCGCCGAATTCCGGCTCCTCGCGCCAGCTGCCGTAACGATCGAGGTCTTCGTATCCCGTCATGGACGTGGACACGTACTTGATCGAGCGCGATTCGACCCAACCCGAATCACGGGTGTCCGCCCAGCGATCGAACGGGTCCCTGAAGGCGTTCTCCACCACATACGACGGTGCCGAGCCGCCGAACACGCGCACCGTCTTGCCGGCCTGAACACGGATGCGCCCACTGTCGGAGCCCACGCGGGCCTCGCCGGCGAACACCGTGAGTCGCGACTCTTCGCGATCCGGATCCACGTCGACCCGGTAGCGCCCATTGGCGCGCACCGAGAATCTTGCATGCGGCGTGTTGAAGATCACGCGTTCGTTGCGCGCGTAGTGACGCACGCGGACGGAGACGGTGCCACGGGGCACGAACGCATCGAGCTCGCCGTCGTCGAGGCGGTTGATGTCGAGTTGCGTAGCCTCGTCGAGGCGCATGGCGAGGCCGCCAACGCGCAGCTCGGCACGCGAGCCCGGGTCGGTCCATACCGAATTCTCCGCGGTCACGGGGGAGTTGACGTAGGCCCTTGCCCAGCCCTCGTCGGGATCCTGGTAAAGAGCGGCGGCGCCCTCGATATGGGCGATGCGACCGACCCGGTTGGGCAGGTCTTGGGACAGCGCGGGCAACGCGAAGACCGTTGCAAGCGCGGCGGCAAACGCAAGGGTGAGGCGGGCAATGGAGCGCATGGATTACCTTTCGATACGGGTTAAGCCCGTTTTCTTCGGGGTCACCGGATTTAACGCACGGCCCCGGGTTGTGGACGACACGGGGGGTTAGAACACTCGATCTGTGACAGGGTTCATTTTCCAAGGCCCTGAATTCATGCCATTATCTGTGTGTAGGGAGCAGCGCCCAAAACCACCGCGGGGAGTCGGATGGATCGAACTACGGTTTTTACAAAGACCGCGAAGGGCATCACGCAGGTCAACCAGAAGTCCGCTTCGCTTTCGAAGGACCTGATGAAGGTCCTCAAGCTGATCGACGGCAAGTCCAATTTCGGGCAGCTGATCGAGAAGGCGGAAATCGACAAGGGCGTGCTCGAGAAGGCCCTCAACACCCTCGCCAAGGACGGCTTCGCGCGCATCTTCGAGACGCGCAAGGACGAGGCCGATCCGTTCGCCGCCCCCACGGAAGACGACTTTGATTTCACCGCGCCCAACAAGATCCCGGGGGCGACGCAGCGCGTGATCGCGGGTGCCGCCAACGACATCAGCGAGCTCGTGCGCCAGCAGGAGAAGGGCGAAAACGACCGCAAGGCCAAGGAGCAGGCGCACGAGCAGGCGCGCGCCAAGGCGAAGGCCGAGGTCGAGTCGCGCGCCAAGCTCGAGGCCGAGGCGCGGTCGCGCCAGCAGGCCGAGCAGCAGGCGATGGAGCAGGCGCGCAAGGCAAAGGAGGCCTCAGAGCGCGCCAAGGCCGAGCTCGACTCGCAAATGCGGGAGGAAGCGGCGCGCAAGCAGGCGATCGCACAGCAGCAGGCGAAGCTCACCGCGGACCAGCAGGCGAAGCAGGAAGAGGAGGGCCGCCGGCTCGCCGAGCTGCGGGTCAAGGCAGAACGCGAGGCCAAGGCGCTCAGCGAAGCGCGTGCCCGCGCCGAAGCCGAGGCGGCCGCGATGGCCAAGGCGCGCGCCGAGGCCGACGCCGCCGCGAAGCGCCAGGCGGCCGAAGCGACCAACGCCGAAGCCGAGATGCGGGCACGCCTGAAGGAGGAGATCGAGGCCCGCATCCGCGGCGAGATGGAAGATCTGCTGCGCAACGAGGTCGAGGAGAAGACACGCGCATCCATGCAGGCCGAGATCATGGCCGAGGCGAAGCTTGCCGCGAAGGCCGAGCTCGAGGAGCGCCTGCGCGAGGAGCGCGAGACCATCGCCAAGGCCGAGGCCGAGGCACGCGTGAAGGCCGAGAAGGACGCGAGCGCGCGCGCCGACCTGGAATCGAAGAAGCGTGCGGAGGCCGAGGCCCGAGCGGCCGCCGAGACCGAAGCGCGCATGAAGGCCGAGGAAGAGACGCGCAAGCTGCGCGTCCAGGCCGAGGAGCAGTCGCGCCAGATGAAGGCGCAGGCCGAGGCGCAGGCCCGCGCGTCCGCGGAGCAGGCCCAGCGTTCCAAGGAGATCGAGGCGCGCGCCCGCGACGCCGAGGCGCGCGCGAAGCAGGAATCGGAGGCGGCGGCGCGCGAGCGCGCCGAGGTCGAGTCGCGCGTGAACGCCGAGCGCCAGGGCAAGTACGAAGCCGAAGCGCGCATGAAGATCGAGTCCGAGGAGCGCGCCAAGCGCGAGCAGGAGCTCTCGGCCACCATCGATGCGGAACGCAAGGCGAAGGAAGACGCCGAGATGCGCGCGCGCATCGAGACGCGCGCCCGCGAGACCATCGCCGAGGACACGCGCGTCAAGGTGCAGGCCGAGCTCGAGGCCGACCTCGAGAAGAAGGCCGAGATCGAGGGCAAGGCACAGGCCAAAGCCTACATGTCGGCCAAGGCCAAGGCGGAGCTGGACGAGGACGACCGGCTGCGCGCCGAGCAGGCGCGCAAGGCGCGCGAGATTGCCGATGTCCTGCGCACCAAGGTGACCTCCGACGAGGAGGCGCCCGAAGCGGTTCCCGGCAAGCCGCGTGTGCGCAAGCGCAAGGGCAACCTCGTGCGCACGCTTGCCTTCATGGTCATCGGCCTGCTGCTGGTCGCGGTCGCGCTGGTGCATGTGGTGCCAATGCCCGGCCTCACTGCGAAGGTCGAGCGCGCCATGTCCGCATGGCTTCACGACGACGTGTCGATCGCATCGACCACCTTCCGCCTGGTTCCCGCGCCCCACCTCAAGGTCGAGAACCTCACCGTCGGCAAGGCGCTCGATGCCAAGGCCGCGACCGGCCGCATCTTCCTGGCGGTGGGCTCGATCTTCAGCGACAAGCTGTCGATCAGCTCGGTGGAGCTCGACAACGTCACCCTCAACAACGATGCCGTGAAGCGCATCCCGGTGTGGGGCAAGACCGAGGGCAGGAGCGAGACCGGCTCGATCGAATCGATCCTGCTGCGCGGGGTGAAGATCGACGTGAAGCCGACGGTCGACCCGTTCAACGCGACGCTCAACTTCGCGAAGGACGGGAGCCTGCGCCAGGCGCAGCTCACGGCCGCCGTAGGCTGGTCGCTGAACCTCAAGCCCGGCGAGAAGGGCGTCAACGTCGACTTCACCGCGCGCGACTGGAAGCTCCCTGTCGGGGCGCCGATACCCGTGGGTCACGTGACCCTGAAGGGCGTCTGGAGCGGCACCGAGATCGTGGTGCCCGAGTTCGAGGCCACCGCCATGGAAGGCAAGGTCAACGGGACGCTGCGCGTGAGCTGGGCGCAGGGCGTGAAGGTGGAGAGCGAGCTGTCGCTCGCCCGGGTGAGCGCCAAGGAGCTCGTCGCGGCCTTCACCAAGGCCATCGCCGTCACCGGCAAGGTCGACGGCAACTTCTCCTTCACCGCCGAGGGCCCGAGCGTCGAGCAGTTGTTCGCCACCTCGCGGACCCAGGGCAAGTTCCGCGTGGGCGAGGGCAGCATCAGCAACGTGGACCTGGTCGCGGTGATGCAGTCGGACGCCGCGGGCCAGCGCGCCGGCGTTACCAAGTTCGCGGAGCTGACGGGCGAGGTGACCTCGGCCAACGGCAACGCGTCCTACCGGCAGGTCGTGCTGCAGGGCGGGGTGCTGCGCGGCAACGGCAGCCTCGACGTGGGTGCGAACAGCAACCTGTCGGGACGCCTCGCTCTCGAGATCCGCTCGCAGGTGGCGCAGGACCGCGGAGCGTTCACGGTCACGGGCACGGTCGGGCGCCCGATCATCCGCCGGGGCGGCTAAAGCAACTGCGCAGGCTCCTCCCGCTCTTCCGGCTCCTCCTTCCCTACCGCGGCCGCATCGCGGTTGCGCTCGTCGCGATCGTGTTGTCGGCGGGCATGGTGCTCGTGATCGGCCAGGGCCTGAAGCTGGTCATCGACGAGGGCTTCTCCAGCGGCCAGGCCGACCAGCTCGATGCAACGCTCGCGATCCTCGGGGCGTTGATCGCGAGCCTCGGCATCCTCACCTGGTTCCGGGTCTACAACGTCTATTGGATCGGGGCGCGCTTTACCGCCGACCTGCGCCGGCGCGTCTATGGCCACCTGCTGACGCTTTCGCCCGGCTTCTACGAGGAGACGCGCACCGGCGAGATCGGATCGCGCGTGACCAACGACGTGACGCTGATCGAGGCGGTGATGGGCGGCACGCTGCTCTACGCGCTGCGACTGGCGATCACCCTCGTGGGCTGCCTCGGGATGATGCTGTTCACGAGCGTGAAGCTCACGCTGCTCACGGTGGCGTGCATGCCGGTGGTGCTGCTGCCGATCGGGTTGCTCGGATTTCGGGTGCGCAGGCTTTCGCGAACCATGCAGGACCGGGTAGCGGACGTTTCGAGCCACGTCGACGAGACCCTGCACGAGATCCGCACGGTGCAGGCGTTCGCGCACGAGGATCTCGAGGTATCGACCTTTGGCGAGCGGGTCGAAGCGGTGTTCGCCGCCGCAGTACAGCGTTCCGGGGCGCTGGCGATGCTGATCGCGGTGGTGATCACGCTCGCCTTCGGCGCCGTGGGATTTCTCCTGTGGGTCGGCGCGCACGACGTGTTCGCCGGGCGGCTGTCGGCGGGCCTCCTCGCGGCGTTCATTTTCTACGCGGTGGTGGTGGCCAACGCGATGTTCGTGTTGACCGAGGTGTACGGCGACTTGCAGCGGGCCGCCGGGGCCTCGGAGCGCCTGCTCGAGCTGCTCGCGACCGAGCCGCTGATCCAGTCGCCTCCGGCCCCGCAGCCGCTACCGATGCCGGCGCGCGGCGCGGTGGCCTTCGAAGGCGTGACGTTCTTCTACCCCTCGCGGGCGCAGGCGCCAGCCCTCGCGGAGTTCTCGCTCGAAATCGAGCCGGGCGAGGCGGTCGCGCTCGTGGGCCCGTCGGGCGCGGGCAAGACCACGGTGTTCCAGCTGCTGCTGCGTTTCTACGATCCTGCGTCGGGCCGCATCCTGATCGACGGGGTCGAGGCGCGCACGGCCGACCCGCGCGAGCTGCGCCGGCGCATCGCCGTCGTGACCCAGGATCCGGTGATTTTCGCGGCGAGCGTGCTGGAGAACGTGCGCTACGGGCGGCCCGAAGCCGGCGACGCCGAGGTGCGCGAGGCGCTGTCCACGGCGTTCGCGCTGGATTTCGTCGAGCGCCTCGGGCAGGGCGTCGATACCCAGCTGGGCGAGCGCGGCGTGAAGCTCTCCGGCGGGCAGCGCCAGCGCATCGCGATCGCGCGCGCGATCCTCGCCGACCGCGCCGTGCTGCTGCTCGACGAGGCCACCAGCGCCCTCGACGCGGAGAGCGAAAAGGCGGTGCAGCGCGCGCTCGAGCGCCTGATGCAGGGGCGCACCACCCTTGTCATCGCGCACCGCCTCGCGACCGTTAAGTCCTCCAACCGGATCATCGTCATGGACCATGGCCGCATCGTCGCCACCGGCACCCATGCAACGTTGGTCGCGGAAAGTGGTCTCTACGCTCGCCTGGCTGCACTGCAATTCACGACGGAGTGATGCGAACCCGAAGCCTTTTGTCCGCCTTGGCGGTGATGTTGCTGTCTGCGACCGCCTCGATGGCCGACGACGATCCGTTCGCCTACCTCGAGAACGGCGCCGATCCCCGCACGCAGGCGTTCTTCCGGGAGCAGGGGGCGGCTGCGCGCGCCCGGCTGGACGCCATCCCGGGGCGCGCGCAGATGCTCGAGCGCATCCGCACGCTGTCGGATTCCGCGGTGACGGTGAGCTCGATCGCAATCACGCCCACGCGCATCTTTTACCTGAAGCTCGAGCCGCGGCGCATGCAACCGGTCCTGTGCGTGCGCGATGGGCTGTCGGGGCCGGAGCGCGAGCTCGTGGATCCCGCGCGCTTTGATTCCCCGCCCCGCAGCGCTTCGATCGACTGGTTTGTGCCCTCGCCCGATGGCCTTCACGTGGCCTACGGCGTGTCGCTCGGCGCCAGCGAGGACTCGGTCCTGCGCGTGGTCGAGGTCAATGCGCGACGCGACCTTCCGATCGAAATCGACCGGGCGCGCTTCAACCGACAGCTCGCCTGGCATCCCGATGGGCGGTCCTTCTATTACGCGCGGGTTCCTGCGGCCAACACGCCAGCCAAGCGCGACGCCAACGTCCGCATCTACCGGCACCAGCTCGGGCGGGCCGCCTCGGGCGACGAGATCGTATTCGCCTCCGGGGTCGGTGGCGCGCGCGACGTGCCCGAGTTCGTCCGGCCCTCGCTGCACGTTCCGGTGGAGTCGCGTTACGCATACGCGATCGCGCGGGACGGGGCGCGCCGCGAGGTCGCGGTGCACGTGACCGAGCAGCGCGACCTCGCGGCGGGGCGTCCGCGCTGGCGCAAGCTCGCCGGCACCCAGGACGAGGTGCTCGCGATCGAAGGGTGGCGCGACGAGCTCTACCTCCTGTCCAAGCGTGGCGCGCCACGCCATCGCGTGCTGCGCGTGAACGCGACTGCGCCAGACATCGGGGCTGCGCGGGTGATGGTCGCCGAGGGCGACGCGGTGGTCACGGCCATGGGACTCGCGCGCGACGCGCTCTACCTGCGCACCATGGTGGGCGGCGTCGACCGGCTCGAGAAGATGTCGCTCGGCCTCCTCGGGCCGAAGGCGGCGGAATTCGTGCGCACGCCTTTCGACAACGGCATCACCCAGCTCGTCGCCGATCCGCGCATGAGCGGCGCGGTGCTGTTGCTGCAGGGTTGGATCGATCCGCCCATGATCGTGCAGGTGGAGGCCAAGGGCGGCAACGTGCGCAACACCCGCGTGCAGCCGCCGGCGCAGGTGGATTTTTCCGCGATGGACGAGGTCCGCCTTTATGCGCCGGCGCGCGACGGGACGCGCATCCCGGTGACGCTGCTCTATCGCAAGACCACGCGGCTGACCGGCCAGAATCCAACGCTGCTCGTGGGCTACGGCGCCTATGGCGAGGCGCTCTCCCCGCGCTTTGATCCCGCGCGCCTCGCCTGGCTCGAGCGCGGCGGGGTGTACGCGGTCGCGCACCTGCGCGGCGGGGGCGAATACGGCGAGGCGTGGCACCAGGCCGGCAAGGGCGCGAGCAAGCCGAATACCATCCTCGATCTTGTCGCCGTGGCCGAGTTCCTGGCGGCCTACGGGTTCGCGAACCCCAAGCACCTGGCGATCGCGGCGTCGGGCGCGGGCGGCATCGCGGCCGGCGGCGCGCTGGTGCGCCGTCCCGAGCTCTTCGCGGCGGTTGTGGCGCGTTCGCCGCTGATGGACATGCTGCGCTACGAGAAGATGGCCGGCGGCGCAGCCGATATCCCGGAGTTCGGCTCCGCGGCGAGCGACGAGGGCGCACAGCGATTGCGTGTGGTGTCCGCGTACCACCACGTGAAGGACGGCACCGCGTATCCCGGCGTGCTGCTCACGGCAGGCCCGAGCGATCCGCGCGTCGAGCCCTGGCAGGCCGGCAAGATGGCCGCAAGGCTCAATGCCGCGACCTCGAGCGGCAAGCCGGTGCTGATGCGTGTCGATCCCGATGCCGGCCATGGCCCAGGCGCTCCACGAACCAGCCGCAACGAGGAGCTGGCCGACATCTACGCGTTTCTCCTCTGGCAGCTCGGCGACCCCCAGTTCCAGCCGACGCCAACAGCGGGGCCCGCAGGGCCGTCCGCGGGCGTCGCCCCCGAGTCGTCGGGGGCCCAGTTACCCTCGCCCGCCGCCCCCGAGCCGTCGGGGGCCCAGTTACCCCCGCCCGCCGCCCCCGAGCCGTCGGGGGTCCAATCCGTGCCGCCGGTGAAAGCGGCGCCCTAGCCGCGGTCGACCACCCCTCGCGAGTCGGCTATCCTGACCGCTCGCTTCCCGGAGGGCACCACCATGTTCCTCACGATCGTGCTGCTGCTCGCATGCGCCATCCTCGCCGCTGTGGGCGTGCCGCTGATGCTCAAGCTGATTCCGCAGAATCCGTATTACGGCTACCCCGCCCGCAGCAGCAGATCGCGCCCCCAGCACTGGGTGGAGGTGAATGTATTTGCGGGGCGCGCGCTGGTGATCGCGGCGGCCTTCAGCGCGCTGATCCTCATGTTCTACAACGGCACGTGGCTGCGCTCGGGATGGGCGCAGTTGTTTGCTTTCGTGATCCCGCTCGCGGCCGCGGTGGGGGCGACCGTCTGGTTCGAGAGGAAGGGCAGCCCCCCGGCATCGCCGTGACGGACGACTGAATCACCGCGCCGGCCTCGGCCGCCAGGCCGGCGTCATTCCGGCTTCGACGTGCTCTGCTCGAACATATAGGCAATCGCTTCGCGCAACTCGGCGTCGGTGAGATCGGGCATGCCGCCGCGCGCGGGCATGGCACCCTTGCCTTCGCTCGCAGAACGCACCAGGTTGTCGATTCCGGCGCGCGCACGGCTGCGCCACTCCCGCGCATTGCCGATTCGCGGCGCACCTCCCAGCCCAGGTCCGTGGCAGTTCACGCACATCGCGCGCACGATGTTCGCCCCGGAGCGCGGGGGCGTCGACTGCGCGCCCGCGGAGGGCACGAGGGGCATGATCAATAGCAAGGCGAGGAGGGCGCGGACGAAGACCATTTGCGGAACTATGCACCCTCCGTGAAGGGTCCAAGGGCCACCCCGACCGAGACCCCCGAGATGCCAAAGTCCACCAAGCCGCGTACCGGGCAAGCCCGGCCGCAACTCACCCGCAAGGAGTTTCACGAGCGATTCCAGCGAAATTTCTACGATCCCCTGTTCGAAAAGGAGAAGGACGCGATTCGGCGCGTCGAGGTGATTGCCTGGACGGCCTATGACAAGGATCGCAAGGCGCCCCTCACCGCCAAGGCAGGCCCCGGGTTTGCGGATCCGAAATACGAGCTCTCGGTCGAGTGGCGCGCGACCCACGACAAGCTGGTTGCCGCCGAGAAGAAGCAGAAGAACTCCCGGACCCGGTCGCGCGTCCTGGTGGTGTGCGGCTCGTCGCGCAACGATGGCACGTGTCCGGGCGAGATGTCGAAAACCTTTCGTCTTTCAAAGCTGGTTTCCGAGGTCCTGGAGGAAGCCTCCGTCGAAGTGGACCTCCTCGACCTGAGCCGCCTGACCTCCGAATACGCGCTGAAAATCCATCCCTGCAAGAGCTGCGTCTCCTCGGCGATGCCGCTATGCCATTGGCCCTGCTCCTGCTATCCGAACCACGCGTTCAACCAGGTCAATGACTGGATGGCCGAGATTTACGAGAAGTGGGTCGCGGCCCACGGGGTGATCTTGCTCACGCCGGTGAACTGGTATCACACCGCCAGCGGCATGAAGCTGATGATCGACCGGCTGGTTTGCGCCGACGGCGGCAACCCCGATCCGACCCTCACCGGCGGCAAGGACGTCGTGAAAGCCAAACAGGTCGAGCTGGATGGGTGGTCCTACCCCAAGCACCTCGAGGGCCGGGTGTACGGTCTCGTGGTCCACGGCGACGTCGCCGGAATCGAGGAGACGCGCTACGCACTATCGGATTGGCTCGATTGGATGGGGCTGGTGGATGCCGGCCATCTGTCGAGACTCGATCGCTTCATCGGCTACTACAAGCCGTATGCCACCAGCCACGCGGAGCTGGATGGCGACAAAGCGGTGCAGGAGGAGGTTCGCAACGTGGCCCGCGCCGTGGCTCACGCGGTGCGGGAGATGCGCGCCGGCAAGTTGTCGCGTCCCGATGCAAGCTTGAAGCCACCGCGGCCGAAATAGAGGCATGGGTGTAGCATCGCCTTCCTACGTTCAGGGGGAGGCGCCATGGAACCTGTCGGAGTCGGACGTCGAGCAGCCGCCGTCATCGTCGATTCGATCCTGCTCTTCGTGGTGGGCTACGCCATCGCGGCGATGACGGGTGGGACTACTTCCGCCGGGTTCCAGATCGAGGGCGCGCCTTTCTTCCTCTGGCTCGTCATCTCGCTCGCCTATTACATCGTGATGGAAGCCACCTCGGGCGCGTCGCTCGGCAAGCGGGTCCTCGGCCTCAAGGTCGTGAAGCAGGACGGCACGGCGCTCGATTGGCAGGCCGCCATCGTGCGCAACGTCTTGCGCCTGGTCGACGGGCTATTTCTCTACCTGGTCGGCGCGATCGTGATCTGGATATCGAAGAGCCGCCAGAGGCTCGGCGACATGGCCGCGCACACCCTCGTGGTGAGCGCCCGCGCCCTCATTGGACTGTGGATGGCGGTCGCGCTCGCCGGCCTGCCCACGCAAGTGCAGGCGGCCGCGCCGCGCTACTCCGACATGGTGCTGTCGGAAGCCAAGGATGGCCCGGCGAAGGACACCTTCAAGCCGGACACCGCGAAGATCTTCCTGCGCACGAAACTCGTGGATGTCCCCAACGGGACGAAGCTGAAGAGTGACTGGATTGCAGTGAAGACGAAGGTCGCGCCGCCGAATTACAAGATCGACAGCGTCGAGTTGACCGTCGGAGTGGTGGGGGACCGGGCCAACTTCAATTTCAGCAAGCCCACCAGCGGCTGGCCCGAAGGCGACTACCGGGTGGACCTCTTCATCGCCGGCAAGCCCGCCGGCAACGTTCCCTTCAAGGTCGCCAAGTAGCGGCGCGACTCAGGCGGCGCGTCGGGTTCCGGTGCGGGCCCCGGCCGGCGCCAGGCTCTGGATCATGTAGTTGTCGAGAACGGCGAGGGCGGCGTTCGCCACGATCTCGGTGACATCGGCCGGCTTGAGCAGCGGATCGCGGACCAGGGTGCGGACCTCATCGGGCGAGAAGCACCCGGTGCGGGCGATCACGCGGGCGAGCTTCACGATCGCGGCATCGCGCGCATCGATCGCCGATCCGGCGCAAGCGAACGCGATGTCTTCCCAGCCCAGTCCGGCCTTGCGGGCCACGCACGTCTGGGCCCAAACGCAATATTCACATTGGCTCACCTGCGCCACGGCGAGTGCGATCTGGGAGCGTTGGCGCGGGTGCAGGCGTCCTTCGCCGATCGTCCGGGCCAGCTTGTTGCGCGCCTCCATGGCGGCGGGCGAGCGTTGGAGCGCCGGCAGAAACCCTGGGACGAACGCGAAATCGGCTTGCATGACCCACCTCCAGAATGTATGACTCAGTATCGCGGCGGCGCTGGAGGGAAAGTATCGGCGCACGGCGCGAAGATCACTCGGAGCGATGGTCCAACGCCCCTTTGCGGGCACCCCTTGGAGGAGTAGGACGAGTCCTATCAGGCGACGAAACGCACGATAGCGGCGAAATGCAACGCGCTGCCGGCGAGGACAAAGCAGTGCCAGATGCCGTGCCAGTGGGTGAAGCGTTCGTCGTAGATGTAGAACACGATGCCCGCGGTATAGACGAGGCCTGCCGCGAGCATCCACGCGAAGCCGTGGGGCCCGAGCCCGGCGATGAGGGGCTCGATCGCCACGATCCCCAGCCAACCCATCAGCAGGTAGATCGCGAGCGACGTGAGCCGCAGGCCCTTCGCGATCCAGATCTCCTGGACGATGCCCAGGATCGCGAGCGCCCAGACCGCGCAGAAAAGGGTCCATCCCCTCTCGCCGTTGAGGGTCACCAGGGCGATCGGCGTGTAGCTGCCGGCGATCAGCAGGTAGATGCAGACGTGGTCGAGCTTGCGAAAGAGCGCCTTCGCCGGGCCCTGGGTGCTGTGGTAGAGCGTGGAGACGGCGAACAGGGAGACGAGGGTGGTGCCGTTAATGGCGAAGCTCAGGATCCGCATCGGATCACCGCGTTGGGCGCCAAGCGCCACGAGCGTCGCGGCGGCCCCGAGCGCCATCACCGCACCCGCGAGGTGCGTGTATCCGTTGAATCGCTCGCCGTGGTACGTCGCGAGATTGTGGCAAGGCCGATCGGATCGGGGCAGCGTCCGGCGCCTCACATGGCGATGCGAGCGCGCGTTTGCAGGATCCCATGAAGAACAAGATGGCCAAGGCCGCGACGCCGGCCGAAAAGGATGCCGTGTGCATGACCACGCGGGGAGCGCAGGCAAGTGTTGATCTGCATCAAAGTGACCCTCCGCAAGGCGTAGACTGATGGGCAAGGAGGCGGGAATCCACCTTGACCAAGGAAGTGTGCGAAGGAAGCCTAGTGCGCGAAATTGCAGGCATCGCAACGATCCTGGCCGTTTGTTTCGCTGGCGCCACTGCCGCCGCGACTATGGGGAAGGACGAACACAAGGCTGGGCGGGCGCGCATCGCCGCCGAGTACCAGGCCGATCGCCAGAAGTGCGGCGCGCACCTGGGACAACCAGCCGAGCTTTGCGTTGCGCGCGCTCGGGGGGCGCAGAGGGTTGCGCGGGCCGAGCTGGAGGCGGCCTACAAGCCGAGCCTTCGAACTCAGTACGACGCCGCAATGGCGAGGGCCGAGGCTGCCTACGAGATTGCGAAAAAGGAGTGCGATGGCAAGGATGGCGGGATTCGCAAAGGCTGTCTCAAGGACGCCAAGGTGGCTCGGGCCGCAGCGAAGGCCGCGGCGAGCGCAGCCAGGAACGTTCGCTAGCCCTTGAGGCGGTTGCGCACCAGCCAGTCGTTGACGCGGGCCACCGTCTCATCGACGCTCGCGTTGCGCATCCCCCTTCTGGAGGCCGAGTGCCTGCACCAATCGGTCGACGCGCTCTGCGTAATCGTTTAAGAGGAGACTGTGATGAAGAAAACGCGCGACGAGTACGTGAAGAGCCTCAAGGACCAGCTCGATCGATGGAACTCCGACGTGTCGAAGTGGGAGTCGCAGGCGAAGGTCGCCCAGGCCGACATGAAGAAGCGTTACGAGCCGCAGCTCGCTGCGCTGCGCGAGCAGCGCGAGAAGGCGGCCTACCAGATGAAGCTCCTCGAGGGCGCCTCGGCCACCGCGTGGAGCGAATTCACCAAGGGCGCCGACGAGGCGCTCGACCGCATGCGTGAGGCGGTCACCAAGGCACGGTCGCACTTCGACAAGAAGTAGCTAGGTGTTGGTGTCCTCGGGACGCGCGATGCGGGGATCGGGCAGGGGTGCTGCGCCCTCGCGCGTGGTGGCGAGCGGCCGCGGCGGGTGCGCCCCAAGCCCGAACGCGCGCCACGCCGCGGTGTAGCGGTTGTCTTCGAGGGTGTTCATCGGACTGCCGTGGCCGATGAAGGCGGCGGGAGTGATGATGCCCCATCCCCGACGATTGACGAGCGTCAAAACTTTGCCGCCGGCTTGTGGTCTACTGTGCCGATGAAGCTTTCCCGCCAGCTGCGCTCGCTCGCAGCATTCCTGGCCTTCGTGGGCGTGCTGTTCTCGCAGCTCGCGCTTGCCACGTATGTGTGCCCCGGGGCGCAGGCGATGGCTATGGCCGCCCTCACGGTGGAGGCGAGCCAAAGCCCGTCCGACTGCGGCGAGGGCATGGCCGAGCCCAAGCCCGCTCTTTGCGCGGCCCATTGCCAGCAAGCCGATCAATCCCTCGACAAGCCCGCGGCGCTTGCCGTGCCGGCCATGACCTGGGTCGCCATTCTTCCGGGGCTGGCGGTCCTGGAGGTTGCGCCCGACGCACCTCCTCCCGGGGAGCAGCGCTCGCTGATCGCGCGCGCCACCGCGCCATCGCTCGCGGTGCGCCACTGCTGCTTCCGCGTCTAGTCTCCTCCGACTGATTCGCTTCCGCCGGCATGCCCGGCGTGTTTCGTGTTCAGCTTTCCGGAGGGGTCGATGCTTTTCAATTTCGAACGCTGTCTCAAACCTGTTTTCCTGTTCACGGCCCTGATCGCCGCTGCTCTGCCCGCTCCCTGCCTCGCGTCCGAGCCCGCCCTTGCGCTTCGCGAGGCGCAGCGCCTCGCGATCGAGCGATCGCGCACCCTCGCGGGACAGCGTCTTTCGGTCAGCGCGTCTCGCGACATGGCCGTGGCCGCGGGCCAATATCCCGACCCGGTCGTGACCCTGGGCATCGACAACGTGCCCGCCGAGGGCAACGACAAGTTCAGCCTCACGCGCGACTTCATGACGATGAAGCGCGTGGCCGTGATGCAGGAGCTCACCGGAGGGGAAAAGCGGCGGCTGCGCGCCGAGCGCTACGAGCTCGAGGCGCAGAAGGGCGTGATCGAGCAACAGGCGACGCTCGCCCTGATCCAGCGCGACGTGGCGCTCGCCTGGCTCGAAGCGTGGCATGCGGAGGCGATGGCCGGGGTGCTCGCCGAGCAGCGCGTGCGCGGCCTGCAGGAAGTCCAGGCCGCCGAGGCGGAGTACCGCGCGGGTCGCGGCAGCCAGTCCGATGTGCTCGTGGCACATTCCGGCCTCGCGATGCTCGACGATCGCGCAGCCGACCTGGAGAGACGCGTGCGTACCACGCGCACCATGCTGGCCCGCTGGACTGGCGAGGAAGCTCGGCGGGCGCTCGGACCACGGCCCGACATCGGCTCGATCGACATGGCGATGCACGACGGGATGTTCGCGCTGCATCCGCAGATCCAGGTCCTCGCGCGCGCGCAGGAGATCGCCGTATCCGAAGCGCGACTCGCCCGCGCCAACAAGAAGCCCGACTGGAGCGTCGAGTTCGCCTACAGCGAGCGTGCTTCGCGCTTCGGTGACATGTTCTCCGTGGGCGTGTCGATTCCCTTTCCCTGGGACCAAGTCAACCGGCAGGATCGCGAGGCGAGCGCGAAGCTCGCCCTGGCGGGCCAGGCCGAGGCGCTGCGCGAGGAGGCCTTGCGCCAGCACGAGGCCGAGGTGCGCAGCATGGTCCAGGAGTGGGAGAGCAACCGCACGCGCCTCGCGCGCTACGAGCGCGAGATCATCCCGCTCGCATCCCGGCGCGCCGAGGCCACGGTGGCCGCCTATCGTGGCGGCAAATCGAGCCAGGGCGAAGTGCTCGCGGCGCGGCGCTCGGAGCTGGAGGCGCGGCTCCAGGCCCTGCAACTCGAAAGCGAGACAGCGCGCCTCTGGGCGCAGCTGAACTACCTCATGCCGGAGAGCCTGAAATGAACAAGCGCACGCTGATCGTGGCACTCGTCGCTGCGGTGTTGGTTGCGGGGGGAGGCTACGGCCTCTATTCCCTGGGCATGAGTTCGGGCATGAAGAAGGCCTCGCCGGGCTCGCCGGCTGCCGGCGCACCGCAGGATCGCAAGGTTTTGTACTGGCACGACCCGATGGTCCCGGGCCAGAAGTTCGACAAGCCCGGCAAGTCGCCTTTCATGGACATGCAGCTCGTGCCCGTCTATGGCGACGATGGCGGGGATTCCGGGGGCGTATCCGTCAGCTCCCGCGTGCAGCAGAACCTGGGCATCCGTACCGCGGAGGCCGTTCGCGGGGAAATCGCGCCGGTGGTCGAGGCAGTGGGAAGCGTGGCCTACAACGAGCGCGACGTGGCGGTGGTGCAGGCGCGCGCCGCGGGCTTCGTGGAGAAGCTGCACGTGCGGGCGCCGCTGGATGCGGTGCGCCGGGGCCAGCCGCTCGTGGACCTGTACGTCCCCGACTGGGTCGCGGCCCAGGAGGAGTACCTCGGCGTGCGCCGCATGGGCGGCCCGGGCCTCGACGCGTTGCGCGAGGGCGCGGTGCAGCGCATGCGGCTCGCCGGCATGGACGAGGCCCAGGTGCGCCTGGTTGAGTCCACCGGCCGCGCGCATCCGCGGCTGACACTCACCGCCCCCATCGACGGCGTGGTGGCGGAACTGTCCGTGCGCGAGGGCATGACGGTCATGGCCGGAGCGCCGCTCTTCCGCATCAACGGGCTCGCCACCGTCTGGGTGAACGCCGAGGTGGCGGAAAACGCAGCCGCGATGGTGCGGCCCGGCATCGCCGTCGAGGCACGCGCGGCCGCGCTCCCGGGGCGCACGTTCAAGGGCCGCGTGAGCGCGATCCTTCCAGAGGTGAATGCGGCGACGCGAACCCTCAAGGCGCGCGTCGAGCTCGCCAATCCGGGGGGGGCGCTGGTGCCCGGAATGTTTGCCACGGTCAACTTCTCGCAGGCCACCCGTCGCCCCGCGGTGCTGGTGCCGACCGAGGCCGTGATCCAGACCGGCAGGCGGACCGTCGTGGTGCTCGCCGACGCGGGCGCCGACGGCAAACAGTTGCTTAGCCCCATCGATGTCGAGATCGGTGCGGAATCCAATGGGATGACCGAGGTCCGCAAGGGCGTGGAGGCGGGCCAGAGAGTCGTGGTTTCGGGCCAATTCCTGATCGATTCCGAAGCGAGCCTCAAGGCCACCACGACGCGCCTCGCCGAAGGCATGGAAACGCACACCGCCGAAGGCAAGGTGGAGGCGATCGGAAAAGGCAGCGTCACGCTTTCCCATGGTCCCGTGCCCGCGCTCAAATGGGGCTCGATGACGATGGACTTCAAGCTGCCGAAGGAGGGTGCACCGCAGGACCTCAAGCCCGGAGCGAGCGTCACCTTCGATTTCGTGCCGACGCCGCAGGGCGAATACGCGATCACCGCGATTCGCCCGGCGGGCAGCGCGCCTGCGGGGCCGGGAAAATGATCGCCGCCCTGATTCGTTGGTCGATCGCCAACCGCTTCCTGGTGCTGCTGGCGACCGTGCTCGTGACCGGCTGGGGCGTGCTATCGGTGACGCGCACGCCGCTCGACGCGATCCCGGACCTCTCCGACACCCAGGTCATCATCCGCACGACCTATCCGGGCCAGGCGCCGCAGATCGTCGAGAACCAGGTGACCTTCCCCCTTACCACCACGATGTTGTCGGTGCCGGGCGCGAAGACGGTGCGCGGTTACTCGTTCTTCGGAGACTCGTTCGTCTACATCCTTTTCGACGACGGCACCGATCCCTACTGGGCGCGCTCGCGCGTCCTCGAGTACCTGAACCAGGTGCAGGCGCGGCTGCCGGCGCAGGCCAAGCCGTCGCTCGGCCCCGATGCGACCGGGGTCGGATGGGTATTCGAATACGCGCTCGTCGACCTCAGCGGCCGCACGGACCTGTCGCAGCTGCGCGCGCTGCAGGACTGGTTCCTCAAGTACGAGTTGAAGGCGGTCGCCAACGTGGCCGAGGTGGCGAGCGTCGGGGGCATGGTGCGCCAGTACCAGGTCGTCCTCGACCCCGCTCGCCTGCGTGCCTACAACATTCCCCACGGCAAGGTGGTCGAGGCGATCCAGCGGGCCAACCAGGAAACCGGCGGCTCGGTGCTCGAGCTGGGGGAGGCCGAGTACATGGTCCGCGCGTCGGGGTACCTGAAGACGCTCGACGACTTCCGCAAGATTCCGCTCACCACCACCGACGCCGGCGTCTCGGTTCGCCTGGGCGATGTCGCGCGCATGCAGGTGGGCCCCGAGATGCGCCGCGGCATCGCGGAGCTCAACGGCGAGGGCGAGGTTGCGGGCGGCATCATCGTCATGCGCTCGGGCAAGAACGCGCTCGAGACCATCGACGCGGTGAAGAAGAAGCTCGAGGAGTTGAAGCCCGGCCTGCCTCCGGGCGTGGAAATCGTCCCTGTGTACGACCGTTCGACCCTCATCAAGAGCGCGGTGGCGAACCTCCAGGAAAAGCTCATCGAGGAGTTCATCGTGGTGGCGATCGTGTGCGTGGCTTTCCTCTTCCACCTGCGATCGGCGTTCGTGGCGATCGTCTCGCTGCCGCTCGGCATCCTTGCGGCATACATCGTCATGTACTACCAGGGGGTGAACGCCAACATCATGTCGCTGGGCGGGATCGCGATCGCGGTGGGAGCGATGGTGGACGCGGCGGTCGTGATGATCGAGAACGCACACAAGCACATCGAGGCGTGGAATCACGCGCACCCCGGCGAGCGGCTCCAGGGAGAGGCGCACTGGCAAGTGATTGGAGATGCCGCGTCGCAGGTCGGCCCCGCGCTCTTCTTCTCGTTGCTGATCATCGTGCTGTCGTTCGTGCCGGTGTTTACCCTCGAGGCGCAGGAAGGGCGCCTTTTCGCGCCGCTCGCCTACACCAAGACCTACGCGATGGCCGCCGCCGCCGGCCTCGCGGTCACGCTCATCCCGGTGCTCATGGGCTATCTCATTCGCGGGCGCATCCCCGAGGAGCAGAAGAACCCCATCAACCGCGTCCTCATCGCCGGCTATCGGCCGCTGCTCGAAGGGGTGCTGCGCCATCCCAGGATCACGCTGGTCGTCGCGGTGGTGGTGGCCCTCGTCTCGGTGTGGCCCGCGAGCCGCCTCGGCGGGGAGTTCCTGCCGCCGCTCGACGAGGGCGACCTGCTCTACATGCCCACCGCCCTTCCCGGGCTCTCGGCGGGCAAGGCGTCGGAGCTGCTGCAGCAGACCGACCGCCTCATCAGGACGGTTCCGGAGGTGATCGGCGTCTTTGGCAAGGCGGGCCGCGCCGAAACCGCGACAGATCCGGCGCCGATCGAGATGTTCGAGACCACGATCCAGTTCAAGCCCCGCAGTGAATGGCGCGCCGGGATGACCACCGAGAAGATGATCGAGGAGCTCGACCGGATCGTGAGGGTCCCGGGTTTGGCCAACATCTGGGTGCCGCCGATTCGCAATCGAATCGACATGCTCGCGACCGGCATCAAGAGCCCCGTGGGCGTCAAGGTTTCAGGGCCGAGCCTCGCCGAGATCGATCGCGTCGCCTCCGAGATCGAGCGCGTGGTGAAGAAGGTGGAGGGCGTGTCCTCCGCGCTCGCCGAGCGGCTCACGGGCGGGCGTTACATCGATGTGCAGATCGACCGTGACCGGGCGGCGCGCTACGGACTCAACATCGCCGACGTGCAGAGCATCATCTCGGCGGCGATCGGCGGGGAGAACGTGGGCGAGACGGTGGAAGGCCTGCAGCGCTTCCCGATCAGCGTGCGTTATCCGCGGGAAGTGCGCGATTCGATCGAGGAGCTGCGCCGCCTGCCGGTGCTTACCGAGCGCGGCGCGCAGATCAGCCTTGGGGATCTCGCCGAGATCCGCATCGCCGACGGCCCCCCGATGCTGCGTAGCGAGAACGGGCGGCTCTCCGGGTGGATCTATGTCGACATCCGCGGGCGCGACCTCGCGGGGGCGGTGCGCGACATGCAGAAGGCGGTAGCGGCCGAGGTGAAGCTTCCCGCCGGCTACTCCGTCTCTTGGTCGGGGCAGTTCGAGTACCTCGAGCGCGCCACCGCGAAGTTGAAGATCGTCGTTCCCGCCACGCTCGCGATCATCTTCGTGCTGCTCTACCTCACGTTCAAGCGCTTCGATGAGGCGGCGCTCATCCTCGCCACAATGCCGTTCGCGCTCGCGGGCGGGGTGTGGCTTCTGTGGATGCTCGAGCACAACGTTTCGGTTGCGAGCGGGGTCGGCTTCATCGCGCTGGCGGGTGTCGCGGCCGAGTTTGGCGTGATCATGCTGATCTATCTCAAGCACGCTTGGGAGGACCGTGTTGCCGCGGGCCGGGCCAGCGAGGCCGACTTGATCGACGCGATTCGCGAGGGCGCGGTGCTGCGGGTGCGGCCCAAGGCCATGACGGTTGCGGTGATCATCGCGGGCCTGCTGCCGATCATGGTGGGCACCGGGACGGGCTCCGAGATCATGCAGCGCATCGCCGCGCCCATGGTGGGCGGGATGATCACGGCGCCGCTGCTGTCGATGTTCGTGATCCCGGCGGCGTACCTGCTGCTGCGCCGGCGCGAGATCCGCGCCGCGGCGAAGAAGCCGGCCGGCGGCGACGCGCCCGCGCCGGTCGCGGGCGATTGAACGCTTGACCTTCACAGGAGAGAAGACATGAAACGACGTGGATTCATCGTGGCACTGGCCGCCGCACTCGCGGTACCCGGCGCTCTTGCGCAGCAGTTGCCGCTCGTCGAGGTATGGAAGAGCGATTCGTGCGGCTGCTGTGGGGAGTGGATCAAGCACCTGCAGAAGAACGGCTTCACCACCCGGGTGCACTCGGTCGCCGATGCCGCGCCGATGCGCCGCGCGCTCGGCATTCCCGATCAGCTCGGCTCCTGCCACACGGCCAAGGTGGGCGGCTACGCGATCGAGGGCCACGTTCCCGCGGGCGACATCAAGCGCCTGCTGGCGGAAAAGCCCGCGGCGCGCGGGCTCGCGGCGCCGGGAATGCCGGCGGGGTCGCCGGGCATGGATCTGCCGAACTCACCTCCTTACGAGGTGCTGCTGGTGCGCAAGGATGCGAGCACGGTGCGCTACGCTCGCCACGTTCCCGAGCCGGCCCGCGCGGCGTCCGGAGCGCGCTAGGGCGAGATGGATATCGTCTCCCACGGCCTTTGGGCCGGCGTCGCGGCCGCGGCGATTCGACGCAAGCGCCCCGTTACCCGGGGCCAGGTCGCGGCGACCGTCCTGCTGGGCGTGCTGCCGGACATCGGGCAGTTGATTCCCGTCGTTGTCTGGAGCTTCACGCAGGGCCATCCCGTGGATCTGGTCTACGCGTTCATCACTGCCACGCCGGCCAATGAGCCCGCGATTTCCCCCATGGTCCAGACGTTATCCCATCATCTCCACTGCGCCATGCACAGCGTGGTCGTCCTTTCCGTGGTCAGTCTGGTCGCGTGGCGCCTGTGGCCCTGGCTGCTGGTGCCGCTGGTCGGCTGGTGGCTGCACATTGCGTTGGACATACCAACCCACTCCAACGACTATTACGCCGTTCCATTCCTCTATCCCCTGACCTATTGGGGCGTCGATGGAATTTCCTGGACGACTCCCTGGTTGCTGGCAGTGAACTACGTCGCGCTGGCAGCCGCCTACGCCGCGTTCTACTTCACTCGCCGTCGCCCGCCCGGCCCTAGACCTGCGTCGGCTCATCCCGCCGATTGATCGGGTAGCCGCCGGGGTTGTCGAGCAGCGGCTGGATGAGAAGGCGATCGATGCGCAGGTCGGCATGGCTGCGAAACGCATCGACCCCGATCGTCATGCCCTCATGGCCGCCCGCGGGTTGCGCGCGGTACGTTCCCAGCAAGCGGTCCCACCACGGCAAGGTGAAGCCGAAGTTGCTGGAAGTCTCGTTGAAGACGATTGAATGATGCACGCGGTGCATGTCGGGGGTGACCACGATCCAGCGCAGCCAGCGGTCGAGGCCCCCGGACATGCGCACGTTGCCGTGATTGAACATGGACGAGGCATTGAGAAGGAGCTCGAAGGCAAGCACTGCCACGACGGGCGCGCCGATCGCGGCGACGGCGGCGCATTTCAGCCCCGTCGAAATGAGAATCTCCACCGGATGAAAGCGCGTACCGGTCGTCACGTCGAAATCGAGATCGGTGTGATGCACGCGATGCAGCCGCCAGAGCGTCGGCACCGCATGAAAGGCCACGTGCTGGAAGTAGATCGCCAGGTCCAGGAAGGCAACCGCGAGTGGGATCCCGAGCCAGGTGGGCGGCTGCACGACGTTGAGAAACCCCCAGCCATTGACTTCGCCCGCCATCGCCACGGCGATCGCGGCGCCGGGAGCCATCACGCGAATGAACGCGATGTCGATGACCAGCAGCGCGATGTTCTGGGGCCACCTCCATTGCCGCGAAAACTCCCGCTTGCGACGCGGCGCTGCCACCTCCCACAGGGCCATCAGGGCGAAAACGGCCACGAAGGCGCTCAATCGCAGGAGGGGCTCGTATGCAGCCGCAGCTTCGGAGATCATGTCGGTACCACCGATGTAGACGGGAGGTGGGTGGTTGTTCTATCATTCAATCGAATGCTTGAATTTAACTTCGAGGAGTAGCGGTGTCAAGCCGAAATCCAAAACGTGAGCTCTTTACCCAGCTGGCTCGGGTGGGCACGGCCCTGTCCAGCGCAGTACGGCTGGAGATCCTGGAGCTGCTGGGCCAGTCCGAACGCAGCGTCGACGAGCTCGCCCGGCTCACGGGCAACGCCGTCGCCAATACCTCGCAGCATCTCCAGAAGCTTCGCCAGGCGGGGCTGGTGGTCGGACGCAAGGACGGGTCGTTCGTCTACTACCGGCTCACCGGCGACAAGGTCACCGCGCTTTGCACGGCGCTCGCCAGGGTGGGAGAGGCGCACGACGCGGAGATCGAGCGGATCGTGCGCCTTTACTTCCTCTCGAAGGATGATTTCGAAGCGATTCCCGCGCCCGAGCTCCTCGACCGCGCCCGTCGCGGCCTGGTCACTGTCCTGGATGTCCGGCCACCCGAGGAGTTCGCGGCCGGCCACGTGCCCGGCGCTGTGAACATCCCGATCAACGAGCTTGAGAAGCGCTTCCGGGAGCTGCGTGGTCGCAAGGAGATCGTGGCCTATTGCCGCGGGCCGTTCTGCCTCATGTCCTACGAGGCGGTGGAGCTGCTGCGCAAGCGGGGGATGAAGGCGCGGCGCCTCCAGGACGGCATGCCGGAATGGCGGGCGGCGGGGCTGCCCGTGGCGGTGTGAGGAGGAAATGAGCGCCGTGTCGCAGGTCGTTCTCCAAAGCACGCTCACCTGTCCTCACTGCGGATTCCGCAAGGAGGAGACGATGCCGACGGATGCGTGCCAGTATTTCTACGAGTGCGGGGGCTGCAAAGCGCTCTTGAAGCCGAATGCGGGCGATTGCTGCGTTTTCTGCTCGTTCGGATCGGTCAAGTGCCCGCCCATCCAGGGCCAACGTTCCTGCTGTTCCTAGCGTACCTCCGCGCTTCCTCACGCTCGCGCGGCCGCCGAGGTGGATGATCTTTTCACCCTCGTCGTGCTCCCGCTCGGGCTCGGCCTGCTGGGATTCATAGAGCCGTGCTCCGTCGGGACGAGCCTGCTTTTCCTGCAGTACCTGGAAGGACGCCCGCCAGCCACCCGGGTCGCGCAGACGCTCATCTTCACCGTTGCCCGGGCAATATTCATCGGGCTGCTGGGTGTCATCGCCGTCCTGGTGGGCAGCGTCTTTGTCGATTTCCAGAAGGGTGCCTGGGCCGTGATGGGCGCCTTGTATATCGCCTTGGGAATCGCGTACCTGACGGGATACGTGAATCGACTCAAGCACTCTTTCGGCGCTGGGTTGGAACGACTGTCGGGAGCGAAGGGAGCGGGGGCTCTCGCACTGGTGTTCGGATTCAATATTCCGGCCTGCGCCGGCCCGCTGCTCGTGGCACTTCTCGGCTCGGCCGCAATCAGCGGACCCGGCAACGTGGCTCGCGGATTCGTGATGCTCGGCCTCTTCGGCCTTGCCCTTTCGCTGCCAATCGCAGTCGCCGTGTTATGGAGTCGCGGGCGTCTTGCGCTCGAGCGGCTAGGGCGACTCTCCCAGCGCGTGCCCAAAGTGATCGGCGTGATTTTCATACTTCTGGGCGTGTGGTCGATTCGCTTCGCACTGGTGGCAGAAGTTCTGTGATCGCTGGCACCGGACGCGGGGGCCGCCGTTAAGGGGGTGTTCGTTGCTCGTGGTGCTTGCGCCAGCCGTAACGGGTCATGCCCTTCGGCTTGTACACCGCCAGTACCGTGGCCACGATCAACACGATGAGCGCGAGCACGGCGTGGATGATGGGGGAGGGATTGCGCACTGATGCAAGGGCGAGCGCCGGATCTGCCGCCACATCTGCCATGACGCGAAATGTCTCCGTGTAGAGCAGCAAGACGACGGTGATGAAGACGGTGATCGAAAGCTTGAACACGACCCAATAGTGGCGGAACAGGCCCCATGGGGTGCCCAGCGCCTGAACAATCCCTGGCCGGTGAATCCGATGATGGAGAACGCCAGGAACGTAGCTACCGCGCCGAGCCAGCCCACCGAGGTCGCGACATGCGCGGTGAGGGCAAGCTTGCGTACTTCAGGTGATAGGGTCATCCGTGATGGGCGCCACGGGTCAGCAGCGCGAGGAAAAACAGCAGCATCACAACGACGGCGATGGTCCCGAACACCTTCGCCCAGCGGGGTGTTCCGGGGTAGGGGGGTGGCGGCGACTGACATTCCCAACCTGGGAAGGTGCACGCGGCCACGGCCGACGCCAAGAGCTTGCGCCTGTACAGGTTGGGCAAGGTCATTTCGTATCTCCCCGGCGCTCGAACAGCGGACGCAATCGTTCCATGGCCTTCAGGGTGGCCGCCTCGCCCGCGGCGATCAGGCGTTCGCGGTCCCCGAAACCCCACTGGCCGGAGGTTCTTCCCAGGTCCGGGACAATCACCGAGTCTGCCCCCGCGATTTCCCATTGCCTGAGCCGATACGCGGAAATCGCGAAAGACTGGAAAAGTACCCGCAGTGCGCTCGTCAGATGCGCATCTTCCGGCGGGTAGACCACGTCCACGGCAATCACGATCCGGGCTCCCAGCTTGCGCGCAGTCGACACGGGCACCGGACTGGATAGCTGTCCATCCAGGTACAGGCGTCCCCGGATTTCCGTCGGCGTAATGATTCCCGGCATCGCGCTCGAAGCGCTCACCGCGAATCCAGCGTCGCCCGCATTGAAGACCTGTGGTTCGCCTGTCTGGAGGTCCGTCGCCACCGCGGCGAATCGAATCGGGAACTCCTCCATGTTGTGCCGCCGTATTTCCCGATCCATGAACTGGTGCAGGCCGTGGCTTCGCACAAGCCCCAAGGGGCTCTGCAAGAAACCGAGACCGGGCAGGGCGAACTCGGAGAACACCGACGAGTCCAGGCGGCCGAGCGCGGTCTCGAGCTCGGCGGCGGTGAGCCCTGACGCGTACAGAGCTCCCACGATGCTGCCTGCGCTACTGCCAACGATCAGGTCGGGTCGCAAGCCATGTGCCTCCAGTGCCTTGATGACCCCGGCATGGGCGAAGCCGCGAGCCGCGCCTGCGGAAAGTACCAGGGCCACGCCCGCCCCGGGTAAGGGCGGGGCGGGCTGCAGGTATGGTTCCGTGACATCGTGGATGGTTACGGGCGCGGAGGCGCAACCCGCAAGCGTTGCCGCAACCACCAAGATCCCGAGCGAAGCCCGCGTCGTCACGTGAATGACCGCCAACTCATGGCAGCGAAAGAATTGAGCCCGGGAAACGCAGCGTAAAGGTCAGGGCGCCGCCCTCGCTGCGGGCTTCCACGCTTCCGCCTTGTGCTTTCATGACCGAGTCCACGATCGCGAGGCCGAGGCCCGCGCCTTCGCGAACACGCGCCCTCGATTCGTCGCGCCGTGCGAACCGCGAGAAGAGGCGCTGGAGCTCAGGCGCGGCAATGTCGCCACCGGGATTTGTGACCGCGACTGTCACGCTCTCGGGGCTGGCGTCGATGGCAACCTGGATGGAGGCACCCTGCGCGGAATACCGAACGGCGTTCGACAGCAGGTTGGTCAACGCGCGGCGCACGAGGAGTCGATCCGCCCGAAGGCGAGCCTCGCCGGAGATCGCGAGGGATTGGGCTTTCTCCGCTGCGGCCGCCTCGAAATACTCCGCAACGCTGCGTGCTTCCGCGGCCACGTCGATCTCCTCCCGGGCAAGCTCGATCATCCCCCGGTCTGCGCGCGCCAGGAAAAGCATTTCCGAAATCATCCGCTGCAGTCGCTCGATCTCGACGAGATTCGAGTGCAATGCCTCCTGGTATTCCTCCGACGTCCTCGTCCGGCCCAGCGTGACCTGCGTCTGCAGCAGGAGATTGTTGAGTGGAGTGCGCAGCTCATGGGCGATGTCGGCGGAGAATTGCTCGAGCATCTGGAAGCTTTCCTCGAGCCGTTCGAGCATCCGGTTGATGCTGACGGCAAGTCCATGCACCTCCTCGGGTGCGTCCTTGAGGCTCAGCCGCGCTCCCAGCCTCTGGGCGGTAACCTGTCCAGCACGAGCGGCAACTTGCGCCAGCGGCGCCAGCCCGCGCCGCGCCACGAACCACGCCAGTAGGGCACTTGCGGCGGTTCCCAGCAGAGCCACCATGACCGCGACCGCCGCATGGTCGCGCAAGAGCTTGTAGGTTTCGGTCGTCTCGACGGCCACTACCACGTCGATGTTGCCCCCGCGCGCGCCGGCGAATGTGCGGCGTACCGGATGAAGCCACCAGATGCGCTTGCCGGCATGCGCCTCGACATAGGGGACCTGCGGCGCCGGCTCGATCGCTCGTGTGGCGACCTCGAGGAGGTCATCGGGCGGCGGCAACAGCCAGCGTCCCCCGTAGCGCACGCTGATGCTGAGGTGGGGATGGCCGATCGAGATATCGCGAAGGCGCTGCAGCCGGGTTTCGAGTGCCGCCGGACCATCGATGTCGCGCAACACATATTCAACCACTTCCGTCTTGCCCCGGACCTCTGCGAGGTCCTGGGCCTCGAGCTGCATGCGTAACGCGTGGTAGAGGGCATATCCCGCGCCTGCCATGATGACGGCCGATCCCACGACGAACAGGATCACGAGTCGTGCGGCGATCGAGAGACTGCGCGAAGTGGCGTTCAAGGCGAGCGATCCTCCATCACGTAGCCGAATCCGCGAACCGTATGGATGAGCTTCACGTCGAAGGGATCATCGATCTTGGCGCGCAGCCTCCGGACGGCGACTTCGACCACGTTCGTATCGCTGTCGAAGTTCATGTCCCAGACCTGCTCCGCGATCAGGGTGCGAGAGAGGACCTCGCCTTGCCGCCGCAGGAAGAGCAGGAGGAGAGCGTACTCCTGCGCCGTCAGGTCGATCCGCTGGGCACGCCTCTCGACCCTACGCCGCAACAGGTGCACTTCAAGGTCCGCCACACGCATGACGTCCAGTTCCTGGGCCTTGCCCCGGCGCATCAGGGCCCGGACACGCGCCAGCAGCTCTGAAAACGCGTAAGGCTTGACCAGGTAGTCGTCGGCGCCCAGCTCCAGTCCCCGGACGCGATCCTCTACGCGGTCGCGGGCTGTCAGGAACAGGACCGGAGTTTGCTGGTCCTTGCGAATTTCCCGCAACGCGGTCCAGCCATCCATGTCGGGGAGGCCTACGTCGAGGACGATCAACTCGTAAGCCGAAGTCTTGGCCTGGTGCACCGCGTCCACGCCGTTGAGCACCCAGTCCACCACAAACCCGTTTTCTTCCAGGCCTTTGACCAGGTATTGCCCCGCATGGGCCTCGTCTTCAGCCAGCAGTAATCTCATCCCACCGCACCTCCCGAGGCATCGAGCGTAACCCAGGAAAATTCGCCGACTTGAAGATAACGAGTTTGTAATCTGTCCGTAACGGGAACGAAGGCCGTGCGCCGCTACTCTTCCCTAACACCCCCTCGTGGAGCTTTCCTCTTGGCCAGCAGAATCTCTTTCGCCCTCGCCATCGCCTATGGGGCCCTCGCCTCGATGGTCGCCATCCCGGTCGCGCAAGGGCAAGGACGTCCGAGCCCGGATGGGGCTGCAGGAAAAAGAATGGACACGCCGCCGGTGGCCTACGAATCCTCCTTCAAGGGATATCGCAAGCTCGAGGATCAACCGGTCGCCTCGTGGCGACTCGCCAATGACCTCGTGCACCAGCTCGGAGGCTGGAAGGCCTTTGCAGGCGGCAAGGTTCCCGACGCCCCGGCGGCGCCCGCCGCCGCCGGCGAGGCTTCCAAGCCGTCGCAACCGCCAGGCCCCCCGGCAGGTGGCGGGCACGCTGGCCACAAGACCCAGTAGGTGAAGAACGTGCAACGAATCCAGCGGGCGGCACCGCTGCCCCGCGCGGGAATTCTCGCCGCCGCCGCGCTGTTGCTGTCGGGTTGCGCCACCTTTTCAAAGGATGGCGGGCTCGACGCGGTGCAGCAAATGGTCAGGGAAAATGCCGGCAAGGAGGTCCTCATCGCCCGCACGCCGGGTGAGCAGGACACCCTCGCGGGACGGGTTGCCGAGCTTCTCAAGAACCCCCTCGGTGTCGAAGATGCCGTGCAGATCGCGCTCCTGAACAACCAGGGGATCCAGGCGTCGCTCCAGGAGCTGGGAATCGCCGAGGCCGATCGCGTGCAGGCGGGCAGGCTGCCAAACCCCCACTTCACCTTCTCGCGCTCGCGTGGAGGGCTCGACTCCGCCTCCTCCGTCGAGCAGGCGCTGAGCTTCAACGTCTTTTCCCTGGTGGTGATACCCCTTGCGACCCAAGTCGAGAAGCGCCGCTTCGCGCGAACGCAGAACCAGGTGGCGCTGGAAGTCCTTCGACTCGCTTCGGATACACGCAAGGCTTATTTCGTCGCGGTCGCCACGGAAGAGTCGTTGCGCTACATGCGCCAGGTCCGTACCGCCGCCGAAGCGAGTGCCGAGCTTGCTCGCCGGATGGAGCAGGTGGGCAACTGGAGCAAGCTGAGCAGGATGCGAGAGCAGGCGTTTTATGCCGATGCGGCCCTGCGACTTGCGCATTCGGAAAAGGCCGCCGTGACCGCCCGCGAGCAGCTGATTCGCCTGATGGGCCTCTGGGGCAAGGACATCGCCTTCCAGCTCCCGGAGAGGCTTCCCGACCTGCCGAACGCGGCGGACGAGCTTCCCGACGTCGAGGGGCGCGCAATGGAGCGTCGACTCGACCTTCGCATGGTCCGCCTGGATGCGCAAGCGCAGGCGAGCAACCTGGGGCTGACCCGCGTCACCCGGTTCGTGAACGTGCTGGAGTTTGGAGCCGCGCGCGAGCGTGAGAAGGGTTACGACGGGGACATCGCCACGCGGAAAACCTACGAGATCAGCTTCGAGCTGCCGATCTTCGACTTCGGGAGCACGCGCCTCGCGCGGGCCGAGGCGGTCTACACGCAGGTGCTCAACCGTGCGGCGCAGGCGGCCGTGAACGCCCGTTCGGAAGTGCGCGAGGCCTATCGCGGCTACCGCGCCAACTACGACATCGCACGCCATTACCGCGACGAGATCGTGCCGCTGCGCAAGCGCATCGCCGACGAGAACCTGTTGCGCTACAACGGCATGCTGATCGGGGTGTTCGAGCTCCTGGCCGACGCGCGCTCGCAGATCCTGAGCGTCAACAGCTCGATCGAGGCGTTGCGTGATTTCTGGATCGCCCGGGCCGATCTCGACATGGCGCTCATCGGCAAGCCTTCCACCACCCCCATGCAGGGCGCCACGGCCTCCCAGGCCGAGGCGCCCGGCGGCCACTAAAGCGAGGAGTCGCGAGGGACCATGGCATCACGACGTGACTTTCTGACCGGCGCCGGTGTTGCCGTGGCAGCCACCGCAGTCAGCCGCGCCTCGCTCGCCGCGCTTCCCGAGGCGCCGAGCATGGCCAAGCCCGACACGCAGCCGCCGCTGATGCCGAACTCCGGCCGACCCTACAACCCGGTGGTCACGCTCAACGGCTGGAGCTTGCCGTGGCGGATGACGAACGGCGTGAAGGAATTCCACCTGGTCGCCGAGCCGGTGGTTCGCGAGCTCGCCCCCGGGATGAAGGCGCACCTCTGGGGCTACAACGGCCAGAGCCCGGGCCCCACCATCGAGGTGGTCGAAGGCGACCGCGTGCGCATCTTCGTCACCAACCGGCTGCCGGAGCACACGACGATCCACTGGCACGGGCAGCGCCTGCCGAATGGGATGGACGGGGTGGGCGGATTGAACCAGCCGCACATTCCTGTCGGCAAGACGTTCGTCTACGAATTCGAGGCGCGCCGTCCCGGCACTTTCATGTATCACCCCCACGCCGACGAGATGACGCAGATGGCGATGGGGATGATGGGCTTCTGGGTGACCCATCCGCGCAATCCCGATTTCATGAAAGTCGACCGGGATTTCGTGTTCCTGCTGAACAACTTCGACATCGACCCGGGGAGCTTCACGCCCAAGGTGAATACGATGCTCGAGTTCAACCTCTTCGCCTTCAATTCGCGGGTCTTTCCGGGGTTGGATCCGTTCGTCGTCCGGCACAACGACCGCGTGCGGATTCGCGTCGGCAACCTCACGATGACCAATCACCCGATCCACCTTCATGGGCACGAGTTCGTGGTCTCGGGAACCGACGGGGGATGGACGCCGCCGGGATCGCGTTGGCCCGAGGTCACCGCGGACATCGCCGTGGGACAGATGCGCGCGATCGAATTCGACGCGACCGAGCTGGGCGACTGGGCGTTCCACTGCCACAAGTCGCATCACACGATGAACGCCATGGGCCACGACGTGCCGACGATGATTGGCGTCGACCACCGCGAAGTCGCCCGCAAGATCACTTCCCTCGTGCCCGAGTACATGGTGATGGGCGAGCGCGGCATGGCCGACATGGCGGAGATGGAAATGCCGCTGCCGGACAACACGCTCCCGATGATGTCGGGCCAGGGTCCCTATGGCCCAATCGAGATGGGCGGCATGTTCACCACCGTCAAGGTGCGCGCCGACGTGAAGCCCGGCGACTACAAGGATCCGGGCTGGTACAAGCCTCCCGCCGGTACGACGTCTTACGAATGGAACGGCCAGCTCGCCGAACCGGTGCGCGCGCCGAAGGCCGCCGTTCAACCGAAAGGCGGCAAGAACGTTGAGATGAGTGTGCGCAAGCCGAACGGCCATTCCGGCCACTGAATTCAAGCCCGCAATGAAAGAGGAGAGTTCCATGAGGATGAATCTTTTGAGTGCCCTGACCGCCCTGGCACTGGCCGCCGGAGGCTCGCAAGCCTTCGCCCACGGGCCCGCGGAGCACGGAGCCAAGGGCGTCAAGAAGATCTCGACCGAGGAGAAAGCCTTCGGCCGCGAGGGCGACCCGAAGAAGGTCAGCAAGACCATCCAGGTCGATATGGCCGACACGATGCGCTTCACGCCCGACACCCTGTCCGTGAAGGCGGGAGACACCGTCAAGTTCGTGGTGAAGAACTCCGGCAAGCAGATGCACGAGATGGTCATTGGCACGGAAAAGGAGTTGAAGGAGCACGCCGCGTTGATGCTCAAGTTTCCGACCATGGAGCACGCAGAGCCCTACATGGCCCATGTGGCCGCCGGCAAGAAGGAAGAAATCGTCTGGCAGTTCACCAAGGCCGGCGAGTATCACTTCGGCTGTCTCATCCCGGGCCATTACGAGGCGGGGATGAAGGGCAAGATCACGGTCGTCGCGAAGTAACCGAAACAACCTAGTCATTCCACCGCACCGAAGAGGATCAATCGAGATGAAACGAGTTCTTGGAGTCGTGTTCACCGCCCTGGTCATGGGCGCCCCCGCCGCTTACGCGCACGATCATCCGAAGTCCGCTCCGGCCGCCGCCGCGCAAAGCCAGGGCGCCATGGCCGAGGGCGAAGTCCGCAAGGTCGACAAGGAGCAGCGCAAGGTCACCGTGAAGCACGGCGAGATCAAGAGCCTCGAGATGCCGCCGATGACGATGGTCTTCCGCGTCAAGGATGCAGCGCTCCTGGACAAAGTGAAGGAAGGCGACAAGATCAAGTTCGCAGCCGAAAAGATCGAAGGCAACTTCACAATCACCCAGATCGAGATGGCCGCGAAGTAATCGGCGGCCGGTATGCGACGGGCGTCCATGCGATCCGGCCCCGTTCTGGTTGCCCTTGGGCTGTTCGCTTTTCACGCGTTGGCGTGGAGCCACGGCGTGGCCGAGGGCGACAAGGGTTTCGTCGAGCGCTCGGCCGGGGTCCAGGTGGCCTCCTTCATCTACCTGGGCGCCAAGCACATGGTGACCGGTTACGATCACCTGCTGTTCCTCTTCGGCGTGATCTTCTTCCTCCATCGCATGCGGGACGTGGCGCTGTATGTCACGCTCTTCGCCGTGGGCCACAGCGTGACGTTGCTCTTTGGCGTGCTGGCGGGGGTTCACGCGAATCCCTACCTGGTCGATGCAATCATCGGTCTGTCGGTGGTCTACAAAGCCCTCGATAACCTCGATGCGTTCGGGCGCTGGTTCGGAGTCAGGCCCGATGCGCGCGCGGCGGTGCTCTTCTTCGGTCTCGCGCACGGCTTCGGGCTCGCGACCAAGCTGCAGGAGTTCTCGCTCTCCCCGCAGGGCCTCGTCGCCAACATCGTCTCGTTCAATGTGGGTGTCGAGGTGGGCCAGCTGCTTGCGCTGGGCGTCATGTTGATCGCGATGGGCTATCTGCGCCGCTCGCCCGCTTTCGCTCGCAATGCCTATGTCGCGAACGCGGCGATCATGGCTGCCGGCTTTCTTCTGACGGGTTATCAACTCACCGGCTATTTCGCCTTGGCTTGAAAGGGATGCATGGAACGTGACGCAGACGTTTTGCCAGCCGCTGGACCGAGCGACAAGGGATTCAACGCCTCGCCGGGCAAAGCCACGCTGTGGGCGATGGTGATCGCGGCCGCGATTCTGGTAACGGTGGTCATGCCCGCGGAATACGGCATCGACTGGACGGGTGCCGGACGATTCCTCGGGCTCACCCCCATGGGCGAGCAAAAGGTCCTGGCCGCGAAGGGTGCCGAGTTGCCAAGGCCTGCACCTGTGGCCGTTCCAGTCGCGGCCGGCTCGGCGCCAGTCCGCTACTCGGCGGCGTCCACGCGACCCCTGCGCGTCGATTCGATCGTCGTCACGCTACCCCCCAAAGGGGAGGTCGAATACAAGGCCGTGCTCGGTGAGGGCGAATCCATCGTCTACGAGTGGGACTCGGGCGCCGCTGCTGTCAACTTCGATTTCCATGGTGAGCCGGCCGCGGGGCCACAAGGCGCGTTCCTCAGCTTCGACAAGGGCAGCGCGGCGAAGGGTGCGGGTACGCTGACGGCACCCTTTGCAGGCACCCACGGATGGTATTGGCAGAATCCGACCGCGGCGATCGTCGTCATTAAGTTGAAGGCGAGCGGCTTCCACACCGAATTGAAGCGGATGTGATTCGAGAAGTCGGGATGCTTCGCAAGAACTAGTTGCAACACCCGCCTTTGGTCGGACTCTTGTCGCTCGCCGTGTTGACCTTGTAACCCGCTTTTAGAACAGTCGCACGTAGTTGCTCTGACGAAGTCGTCCCCTCGTCGAACTCGATCCTGGCTTCGCCCGGCTCGAGGGAAACGGCAACTTCATTCACGCCGTGCACCGACTTCAGCGCCTTGGTGACCGAGGCTACGCAGCCCCCGCACGTCATTCCACCAACCTGGATTGTTTCCGTTCTCATGGGAATCCCTTTCGCATCATGGGAAGAGCATTAGAGCGGGCCGCCACGCACCTGTATGTACGGTGGGCAACGCAGTAATTCTGACAGATTCGCAATGTCTGAACTTCGGGCGACGTCTGGACTCCAAGTTGGGTTCGGCACGACGGACCGTAGTTGTACCCGTGACGTCGCGATTGACCATTATCAACCACCGGTCCTGTTGCGGCCGGTATCACGTGGAGATCGTCATGACCTGCAAGAGCTTCCTTCAAAAGACCTGCCTCGGTATCGGCGCCTTCGCCTTCGTCACGGGCATTTCACCGGCGCTGGCCCAGGCCCCCGCGGGAACCTCGATGGACAAGAAGGATTCAATGAAGCCGGGGATGTCGATGGACAAGAAGGATTCAATGAAGCCGGGGATGTCGATGGACAAGAAAGATTCGATGAAGGCGGGAATGTCGGGAATGGCCGCCGGCGGAGACATGCATGGGTCGATGATGGGCATGATGAAGAGCATGGAGTCCATGAAGACGACCGGAGATCCCGACCACGACTTCGCGATGATGATGAAAGTGCACCATCAAGGCGCCATCGACATGGCCCAGATGGAACTGAAGAGTGGGAAGAACGCGAGCATGCGCGCGATGGCCAAGAAGATCATCGAGGCTCAGCAGAAAGAGATCAAACAGTTCGACCAGTGGCTCGCCAAGCACAAGAAGTGAGGTTGGCCCTGGCCGACTGAACTAGCCGACTCAAGGCGGCACTTGTCGGCTGGAGTCTCCAGCCCAGCCTCGGGGGTGGTCGGGGAAAGGGGTTGACCTTCCCATCATGGGAAGGTTTAGATTGGGCACTTCAGGCTCAACTAAGAGATCACACATGGCCACTTTCGAGCTCTCGGAAGCCAGGCGCGACGGCATGCTCAACATCGGCGGGGCCGCTGCCGCAGCGGGCGTATCCGCGAAGATGATTCGTCACTACGAGGAGAACGGCCTCATTCCGAAGGTCGGCCGGACGGCCGCGGGCTACCGCACCTACCGCGCGTCCGACGTGCACATGCTGCGGTTCATTCGCCGCGCGCGCGACCTCGGCTTTTCGATGAAGGAGATCCAGGGGCTGCTCGGGCTCTGGATGAACCGCCGGCGCGCGAGTAGTGACGTGAAGCGACTGGCGATGAAGCACGTGGAGGAACTGGACGCGAAGATCACTGAGCTTCAGGCAATGCGCCGAACGCTTGTGGAGCTGGCGAAGAGTTGCCACGGTGACCACCGTCCGGATTGCCCGATCCTGGATGATCTTGCGGGGAAGGACCGTTCATGAATCTCGATCCGGTGTGCGGCATGAAGGTGTCGCCCGATTCTCCGCGCCGTTTTGCTTTCGAGGATGTCACGTATTTCTTCTGCAGCGACGGTTGCCTGAAGAAGTTCTCCGCGGATCCAGCGAAGTATCTCGCGAAGGAAGGCGGGGTCGTCCCGACACAAACGGCTCCCTCCGCCGCTCAAGCAGGGGCGGAGTACACGTGTCCCATGCATCCCGAAATCCGGAAGGTCGGGCCCGGCACCTGTCCCAAGTGCGGCATGGCGCTCGAGCCCCTGATGCCGAGCGCCACCGAGGACGACAATCCGGAGCTGCGCGACTTCAGCCGGCGTTTCTGGTGGACGCTGCCGCTCACGATCATCGTGACCGTGCTCGCCATGGTTGGCCACCGCTGGTTCCCCGGCCTGTCCGCAACGGCCCGAAGCTGGATCGAGCTGGTGCTCGCCACGCCGGTCGTGCTCTGGGCGGCATGGCCATTCTTCGAGCGCTGCGTCGCCTCGATCCGCACCGGCAACCCGAACATGTGGACACTCATCGGCATCGGGGTCGCTGCGGCGTACGTGTACAGCATCGTTGCCACCGTCGCGCCCGGATTGTTCCCGGAAGGATTCGAAGCCCACGGCCGCGTGGCCGTCTATTTCGAGGCGGCCGTCGTCATCGTCTCCCTGACTCTGATGGGGCAGCTGCTCGAGCTGCGGGCACGTTCGCAGACTTCCGCCGCGATCCGTGCTTTGCTCGGATTGGCGCCGAAGACGGCGCGGCGCCTCATGGACGACGGCACCGAAGAGGATATCGAGCTCTCCCACGTGCACGTCGGAAACCGCCTTCGGGTGCGTCCGGGCGAGAAGGTGCCGGTCGACGGCGTGGTGCTGGAGGGACGTTCCAGCGTGGACGAGTCGATGATCACCGGCGAACCGATCCCCGTCGAGAAGGGACCCGCCGATCCGGTGATCGGGGGGACGATCAACAGCAGCGGCAGCCTGGTGATGCGCGCGGAAAAGGTAGGCGCGCAGACGGTGCTCGCACAAATCGTGCAGATGGTGGCGCAGGCGCAGCGCTCGCGCGCGCCGATGCAGCGCATGGCCGACGCCGTTTCCTTCTGGTTCGTGCTCGCGGTCCTGGCGATCGCCGTTGCGACCCTCCTCGTGTGGGGTTTCTTCGGTCCCGAGCCGAGCTGGACCTACGCGCTCCTGAACGCCGTCGCCGTCCTCATCATTGCCTGCCCCTGCGCGCTCGGCCTCGCCACGCCGATGTCGATCATGGTGGCCACCGGCCGCGCGGCCACCAGCGGCGTGCTGTTCCGTGACGCAGAGGCGATCGAGATGCTGCGCAAGATCGACACGCTCATCGTGGACAAGACCGGGACGCTCACCGTCGGCAAGCCCGCCTTCGACAGCGTCGTCGCCAGCACCGGCTTCAGCGAGGACGAGGTCCTGCGGATTGCCGCGAGCCTCGACCAGGGCAGCGAGCATCCCCTGGCGGACGCGATCGTTGCGCAGGCCCGCAGGCGCAATCTCGCGCTCTCGCCCGCAGCCGATTTCGAGTCCGGCACTGGTATCGGAGTGCGCGGCAAGGTGGATGGCAAGGAGATCGCGCTCGGCAACACCCTACTCATGAAGCAGGTGGGCGTTGACGCGAGCTCGCTGGCCGAGGCCGCGGAAGCGCGCCGGATCACGGGCGCGAGCGTGGTGTATCTCGCAGTCGCCGGCCGGCTCGCGGGCCTGATCGCGGTCGCCGACCCGATCAAGGAATCGACCCCGGAGGCGATCGCCAAGCTGCGCGAGGCTGGCATTCGCATCGTGATGGCGACCGGTGACGGGCTCACGACCGCCAAGGCGGTGGGCGCCAAGCTGGGGCTGGACGAGGTGTTGGGCGAAGTGCGTCCCGAGGACAAGCTCGCATTGGTGTCGAAGCTTCAGGCCGAAGGGCACAAGGTGGCCATGGCGGGGGATGGCATCAACGATGCACCCGCGCTGGCCAAGGCCGATGTGGGCATTGCGATGGGCACCGGCACCGACGTCGCCATGGCGAGCGGAAAGGTGACGCTGGTGAAGGGGGACCTGCGCGGAATCATGCGCGCGCGCGAGTTGTCCGAAGCGACAGTGGCGAACATGAAGCAGAACCTGGTCTTCGCGCTCGTCTACAACGCGCTCGGTGTGCCCATAGCAGCTGGCGTCCTCTACCCCTTCTTTGGAATCTTGCTCTCGCCATTGATTGCCGCGGTGGCGATGAGCTTCAGCTCGGTTTCGGTCGTCACCAACGCGTTACGATTACGGAGTTCCTAACCGGAGGATTGTCCATGAGCCTGAAAATTGCGGCGCTCGCCGCGGTGCTCGCCACTGCAGGCGCCGCGCAGGCCCAGCATCAACACTATGCGGGCCAGGATTCGCGGGAGATCCGAGCCTTGTCGGCGGATGAAGTGAAGCAGTACCTGTCCGGCGCGGGCGCCGGCTTCGCCAAGGCGGCGGAGCTCAACCACTATCCAGGGCCGATGCACGCGCTCGAGCTCGCCGACCAGATCGGCCTGACTGCGGAGCAGCGCGCGGCTACGCGGCAACTGATGGATGCCCACAAGGCCGAGGCGAGAGCGATCGGCGTCAGCGTCGTGGATGCGGAGCGGGCGCTGCAGGCGCTCTTCCTGCGCGGCAGCCTGACCGAAGGCGAGCTTGGCGCGGCGGTACTGAAAGCCGCGACGCTGCAAGGCGAGTATCGGCTGTCACACCTGGAGACCCATCGCCGGTTGCGAGCGGTCCTGAGCGATCCACAGGTCGCGCGCTACGACGAACTGCGGGGCTATGCCTCTGGCAGCCTTGGCGCCGGACACCGGCACTAGGCTCGATTGCCTGATCGTCGGCGCGGGCCCAGCGGGGCTCACGGCCGCGATCTACCTCGCGCGCTTCCGCCGCAGCATCGCGCTATACGACGGCGGGCAAAGCCGCGCTTCCTACATTCCCACCACGCGCAACTATCCGGGATTCCCCGATGGCATCTCGGGCGACGAGCTGCTCGCGCGGCTGCGCGAGCAGGCGCGCCACTACGGCGCGCGCGTGACCGAGGGTGTGGTGGAAAGTGTCGCGCGCGAGGGCGGTGGCTTCGTCGCCACCTGCGCCGGGGAACGCGTGCGCGCCCGCAAGGTGCTGCTCGCCACCGGCATCGTCGACAAGGAGCCCGAGATGGCGGACCTGCGCGAGGCGGTCGCGGCGGGCTGCATCCGCCTGTGCGCCATCTGCGACGGGCACGAGGTCATCGACCGCAAGGTCGCGGTGTGCGGGCCTGCGAGTGATGCCGTGCCGCACGTGCTCTTCATGCGCACCTTCACGCCGAACCTCACGCTGCTGGTTCCGCGCGGCGATGCGCCGCTCGACGCAGCGGGCCGTGCCGAACTCGAGCGTGCCGGCATCCGCTACCTCGCGGAGCCGGTGTGCGAGATGGCGATGACCGCCGACCGGCAGGCGCGCGTGTGGCTCGCGGATGGCGCCGAGGAGACCTTTGCCACCATCTACCCGGTCCTCGGCTGCCGGATCCGCTCCGACCTCGCCCTCGCCCTGGGCGCCCGCACCACGGCCGAAGGTGACATCGTGGTCGACAAGCACCAGCAGACCTCGGTGCCGGGCGTCTACGCCGCGGGCGACGTGGTTGCCGCCCTCAACCAGATCAGCGTGGCGACCGGCCACGCGGCCATCGCGGCCACCCACATCCACAACAGCCTGCGGGCCTAGACCGGCAGCACGACTTCTACTGCGTGCCCGGCGAGGTCGTTCACGAGTGTCACCGCGCCATCGGATTTCAGCTCGCCATCGACGCGCACGCCTGGGATGGCCGGCCCCGACGCTCGCGACACGGTGATGTTGTAAGTCGTTTCCCGATAGCGGTAGCGCAGCTTGTAGTTGTCCCAATTCCCCGGCATGCAAGGCTTGAATCGAAGCTGGTCGCCGGCGAGCTCGACCCCGAGAAGCGACTCGACGATGAGCCGGTACATCCACCCGGCCGAGCCGGTGTACCACGACCATCCGCCGCGCCCGATGTGGGGTGCACTCGCATAGACATCGGCTGCAACCACATAGGGTTCGACCCGGTACTTCGCCACGTCCTCGGCGGTCCTGCCATGGTTGATCGGATTGATGATGTCCATCAGCTCCCAGGCGCGATCGGCGTTGCCCAGCGCCGCAAACGCCATCACCGACCAGATCGCGCCGTGGGTGTACTGGCCGCCGTTCTCGCGGACACCCGGAACGTAGCCCCGGATGTAGCCGGGGTATTGACCCGAGCGGTCGAACGGCGGGGTAAGGAGCTGGATGAGGGCGTCGTCGCCGCGCACGAGGTGCTCGTGGACGGCGTCCATCGCCTGTTTCGAGCGCCTCGCGTCCGCGGCGCCCGACAGTACCGCCCAGCTCTGGGAAATGGAGTCGATCCGGCATTCGTCGTTGCTTGCCGCGCCTAACGGCGATCCGTCGTCGAAGTACGCGCGCCGATACCACGCTCCGTCCCAGGCGTGCGCTTCTATGTTGGTGCGCAGCGCGTCGATTTCCCGCTCGCAGCGCTGCGCGAATGCCGAATCACCCCTCTGGTGTGCCACCTTCGCGTACTGCGCGAGCACCGAGCAAAGGAAGAACGCGAGCCAGACGCTTTCGCCCTTCCCTTCGATGCCGACGAGGTTCATGCCGTCGTTCCAGTCTCCCGAGCCCATCAGCGGCAGTCCATGACCTCCAAAGCGAAGGCCGTGCAGGATCGCGCGCACCCCGTGTTCGTACAGGCTTGCCGATTCCAGGGAGCGGCCGGGCAGGTCGTAGTACGAATCCTCGCCGGCATTGACGGGCCGCCCCTCCAGAAAGCCGACGGACTCGTCGAGCACGCCGGTGTCGCCGGTGGCCGAGACATAGCGCGCGATCGCAAATGGCAGCCAAAGGTAATCGTCGGAGCATTGTGTTCGCACCCCGCGCCCCGACGGCGGATGCCACCAATGCTGGACGTCTCCTTCCACGAACTGCCGGCTCGCACACAGCAGGAGCTGCGCCCGGGTCAGGCCCGCATCGGCGTGGACGAGCGCCAGGACGTCCTGCAGTTGATCGCGAAATCCGAACGCGCCGCCGGACTGGTAGAAACCGCTGCGCGCCCACAGGCGGCAGGCGAGTGTCTGGTACAGGAGCCAGCCGTTGCACAGCACGTTGAGAGATTCGTCGGGTGTTTCCACCTGCACGGCGCCGAGGGTTTTCCACCATTGCAGACGCGCTGCGTCGAGCGCGGATTGCGCGGCGGTCTCGCCGCGGAAGCGCTGGACCAGGCTCCTGGCGTCGTCGGCTTCCCGACCGACGCCCAGCCGGAAGGTCACCTCGCGCTCCTCCCCCGCATGCAGCTCCAGCACCAGCTGGATTGCGGCGCAGGGGTCCAGCGCCGGCCCGGACCTTCCCGATAGCCGCGTTCGCGCCATCGCCGCAGGAGCCGCGAGCGTTCCATTGCGTCCGATGAACTCGGTTCGATCGCAGGTGAACGTGCGCGCCCCGTGGTCCAGGTCGAAGAACGCCACTCGTTCGCCGAATTCGGCGCTGTAGGCATTCCGCGCGAAAAGCGCGCCGGTTTTGCCGTCCTTCTCGGTAACGACGTGCATCACCGATTTTGCCCGCAAGTCCCCGAGCACCCATTCCACGTAACCCGTGACGGAAATTCGCCGCGCCCGGCCCGATGCGTTGCGAATTTTCAGGGCTGAGAACTTGATCGCGGCGTCCCGGGCGACATGAACCCGAAGCTCGGTGGCGATTCCATCCTCCAGGTGCTCGAACACCGTGTATCCGAACCCATGCCGGGACACATAAGCAGTCCGGCCGCGGCTTGGCAGCGGCGTGGGCGACCAGAAATGCCCGGTCTCCTCGTCGCGCACATAGATCGCCTCGCCGGCGGAATCGCTCACGGGATCGTTGCTCCATGGCGTGAGCCGGAATTCGTGGGCATTCTCGCTCCACGTGTAGGACCCCCCGCTCTCGGAGACGATCGTGCCGAAGTGGGGGTTGGCAAGCACGTTGACCCAGGGAGCGGGCGTGAGGTGGCCCCGCTGGGTCGTGATGACGTATTCGGCACCGTCCGGCGTAAATCCGCCGAGCCCGTTGTCGAGGATGAGGCCCCGCGACGTCGTATCTTCGTGGAGCCGCTCGATGGGGATTTCCCGCTCCGGGACGAGCCGCGGAATGCGCACTTCAGGGAACGCGCGCCCCCCGACCTGCTCGGCGAGCGAACCCTTGGCGTCGGAGAGGATCGCGCGTGCCGCCGACTCGAGCAGCACGCGGTCCTCCTCGGAGATCTGGTCGGCGCGCCGCACGAAGATCCCGCCCGGCCGATCCATCATCTGCGCTTCGACTCGCGCGGTGATCAGCCCCATGATCTGATCCTGGAGCAACTGCCGGTATCCCGCGCGATCCTCGTTCCAGATCACGAGATCGACCGCCAGGCCCTTGAGCCGCCAATAGGCGTGCGCCTGCACCAGTTGGCGCACGAGGTCTATGTTGGCGGCGTCCGCGATGCGCAGCAGCACGATCGGAAGATCCCCCGAAATCGCGTATCCCCATAGCCCGGATTGCCCGCGCCGATTCCGGGCGATGACGGCGGCATCGGCGCGCAGCGATGCATTCGCAAACAGGATCGAATTGGCGAGGCGCGAATAGAGGCGAGCGTCGGCTTCGGTGGCGTTGATCTGGCGCAGGACGACCTGGGCGTGGGTCCAGGCAAGCTCGACGACGCGATCCGCAAGGCGTGGATCCTGGTATTTCCTGACCATTGCCATCGCCGCTTCCCGCGATTCGGCGATGCCGTAGACCATGTCGAGCGTGGCGCTCTGCTCCGGTTCGAGCGTAATCCGAACCCGGATGGCAACGATCGGATCGAGCACGGATCCCTGGGTTCCCGAGAGCGGTGCGGGATCTCGCATCGCCTGGGGCGAGGCGGGGGTGTTGCCGCGGCCGACGAAGCGCATGCGGTCGGTTTCATAGGAGACGCTGGTGGCTGTCGCGCCGTGCACGGCCATGAGGTGGAACACGCTGGGTGCCTGCTCGTCCCGGGAGCGCGGCCGGCGCGTGCAAAGGATGGCCTGCTCTTGCGCCGCAATCTCGGTCTGGACGAACAGGTTGCTGAACGCCGGATGGATGGCATCGGCCGCGGGCGGGGCCAGGACGATTTCCGCGTAGCTGGTGAGCTCGATCACCTTGCGGGTCCGCGAGCGGTTGACGAGGCGCGCCCGGCGCAACTCGATGTCGTCCTCGGGCGAAACGGCGATCTCGGTGTGGATGTCCAACCCGTGGTCTCGACGGCGGAATTCGGCGCGACCCTCGGAGAAGATCGCCTCATGGTGGTCCGCCACCTTCCCGGTCGGCTGATGCGAAGTCGACCAGAACTCACCGCTCACGACGTCGCGGACGTAACAGAACGCCCCCCAGTTGTCGCAGGTGGTGTCTTCGCGCCATCGCGTGATCGCAAGATCCTTCCAGCGGCTGCTGCCGCCCCCGGCGTTGGTGACCATGACGTGATAACGGCCGTTCGACAGCAGCTGCACCTCGGGAATCGGCGTGGCGGGGCTCGCGATGACCCGCACCGGCGTTTCCCCCTCGGCGGGGCTGGCTCGAATTCCCGTGAGCCGGGAGATATGGGGAAGGAACGTGGCGGATTTCGGAATCCGCTCCTGCAAGAGCAGGAGCGTGGCTTGGAACAGCGGGTCCGACTCGAATCGCCTCTGCATCGGGCGATCGAGGAGCAAATGACCCAAGGAGATCAGGCTCATCGCCTGGTGATGCGCCATGAACGAACGGACCACCGAGCTCGTCTGCCCACGCGGCAAGCGCGCCGGCGTGTAGTCGATCGCTTCGAAGAGACCGAATTGTCCCGCCAGCCCCTGCGCCGCGAGCCGCTGCAGATTCGAGCAGGCGGCCTCGGGCGCGACCATGAGGGCCAGCACCGACGCATACGGAGCGATGACCACGTCCTCGGAGAGCCCGCGCTTGAGCCCCAGCCCGGGGACGCCGAAGGCGCGGTACTGGTAATTGAGGCTGGCATCGACCATGTAATAACCCGACTCCGACATGCCCCACGGCACGCCGAGCTGCTTGCCATGCGCGATCTGGCGTTCCACAGCGGCGCGGCACGTCTCGTCGAGCAACGTGTTCGGGTACGTCGGCATCACCAGCAATGGCATCAGGTACTCGAACATCGACCCGCTCCAGGAGAGCAGCATCGGACGGTTCCCGGAGGAAGTGAGCAGCCGTCCCAGGGCGAACCAGCTTTCCTGGGGAACCTGGCCCTGCGCGATGGCTACGAAGGTCGAGAGCCGGGCCTCCGAGGCGAGCAGGTCGTAATGGCTCAGGTCCCTCAGGCGTTCATCGACGTTGTATCCGACCGCGAACAGATGGCGCGTGCGGTCGTAGAGGAAGTCGGATTCCATGTGCGCAAGCCCCTCGCATTGCGACGCGATCCGTTCGATCGCCTCGATCCGTTCCCTTGCACACGTGCCCGCGACCGCGGCGAGGCGCTCAAGCTCGTCGAATTGCTCGCGCCTCCCGGGGGTCGCAGCGGTGTCTCGCAGGCGAGCGATTTCCTGCGACAGCGCCGGCCGCAAATTCGCCAGCTCGCGCAAAGTCGGGATCTGCGCGAGCACCGGGAGATCATCGAGCGCCTGCGCGAGCGCCGGCACATGCAGCCAGGGCGCGAGGAGCGTCAATTCATCGAGTGCGCTTTGGCATTGCACCCCGAGCGCCTGGGCCCACGCGCGCGCTTCCTCGGTCGCCAGCGCTTCCGGGTCTCCGGTCCGGACCGCGACCCGCTCGTCAATCGCCGCGATGGCCAGGCGCAGCCGCTCGAGCCTGCGTCGTGCCTCGGC